>NZ_JBVKBC010000021.1:0-117856 GCF_055639095.1 Streptomyces sp. NPDC107550
GGAACAACCTCACGGCCTGTCTCTCCGACGGAAACGCAGTCCTGGTCTATCCCGCTGCCAACGAACAAGGTTTCGTCTTCCACACCGCTGGACCTTAGCGTCGCAATCCGATCGAATTCGATGGCCTCACCCTCGTAGCCTTCGAACGAGCCAAAGGTCAAGGAACAGCAAATATCCTTTGAATGCCCAGCTCGTGAAGGTTCTCTCCGCGCGAGCGGAGGTGCCCCGCAGGAACTGGAACAGGCGGGCTGCACGAGCGTGTTCTCTCCGCGCGAGCGGAGGTGCCCCGAGGCCAACCTCTTCCGCCTGGTCCTCGGCGACGTTCTCTCCGTGCGAGCGGAGGTGCCCCACAGATGTTCACCTAACGCATGCGCGTGCGTCAGAGGTCGCCGTGGGAATGAGCGGGCTGCCGCCATCGCGTCCTTGAACCGGCCTTCGGCGATGGCCTCGATCGGCGAGCTGTCGTCGAGTTGCGGGTTCATCCCCAACATCCAGGCGCGGGCGACGGCTGGTTCTCGCAGCTGGAGATGAAGGTGAAGACCTGGCAGGCGGACCGCATCCGGTTCTCGGAGTCGATGCGGGGCGTGTTCTGCTGCCGGGCCCATCGCCCGACCTGCTTCGGGTCCTCAACGCCGGCGATGAGGGCAGCGACCTTCTGACTGAAGGTGTCCTGGAGGAGCTGGGCCATTTCGTCGGGCCTCAGTGTGCGTGATCGTGTAGATGCTTCCTCTGGCCTGGTGTTGCGGAGATGGACGACTGAGGATGCCTTGGCAATGATGACCGCATTCGCGGATCCGCTCATGCGTGGACAGTCCGTCGAGCCGGTTGACTCTGTGCAGGCTGCTGAGCGGTGGATAGCGGCTCGTGGCGACCAATGGGTTGCGGATTCTGCCTATTCCTTCGCCGCCGCCGATGGTGGCCTCGTTCTCGGTCAGGTATGCGTCGGCTCGGTGGATCGGCGTCATGCCGTTGGATGGGTGTCCTACTGGACGACGGCAACGGCACGTGGCCAGGGCATAGCTTCCCGTGCCTGCTGTGCTGTGGCCGCTGGGCTTTCGACGATGCCGAACTCTTCCGGCTGGAGCTTGGGCATCGGTGAATAATCCCGCCTCATGCGGTGTGGCTCGCGCTGCCGGCTTCGCGGTGGAAGGACAGCAACGACAGAAGCTCGAGTACGACGGTGTGCGCTTAGACGTGGAACTTCATGCGCCTCTGGCAACTGATAGGGAACCTGTGTCGTTGTGAAAAGGCGGTGCGGGACGGCCCGCTGCTCGCGAGAGTCAACGGGCCGTCAGATGAGTGGCCGTATCAGCTGACCTTGACGGTGTGGGCGGCGGTCCCGTTGTTGAGGCCGAGGTCGCAGATCCGGTGCCAGCCCTCCCCGGTGGGGTCGAAGGAGATGGCGGCCTCGATCCAGCTCGGCGGGATGACGACGCCTCCGCCTCCCTTGGGGAACCGGGTGTACACCTTCGCGATGACGTACGGGCGGTCTTCGCTCTAGACCCGGACCGTGTCATCCACCCACGCCTGGTCGGGCATGTGCCGGGCCAGGGACGTCGCCGGGGATGCGCGGGCAGTCCGTGCAGAACGGGACGCGCTCCCCGGTGATGGCGGGGGAGCCGAGCGAGGAGATCGGGATGGTGGTGGTGCCGGAGTCCCATCCGCCTCGTCCGTGATGAAGCGCTCCCTTCGTCAAGGGGCAGAATTCGAGGGTGTTGGCTTGGGGACCAGCTCTGGGGACCGGTGCCCTGTACACGGATTTGCTGTCTGGAGTTGACCAGGTAGGAGGCCAGGAAGGCGAGCGAGCCTGCCCGTACATGCGCCCGAAATCGCGCGCACTGCCGAGACGCGGGCGGGTGGTGACCCGTCGTGTGGAGGCGATGATCTATGCCGACTGCGCGGTGCAACAGGTGCCGAGCCTCAGTCGTGTCTCGTCAGCGGTCTCGACATGTCGGTGACCGTAGTCGCGCCGCGGCCGACCGGCACTCTCGGTCTTCTGTGGCAGACCGTGTTCATGGCCGCGACGAACGTGTGTCCCGGACTGGAATCCACCGTCATGCGTGCCTGTTCGTCGCCAGGCGTCGACCACTTTGCGGCTCCTCAATCCGCGTTGCGGCGGGGAGGCCCGCCGCTGAGCTGGGGACCAGATGGGGACCACACGGCGTGCGCACTGGTGCACGACGGGTCGACGCACACACTGTCTACGGCGAGACTTAGCGTGCTATATCCAGAAAATCCCCTCGACCCTCACTCCTGGGGGTCAAGGGGTCGCAGGTTCAAATCCTGTCGTCCCGACTTTACGAAGTCGCAGACGAGGGCCGGTGTCGGAGAGATCCGACACCGGCCCTCGTCCGTTTCTGGGTAAGGGGCATGCCTTCTCGGTGAGCCGGCCCGGGCGGAGTGAGGCGTGTTTCGGCGGCCTGTCAGTCCGCGTCGGTGCCCGCGCCCGTGCCCGTGCCCGGTACGGCCGTGGCCCTGCGGCGTGCGGACGCGGTGGCGACGAGTCCCAGGACGGCTCCCACGGCGAGGAGGGCGAGTCCGCGGATCCAGACCGCGCCGTCGACCTGGGTGGCGAGCAGGACGCAGGAGAGCGCCCCCAGGGCCGGGATCGCGGCTGGGGCGCGGAAATGGTCCTGGTTTCCGGAGCCCTCGCGGCGCCGAAGGACGAGGGCGGCGGTGTTCACGGTGAAGAAGACGACCAGCAGAAGGAGCACCAGCGTGGCGGCCAAGGTCTCGATGTCACCGGTGAGGGCGAGGACCAGGGACAGTGCCGTGGTGGTGGCGATGGCCGCCCACGGGGTGCGGCGCTGAGGCAGTACGCGGGTGAGGAACGCGGGCAGCAGACGTTCGCGGGCCATGCCGAAAGCGAGCCGCGAGCACATGATCCCGGTGAGCAGCGCTCCGTTCGCCACCGCCACCAGGGCGATCGCGGAGAACAGCCACTCGGGCACGGCACCGGCCGCTCGCACCACTTCGAGGAGCGGCCCGTCGGAGCCGGCCAGGACGCTGGTGGGGATGGCGGCGGAGGCGGCCGCGCCCACCGCCGCGTAGATGAGTCCGGCCGTACCGAGGGCGCCGAACTGGGCACGCGGGTACGTACGACGCGGGTCGCGGGTCTCCTCGGCGACATTGACGGATGTCTCGAAACCCACGAAGGAGTAGTAGGCGAGAACCGCGCCACTCAGCGCCGCGGCCACGGGGCCGTGATCGGGCGTGCCGAGCTGGACCAGCCGTGCCGGGTCACCGTCGCCTCGGACGACGAGCCAGACGCCGAGACCGATGATGAGGAGGAGGCCGCTGCTCTCGATGCAGGTGGCGACCACGTTCGCGCGGGTGGACTCGCTGATGCCGCGGGCGTTGAGGAGGGCGAGCGCGGCGAGGAAGAGGACGGCGACGAGGGCGACGGGCAGGTCGACGAAGGCGGTGAGGTAGGTGCCGCCGAAGCCCCGGGCCAGCGCGGCGACGGAGACGATCCCGGCCGCCAGCATGCAGAACCCGGTGAAGAAGCCGACGAACGGCCCGTAGGCGAGAGTGGTGTAGTACGAGGCTCCGCCGGCGCGGGGGTACTTCGTGGCGAGCTCCGCGTAGGAGGCGGCGGTCAGCAGCGCCAGACCGAGAGCCACCACCAGCGGGACCCATACCGCGCCGCCGGACTTGGCGGCCACCTGCCCGATCAGGACGTAGACGCCGGCGCCGAGGACATCGCCGAGGATGAAGAAGTACAGCAGGGGCGTCCCCAGCACACGCTTGAGTGAGGCCGGCTGAGCGTCGGGCGCCGATCGGTCTGTCTTCATGCTCACGTCTGCGCTCAGCCTTTCGTCAGGTGGGAGGCGAGAGGTCGGAGGTGGGAGCGCGACGTCCTGATCGAGACCCGTTACCGCAGTGGCCGACGAGCGGAACATCGCTCGGGCCGTGTGACCGTGATGCCCCGCTCGAAACCCGGCGCCGGTCCGGTGTGCGAGGCTGTGGTCCGCCAAGCGATCCGCCTCCCGGAACGTTTCCCCACCGGTCTGATCTCTGAGCCGGGCTGGTTCGGGGGCGTAGAGCCCGTCAGTATCCGTGAGACCGGGCGCGGGGTCAGGGGGCGGTGTCGAAGGCGATGTCCTGGGCGGCACACAGCACGGCGCCCATGTTGCGTTCCATCATCCGCAGCGCCGCGTCGGAGAGCTCGGCGTCGATGTGTGCGACCGCGTCAGGGGGGACGACGACCTCGAAGTGCCTGATGTGGGCGTCCAGCGCCGAGTACAGCACACACTGTTCCGTGACCTGCCCGCACAGCACGAGGCGCTCGACCTTCAGGTCCCCCAGGAGGTAGGCGAGGGGTGTCTCGTAGAAGGCCGAATGCCGGGCCTTCACGACGAACAGTGACTCCTCGTCCGGGGCGATCGGCTCGACGAGTTCCGAGTGCCGCCCCGCGAGTGCGGCCTCCAGGAGTTCTCCGTGGTGGGAGCGCCACCGCCCGAAGTTGTCGTTCACGTAGATGACGGGGGCCCCGTCGTCCCGCGCGCGCTTGAGCAGGTCGGAGATGCCGGGCAGGGCCTTACGGACGGACGGCACGAGCGTGTCGGCGTCCTCGTGGTCGTACGTGTTGAGCATGTCGATCACGATGAGCGCTGTGTGCGGCATGACCCCAGTCTCTCCTCTCGTCGTGCCCTTCGCCCGGCGGGTGCGTGCGAACTTCCGGTCGTGGACATGATCGACAGCGGTGTCCGACGCCGGCAGGCCGGCCCGATACGGGTACCCAGACCAGCGGCCAGAGTCGCGGTCCTGGACCCGGCCGTGCCCGGACATGGCGGCGCGGCCTCGCCCTGGGGGAGGGGAGGCCGCGCCGGGTGGGTGGGTCAGGGGTGGGTGGGGCAGGGGTGGTGGTGTCGGGCGGCGTAGCCGTATCCGTCGGGCTCGCAGGGGTGGCCCTTGCCGATGATCTTGATCGTGGCCCGCGCGGGGTCGCTCGCCGTCTGGTGGCCCGAGGGGTCGGTGCCGGCGGCGCGCGCCACGTTGGTCACGGTGCACCGCTTCCCGGCCCCGGCCCGCTCGTGGTCGCAGGCGGCGAGGTCGGCGTGGGTGACGGTGTAGGTGCCGTGGCAGGTGGTGCTGTCGCCGGGGGCGAGTGTCGTGGCCTCGCAGGTGACGCGGGCGACACGGTCGTCGGCGACCAGGACGTCGTGCAGCGTCGTGCTACCGGTGTTCGTCACCGTGTACGTGTAGCGGACCCTGTCCCCGACGCCGAACGGGCCGCCCGGCTGCGCCCGCTTGTGCAGGGTGAGATGGGGCGCGCCGACCGGGAGCGTCGCGTCGGTGGGGGGTGAGGTCACGGTCCGGTCGTCGGACCGTCCCGTCGCCGTGGCGGTGTTGGTGACGGAACCGGCCGTGCCGTCGGCCTGGCTGATCGTGTACTCCCCGGTGCACGTGGTGCTGTCGCCGGGGCGGCCCTGCGGGGCGAGCGTCGTCGCTTCACAGGTGACATCCGTGACGTGGTCGTCGTGGACCCCGACATCGGTGAGCGTGGTGCCGCCCGTGTTGCGGACGGTGTACGTGTACGTCACCGTCTGGCCGACCGCGTACGGGCCGGGCGTGGCGACCTTCTTCTCGACGGAGATGCCGGACGGCTTCTCGATCGGCACGGTCTCCGAGGACGGCGGTGACGTCACGGTGTCGTCGCCCGAACGGCCTTGTGCCGTGGCCGTGTTGTCGATGCTGCCGCGTTCGACGTCCTCGGCCGTCACGGTGTACGTGGCGGTGCAGGTGACCGTCTCACCGGGGGGGAGCGTGCTCACGGGGCAGGACACCGGCCCGACCTTCGGGTCGTCGACGGTGAGGTCCGTGAGGTCGGTGCCGCCCGAGTTCGTGACCACGAAGTCGTACGGCACGCGGGAGCCTTCGACGAGGTCGCCGGGGAGCGGCCGGCGGACCTGCTTGACGAGGTCGAGCCGGGGCAGCGGGCGGTCCGTGGCGATGGCGACGTTGCGGATCAGATGGACGTCCGTGAACAGGCCGGTGGAGGCGGCGAACCCGAACTTGTAGGTGTCCGGCACCGGTTGGGGCGCCGGAGTCGTCAGCACCTGCTGGGATCCGCGCCCGTCGTTGAAGTCCACCGACACCGTCAGCACGGGGTTCGGCGCCGGGGTGATCTGGACGTGGACCCGGCGGCGCGACGGTTCGAGCGCGGTCTCCGCCTCGGCGGGTCCGGCGCCCGGCGGCAGCTCCGTCAGCGGGCCCTGGAGCGTGCCGGGCAGCGTCGAGGGCCACGGCGGCGTGGTGCCGGTGTTGGACGTGGTGGCCTTGAGGAAGCAGTAGCCCTGGATGCCGTCGCCGGGACCGCGCAGCGTGACCATGTTCGCGCCGGGCCCGGGGATGCGGAAGCCCGTGCCGGCGGGGGAGCGGTTCGCGCAGCCGTTGCCGCGGTGCTCCCAGTCGCCGAAGTAGTTGCCGAGGACGTCCAGGCCGACCCCGAGATACCCGCGGTCCACGCCGGGCAGGAAAGCGGCCGAGGGGTTGTCGTCGGGGAGTTTCTGCGCGTAGCCGAGGCTGCCGCCGAACGCTCCGGGGTGGTTCAGGTCCGTGTCGCCGTCCACGAGGAAGAACGAGATGCCGTCGGCGGGCGTCGCCGGTGTGGTGCTGCCGTACTGCCACTGGTCGAACGTGACGTCGAGGCCGTGGTCGGCGGGCAGGGCGTGGTTGTAGAGCACGGCGCCCGACTGGTCGTTGGACGCGTCGGTGAGCCGCAGATAGCCGCGCGGGTCCGCGTCCGGGGGCGGGACCGGCCCGACACCGTCCGGGCAGCCACCCAGCGCGAGCCCGCCGGGGCCGGGCGCCGCCGCCCCGGGAGCGCCGGTGAGGCAGGCGGAGCCGACACCGGTGAAGTCGGGCGCGCTCGCCCGGGTGAACGTCTCCTCGACGAGCGGGCTGCCGCCCGCCCGGGGCCCCGCGGTCGGGGAGGCGGCGGGGGTCAGGGCAGCGGCCGCGCCGGAGCCGACGCTCAGCGAGAGCGCCACCGCGACGGCGAACCGCACGGCTCTGCCGTGCCGCGGGGAGGAAGATCTGAGCCTTTGCTTCATGGGCAGCATGGCTAGCAGCAACGCCACCGGCGCTCCCCGCGACAGGCCGGTCAGCGGGCAGGAGCACCCGGTCAGCGGGCGGGCGGGCCCCCGCGCGCTGCGCGAAACGGCCTACAGAGAAGCGACTGATCACACCGGCCCGCCCCGCCCCTCGGACCGGTCGCCGCCAGCCCCCCGGCCGCACCGGTACGCAGGGCCCACCGCCCCGGCGGTCGGCACTCCCGTACGCGCAGGACCTTCACCGCACGTCAGAGGTCCAAAGACCCCCCGTTCAGGTGCTCGGCGGTAGTTAGTTTCGCCGTATGAGGACGAACGCGGCAGAAACTACTACCCAGGTCGGCGGCCACCACCACGCCCTGACCGCCAAGGTCCGCACGCTGCTGCCGGGCATGGCCCAGTCGCAGCAGCAGGTCGCGCAGGCGCTGATCGCCGACGCCGAAGGCTGTTCGCGCCGGACGGTGAGCGAACTCGCCGAGCACACCGGGACCAGCGAGACCACCGTCGTACGCACCGCCCGCCTCCTCGGCTACACGGGCTACCGCGAGCTGCGCACCGCCCTCGTCGAACTCGCCGCACAGCAGCGCGTCGAGGACGCCCAGGGCACCGACACCGTGGGCGGCGTCGCTCTGGACGACCCGCTGGAGCAGGTCGTCGCCAAGCTCGCCCAGGAGGAGCGGCAGGTCCTCGCCGACACCGCCGTCCAGCTCGACATCGAGCAGCTCGACGCCGCCCTGACCGCCCTCGTCGGCGCCCGCCGCATCGACGTGTACGGCGTCGGCACCTCCGGCGGCGTCGCCGAGGACCTCGCCGCGAAGCTGATGCGCATCGGCCTCATCGCCCACGCCCACAGCGACGCCCACCGCGCCCTCGCCAGCGCCGTGCAGCTCACCGACGCCGACGTCGCCCTCGCCATCTCCCACTCCGGGACCACCGCCGACGTCGTCGACCCGCTGCGCAAGGCCGCCGCCAACGGCGCCACCACCATCGCCCTCACCAGCACCCCGCGTTCGCCGGTCGCGCACTACGCCGACCACGTGCTCGCCACCGCCGCCGCCCAGGGCAGCGACCTGCGCTCCGCGTCGATGAGCAGCCGTACGAGTCAACTCCTCGTCGTGGACTGCCTGTTCACCGCCGCCGCGCAGCGCACCTACCACGCCACGGCCCAACGCGGCCTCGCCGCCTCGTTCCAGGCCGTCAGCCCCCGCCACCGCGCCACCGCCCCCCGCCTGTGACCCAGGCCCCCACCCATCAGGCCCACCCACCAGAAGGCAGCGTCGCCATGACCGTCACCGACCAGCAGGCCACCGCCCCCTACGGCGACCTGCGCGCGCAGCTCGACACTCTCGCCACCGAGGCGCACCGCCCCGAACTGGCCGAGATCGACCGGCTCGGCACCGAGGAGATCATCCGCACCATGAACGCGGAGGACGCCAAGGTGCCCGCCGCCCTCGCCGACGCGGCCCCCCAACTCGCTGCCGCCGTCGACGCGGTGGCCGAGCGGATGCGCCGGGGCGGACGCCTCATCCACGTCGGCGCGGGCACCGCCGGCCGCATGGGCGTCCTGGACTCCGCCGAGTGCCCGCCCACCTTCAACACCGCCCCCGGCCAGGTCGTCGGCGTCATCGCGGGCGGACTGGACGCCATGCTGAAGGCCGTCGAGGGCGCCGAGGACGACCCGGACGCCGCCGAGAGCGCCCTGCGCGCACTCGGGCTCACCCCCGACGACACCGTGGTCGGCATCTCCGCCTCCGGCCGCACCCCCTTCGCGCTCGGCGGCGTCCGGTACGCCCGCGAGGTCGGCGCCCTCACCATCGGCCTCGCCTGCAACGCCGGCTCCGAACTCGGCGCCGCCGCCGACCTCCCCGTAGAGGTCGTCGTCGGGCCCGAACTCCTCACCGGATCCACCCGGTTGAAGGCGGGCACCGCCCAGAAGCTCGTCCTCAACACCCTGTCGACCGTGGTCATGATCCGGCTCGGCAAGACCTACGGAAACCTCATGGTCGACGTACGGGCCTCCAACGAGAAGCTGCGCGCCCGCTCCCGCCGCATCGTCTCGCTGGCCACCGGCGCCGACGACGCCACCATCGAGGACGCCCTGGCCGCGAGTGACGGGGAGGTGAAGAACGCGATCCTCGTCATCCTCGGCGGGGTCGACGGCCCCGCAGCCGCCCGCCTCCTCGCCGCGCATGACGGCCACCTCCGCGACGCCCTGCACGCCGCGCTGCTCACCCCTTGACCGGCCTTCCCCCAACGACGTACGGAACGGCAGCACCATCATGGACAAGCACACGCAGACCGCTCACGACCTGCTCTCCCTGGTCGGCGGCGCGGACAACGTCACCTCCGTGGCGAACTGCATCAGCCGGCTGCGCCTCGGCATCGCGGACCCCGCACTGATCCAGGCCAAGCAGATCAAGGACCACCCGGCGGTCATGGGTGTCGTCGAGGACGACACGTACCAGATCGTCCTCGGCCCGGCCGCCGTCGGACAGGTCGCCACCGCCTTCGGCCGGCTCGTCGACGAGGAGCGCGGCTCGGCCCCCGCCGCCGATGCCTCCCCGGACGCGCTCGCCGCCAAGGGCGCCGCGATGAAGGCCGCGCAGAAGCAGAAGAACGCCACCAAGGGCAAGCTGTTCATCCGGAAGATCGCCAACATCTTCGTGCCCCTGATCCCCGCGCTCATCGCGTGCGGTGTCATCGCGGGCGTCGGCGGCATCCTCAACTCCATAGCCCTGTCCAGCGGTTCGGACGCGCTGTCCGGCGTCATCCCCATCACCACCGCGCTCGCCCAGGGCTTCATGTCCCTGATCGCCGTGTTCGTCGGCTACAACGCGGCCAAGGAGTTCGGCGGCACACCCATCCTCGGCGGGGCCGTCGCCGCGATCGTCGTCTACCCCGGCGTCGCCGACATCACCAGCACGTTCTTCGGTGAACTCAAGCCCGCCCAGGGCGGAGTGCTCGGCGCGCTCGGCGCCGCCGTCCTCTGCGCCTACCTCGAACGCTGGGCGCGCCGCTGGGTGCCCGAAGCCCTCCAGGTGCTGCTCGTCCCCACCATCGCCGTGTTCCTGTCCGGCCTCGTCGCGCTCCTGCTCCTGATGCCGCTCGCCGGCACCATCGCGGGCGGTATCGGCGACGGCGCGACCTGGCTCCTCACCCACGCGGGCGTCGGAGCGGGCGTCATCCTCGGCGGCCTGTTCTCCTCCCTCGTCATGCTCGGGCTGCACCAGGCCCTCATCCCCATCCACACCACCCTCATCGAGCAGCAGGGCTACAGCGCCCTCTACCCGATCCTTGCCATGGCCGGCGGCGGCCAGGCCGGTGCCGCCCTCGCCGTCTACTTCCGCGCCCGCCGCAACAAGGCGCTGCGCCGCACCATCAAGTCGGCCCTGCCGACCTGCGCCCTCGGCGTCAGCGAACCCGTCATCTACGGGGTGACGCTGCCCCTCGTACGTCCCTTCATCACCGCCGGGATCGGCGCGGCCGTCGGCGGCGGCATCGTGGGCCTCTTCAGCCAGCTCGGCGTCAGCACCGGCTCCACGGCCATCGGCCCCGCCGGACTCGTCCTCGTCCCCCTCCTCGACGGCAGCAAGGGCATCGGCCCGGCGGCTCTCATCTACACGGGCGCCTGGTTCGTCGCGGCGGGCGTGGCCTGCGCGGTGACGTACTTCTTCGGCTTCTCGAAGTCGATGCTGGCCGACCTCAACAACGTGGAGGAGGACCTGGAGGCGGCGGAAGCGGGCGCCAACCCCCTGCCCGCACCGGCGCAGGACCACCCCACGGCCGCCGACCCGGCCCCGGAAGCCGCCCCCGAGCCCGCACCCGAACCGGCCCGCACACCCCAGACCGCCTGACCCCGACCCCCTGACCGCCCGCCCGCCCGCCCGGCCGGCCGCCCGCCCTCCCGACCGCCGTGCCCCGTGCCCTCACCCGGCGCGGGGCACGGCCCCGTCCCGAAAGCACCGCCATGCCCCGCCCCTCCCTCTACGACGACGGCGAGGAACCGGACCCCCGTTTCACCCTCGCCAACGAACGCACCTTCCTCGCCTGGCAGCGCACCGCCCTCGCCCTGATGGCCGGCGGCGTCGGCATCGAGGCGTTCACCGCGCACACCACGCAGCGCGACATCCTGGCTGTCCTGCTCGTCGTGTGCGGCATCGGCTGCGCCGTCACCGCCCTGCTGCGCTGGTCCGGCGCCGAACGCGCCCTGCGCACCGGCCGCCCCCTGCCCCGCTTCCGCGCCGCCCCCGTCCTCACCGGCGCCCTCACGGTCGTGGGCGCCCTCGTCGTCCTGATGGTCGTACGGTGAACTGCCCGCCCCCGCGCGGACCTTGGGACAAGGGGCTGCAACCCGAGCGCACCGCCCTCGCGTGGCGGCGCACCACGCTGGCCCTGGCCGTCGCCGTCCTCGCGCTCGCCCGCCTGATGACGCACCAGCACCTTCGCCCGGCCGTCCTGCTCCTCGCGGCGGGGCTCCCGGCGGCGCTCGCCCTGACCGCCCTCGCGGCCCGCCGCGCCCGTGACACCGAACGCGCCCTGCGCGCGGGCACGCCCCTGCGGGCCGGGGCCCTGCCGCGGGCGTGCACCGCGTTCGTGTGCGCGCTGGGCGCGACGGCACTGGCGTACATCGTGGCGCGGCTCGTCAGCCCGTAGCGGGCGGGGCGCTCGGGGACGTACCGGCGGCGAGGGTCGTACGGAGGCGGTCGGCGGGCAGGGCGTGCGCGACGAAGCCGCCGCGGCCGGTCATCGTGCGGGCGGCCAGGATCGCGTTCAGGACGGCTTCCTCGGTGGCGTCGACGGCGGCGGCGAACAGCGGGCTGATCCGGCGGTGGGGCAGCATCCGCAGCGGGATCTCCGGGGTGGCCGGGGTGCCGTACGCGCCCGCGAGCCCGCTGTTGCCGGTGGCGAACGCGAGGAAGATGTCGCCGCTCCAGTGCTCGCCCGTCCCGCCGAGCCGCCCCACGCCGAGGCCGGCCCGCTGCGCCAGGCGCCGGCACTGGTCGGGCAGCAGGGGCGCGTCGGTGGCGATCACGGCGATGATACTGCCGGACCCGTCGGGCAGCCGCCCGGGGCCGGGCGCCGTGCCGGGCACGCCCGGCAGCGGGATGTCCGTGGTCAGGGGCCCGATCCGGACGCCGTCGACGGTGAAGCGGTCCCGGGTGCCGTGGTTGGCCTGCACGAGCACGCCGACGGTGTGGGCGCCCTCGCCGTCGTCGACGACGCGGGACGCGGTGCCGATGCCGCCCTTGAACCCGTGGGCGATCATGCCGGTGCCGCCGCCGACGTTCCCCTCCGCGACGGGCCCGCCCTCGGCCGCGTCGAGCGCGTCCCGCAGGTCTTGCGCGGTGACGTGCTGCCCGTTGACGTCGTTGAGCCGGCCGTCCCAGGTCTCCCCGACCACGGGCAGCGCCCAGTACTCCTCGTCGGGGCCGCGCAGCGCCGTCTGGTGGGCGACCAGCGCGTCCCGTACGACGCCGACGCTGTGCGTGTTGGTGAGGGCGATCGGTGTCTCCAGGAGCCCGCCCTCGCGGACCCACTCAAGGCCGGTCAGCTCGCCGTTCCCGTTCAGGGTGTGCGAGCCGGCGAACACCGGGTCCCGCCACAGCGCGGGCCCCGGCCTCGGGACGACGACGGTGACCCCGGTCCGTACGCCGTCGCCCCGGACCAGCGTCTTGTGCCCGACGCGCACCCCGGGCACGTCCGTGATCGCGTCGTACTCCCCGGCGGGGCCCCAGCCGGCCCCGATCCCCACGTCCCTGGCTCGCGTCATGCCGTGATCGTAGGGGACCCATGAGAAGGGAGGGGAGGGGCGGCTGCGTGAGAGGGGAGGCGCGGGTTACTGCTTGCCGCTGTAGACCGGGAAGGCGCTGTGCTCCCCGTAGTCGACGTCCCGCAGTTCGCGCAGCGCGGCCATGTCGGCGTCGGAGATGACGAAGTCGACGGCGGCGTTGGCGCGCATGTGCTCGGGGTTCGCGGTCTTGGGCAGCGAGACCGTGCCCAGTTGCAGGGTGTAGCGGATGCAGAGCTGCGGGACCGACACCCCGTACCGCTCGGCCATCGCCCGGACCTCGGGGTTATCGAGGATCGCGCCGTGGGCGATGGGGGAGTACGCCTCGACGAGGATCCGCTGCCGGGCGCAGTGCTCCAGGAGCGCCGAGGGGGTGTTGCCCGCGTGCACCAGCAACTGGTTCACGTGCGGGGTGACGCGCGCGCCGTGCGCGAGGTTCTCCAGGTCGCGCTCCTGGAAGTTGGAGACGCCGATGGCGCGGATCCTGCCCGCCTCGTGGGCCTCTTCGAGCGCGCGCCACGCCTGCCGGTTGCCCTCGGCGTAGTCGCCGCCGCGGAAGTCGTTCCAGGGCTGCGGGCTGTGGATGAGCATCAGGTCGACGTACTCCAGGCCCATCGTCTCCAGCGACGCGTCGATGGCCTCGACGGCCCGCCCGTGGTCCTTGATCTCCGCCGCGAGCTTCGTCGAGACGAACAGCTCCTCGCGGGGGACGGCGGCGGTGCGTACGCCCTCGCCGACGCCGCGCTCGTTGCCGTACGCCTGCGCGGTGTCGATGTTGCGGTAGCCGGTCTCGACGGCCGCGCGGACCGCCTCGGCCGCCCGGTCGTCGTCGATGAACCACGTGCCGAGGCCCAGCTTCGGGATCTCGACACCGTTGGCCAGCGTGTAGGTCTCGTCGAGGACGGTCATGCGGTCGCTCCGTTCTTCGGCAGCTTGCCGTACACCTCGTCGGTGACGGGCTCCAGCCATTTCGTTGCGGACGTCGTCGCCCGGCGTGAGGAAGGCGATGTGGGAGAACCACGCGTCGGCCTTCGCGCCGTGCCAGTGCTTCGTGCCGGCCTGGACCCGGATCACGCACGGGGACGCGCTCCCTCTCCACCGTCGGCCCTTTCGGGCGGGGCGGCATCCGGAGACCGGGTACCCATCTGCGCCGGTTCGGACCGCGGCCGGTGCCATCGCCTTCCATCGCCGAGGAGACCGCAGCTCACAGCCGTACGGAAGGCGCTGCTGTCACACGTACTCGCAGAACCCCCCACGGCACACCGCCCCAACCGGTCGGACGGGACGGGGGACGCGCGGCGCGGGCTCAGGCGCCGAGGGCCGCCGCCAGTCCTTCGCGCAGGTCACGGACGAAGTACTCCGGCATCTCCAGCGACGGGAAGTGACCGCCCGCCTCGGGCGTGTGCCAGCGGACGATCCGCCGGTAGCGCCGCTCGGCCCACGGGCGCGGGGTCTTCTCGATGTCGCGCGGGTACATGGTGACCGCGGCGGGGACGTCGACGCGCAGCTCGGGGTCGAGCGAGTCATGGCTCTCGTGGTAGATCCGGGCCGCCGACGCGCCCGAGCGCGTGAACCAGTACAGGCTGACGTCGTCGAGCACGCGGTCCCGGGAGATCGTCTCGAACGGGCTGTCGTCCGTGTCGGACCACTCCGCGAACTTGTCGAGGATCCACGCGAGCAGCCCGACCGGCGAGTCGACCAGCGAATAGCCGATCGTCTGCGGGCGCGCGGCCTGCTGTTTCGCGTACGCGGCCCGGTGCAGCCAGAAGTCGCGGGTCTCCTCCGCCCACCGCCGCTCGGTGTCCGTCAGGCCCTCCGTCGTCAGCCCGGGCGGAGCCTGCGCGAACAAGGTGTGCACGGCGAGTACGTGCTGCGGGTAGCGGCCCGCGAGGACCGTCGTGATGTTGCCGCCCCAGTCGCCGCCGTGCGCCGCGAACCTGTCGTGTCCGAGCCGCCGCATCAGCTCCACCCAGGCCGCGGCGATCCGCTCGGTGCCCCAGCCGGTCGCGGCCGGCTTGTCGCTGTACCCGAAGCCCGGCAGCGACGGCACCACCACGTGGAACGCGGGCGCCGCCGCGTCCGCCGGCCCCGCCAGCGCGTCCACCACGTCCACGAACTCCGCGACGCTGCCCGGCCAGCCGTGCGTCAGGAGCAGCGGTGTCGCGTCCGCGCGCGGTGAACGGCGGTGCAGGAAGTGGATGCCGAGCCCGTCGATCGTCGTACGGAACTGCCCGATCTCGTGCAATCGCGCCTCGAACGAGCGCCAGTCGTACGCGGTACGCCAGTACTCCACGAGGTCCACGAGATCGGCGAGCGGGACGCCCTGCGCCCACCTGCGCGCGCCGGGCCCCGCGCCCTGCACGGTCTCCGGCTCGGGCAGCCGCGCCGCGGTCAACCGCGCCCGCAGATCGTCGAGTTCGGCGTCGCTCACCCGGCTGACGAAGGGTTCTACGGCGGTGCCGGCGCGGCCCGACTCGGGGGGTGCGGCGGCGCCTGACTCGAAGGGGGAGGCGGCGGTGCTCGGGCGGGGCATGGGGGCTCCTCGGCGTCGCGGGACCGGCCACCGTCGATGTGAACCGGCTTAGACGGTTCTAGCAAGGGGGCCGGGTACGCCGCAACCGGCTAAGCTGGTTCCATGCGTGGTGAGTTTCCCGAGTTCCGCCTCGGCAGGGTGCTGGCGACGAGCTTCACGGCGACGCTGACCGAGCGGTGCGGCGAGCCCGTCGAGCGGATCCCGGTGCCGGGCCGGCTGGTCGACTGGCTGGCGGTGAGCGGCCTCGCCGTGGACTCCTGCACCCCCGACCAGCTCGCCCTCGCCCGGGAACTGCGTGAGGCGATCCATGCCGCCGCGACCGCGGGCGCGCTGGCCGAGCCGCTGCCCGCGCCGGCGGTCCGGATCATCAACGAACGCAGTGTTCAGGGGCGCGCCGCCGCCGTCCTCACGCCCGAGGGTGCGCGGCGTTGGCGGCTCGGCCCGGACGCGCGCGTCGAGGACGCCCTCGGGGTGATCGCCGGCGACGCGGTCGACATCCTCTCCAGCGAGCGCGACGGGCGGCTGGCGCTGTGCGCGTCCCCGACCTGCCGCGCCGCGTTCTTCGACACGAGTCAGAGCCGCACCCGCAAATGGTGCGAGATGAACACCTGCGGCAACCGCCAGAAGAAGGCGCGCTTCCAGGCCAACCGCCGTCAGAGCGACCCGGTGTGACCGCCGGAAAACCGGTCGACAGCGGTCCGGCGCGCTCGGCACAGTGGATGCCCGTGACGAGCAGTGAACTGTGGGACCACGCGACCGCCGAACGCTACGACGCCGGGGAGACCGAGATGAACTCGGCCGCCGTCCTCGGCCCGACCCTCGACTTCCTCGTCGAACTCGCCGCCGAAGGCCCCGCGTTGGAGCTGGCCATCGGCACCGGCCGGGTCGGCGTCCCCCTCCGCGCGAGGGGCGTGCCGGTCACCGGGATCGAACTGTCGCCCCACATGGCGGCGGTGCTGCGCCGCAAGGTCGACGCCGAGCAGCTCCCCGTGACCATCGGGGACATGGCGACCACGGTCGTCCCGGGCGAGTTCACCCTCGTCTACCTCGTCTACAACACCATCACGAATCTGCTCACGCAGGACGAACAGGTGCAGTGCTTCCGTAACGCCGCCCGCCACCTGGCGCCCGGCGGCCGGTTCGTCATCGAACTCGGCGTGCCGCCACTGCGGTTCCTGCCGCCCGGCCAGGTCGCCGTGCCCTTCGACGTGTCCGAACGGCATCTCGGCTTCGACACGTTCGACCTCGTCGAGCAGATCCTCGTCTCGCACCACTTCACCCGCGACGGCGACCACTACCGCCGCGGCGCCTCCCGGCACCGCTACGCCTGGCCCGCCGAACTCGACCTCATGGCCCGTATCGCCGGCCTCACCCTCGAACGCCGCGTCGCGGACTGGGACGGAAGCCCCTTCACCGAGGACTCCGCGAAGCACATCTCCGTGTGGCGCAAGGGGAGTTGAGGGGAAAGGGGATCGCCCGGGGGTGGGCCTGGGTTCACCCCCGAACAGGGTGGTGGCCCGCTGGTGAGCCCGGTCGCCCGTTCCTAGCGTGGTGCCCATGGCGGATCACACGAACGACGGCCGAGAAGGCACCACCCGGCGCTCGGCGCTGCGCGGCCTGGGACTCGCGGCGGGCGGCGCGGCGCTGGCGGCCGGCCTGGGCACCGGCCCCGCCTCCGCCCGGGCCGCCGCCTCAGGCCCGCGCCGCGGACCGGTGACGTACGTGCTGGTGCATGGCACGCACAGCGCCGGCGCTTTCTGGACGCCGATCGCGCGGGAACTGGCGTTGCGCGGCCACCGCGTCGTCACGGTGGACCAACCGGGGCACGGCGCGGAGGCGTTCGTGCCGGAGTCGTACCAGCGGCAGGACCTCGCGGCGATGGCGGTCGAGCCGTCCCCGCTGAAACACCTCGGCCTCGACGACTACGAAGCGCGGGTCACGGGCATCGTCCGCCGGGCCGCGCGGAACGCGCCGGTGGTGCTGGCCGGGCACAGCCTCGGCGGCGTGTCGGTCAGCCGGGTCGCCGACGCGGTACCGCACCTGCTCCACCACATCTGTTACATGGCGGCGTTCTGCCCCAGCCGTGCGCTGCCCTCGGCGGACGCCTGCACGGCCGCGCCCGAGAACGCGGACGCCGTCAGCCCCGTGGAGCTGACCGTGGGCGACCCGGACCGGCTCGGCGTCCTGCGGCTGAACTTCCGTACGGGGGTCAGGGGTGAGCTGGCGCTGTTGAAGGAGATGATCTGCGCGGACCACCCCGACGCCGACTTCCGGCGCACGCTGGCCGGCATGCAGACCGACGAGCCCGTCGCCGCCTACGCGGCCCGCGCGGTCGGCCGGGCCGGCACCTGGGGGCGCGTGCCCCGCACCTACCTGCGGTTCGGCCGGGACCGTACGATCGCCACCGCGCTCCAGGACAGGATGATCGCGGAGGCCGACGCGGCCACCCCCGGCAACCGCTTCCGCGTACGCGACTTCCCCCGCGCCTCCCACGTGGGCCCCCTGGACCCCACGCCGGTCGCGGACGCCCTGCACGCGCTCGCCCGGTGAGCGGAGTCGGTGGGGGCCGTGTCAGGCGGGGGGCTCACGCCTGGACGTCGATGAGCGGCTTTCCCGTACCGGGCGAACCGTTCCCCGCGTCCCGCAGATGCTCGACCAGGCCACTGAGCGGGACCCGCGCCCCCACGGCCGTACGCAACAGCCCCCGGCGGAGATGGTCGAACACCGGGACGAACAGGGCGGGCAGATGGCCGCCGTCGCCCCGCTGGACGAGATTGCGCAGCCGGAACAGCTCCACGCGCGCACCGCGCCCCGCCCAGCAGTCCGCCGGGAGCGGGGACCCCGACAGCAGCCCGTAGTGGACGAAGACCCCGGCGCCGGACGTGGCCCTGTACACGTCACCGCCCACCTCGCCCCCCACGCAGTCGAAGGTCACGTCGGCGCCACCCGGCCCGACCGCCTCCCGCAGCCGCGCGGGCCAGTCCGGCTCGCAGGTCCGTACGAGGGCGCTCCAGCGGGACGGATCGGCCGGCGCCCGCCCGGGTGTGCCGCGTACGACACCGACCGGCGCGATCCCGCGCGCGTTCAGCAGCTCGGCCAGATGACCGGCGATGGCGGACGTGGCGGCGGTGACGACCACGTTCCGTGCGCCGGGCGGGCACAGCCGCTCGACCATGAGCGTCGCGGTGAGCGGGTTGATGTAGGCGAAGCACGCCACCTCGTCGGGCAGGCCGTCCGGCACCGGCACGCACCAGGACCAGGCGAGCGTCTTGAACCGCTGCCAGTTCCCCGCAGAACCGAGCGGCAGCACCCGCCGCCCCACGGCCGCGCCCGGTACCCCGGTGCCCGCCCGCTCGATCACGCCGACGCCCTCGAAGCCGGGGACCATCGGGAACGTGGTCCGCGAGCCGTACGCGCCCGAGACGGTGACCGCGTCGGAGGGGTTCACCGTGGACGCCAGCATCCGCACGACGACCTGCCCCGCCGAGGGCGCCGCCGGGCCGTCCGCCGCACGCGCCTCAAGCACCTCCGCGAACCGCCCCGGCCGCCCGGCCACGACAGCGAGCACGCGCCGCCCCTCCCTCTGCGTACGACAGTCGTCTCATCGTACGCAGACCGGGGAAAGCCCAGCTCAGCGGCCGACACCGCCCGACTCGCGCAGGAGGGCCGCGCACGGCCGCGCGAGCGTGGAGGATGACCGGCATGGACCCTCAGCAGATCGCCCGTGAACTGGCCGACGCCGATGATCTCCTGCGCAGGGCGACCATGGCCCGGCTCGCCTACAACGGGCCTGACGGGCTGCCCCGCGTCATCCCCATCGGCATCCACTGGACCGGCGAGGAGATCGTCATGGCGACCGCCGCCACCGCCCCCAAGGTCGCGGCGCTGACCGCCCGCCCCGAGATCGCCCTCACCCTCGACGCGGGCGACGACCCCGGCTCCGCGCGGAACCTCTCCGTACGCGGCATCGCCCGGCTGACGATCGTCGACGGCGTCGTCCCGGAGTACCTGGAAGCGGCCCGCAAGAACTACGACGCGGACACCGCCGCCGAGTTCGAACGCAACTGCCGCGCCCTGAACGACCGCATGGCCCGTATCGCGGTCGAGCCGCACTGGGCCCGCTACTACGACTTCGGCGCGGGCCGCGTCCCGCGGTTCCTCGCGGACCTCGCCGAGAAACAGGCGGGACCTGGCCGGCCCTGACCGAGCACCCGGATCGTGCACCGGCCCTGACGCTCCGGTCCCCGGGGCACCCTGCCTCCTGAGCACGGCTCGGCGGGCGCATTGTTCCCCGTTGCGGGAATCCCCCTCGGGGTGGGGCGGGCGCGCTGCAAGCTGGGGCGTGCCCGGGGCGGGAGTGCGGCTCGGGGCGGCCAACCGAGCGTGCGCGCCTGTCGGGAGACGGGGCGGGACCGGGAGAAGAGAACGTTCCATGATCAGTCGACACGCCGGAAGACCCGGCAGACCCGGCAGACCGCTCGGGCCCATCAGGCGGGGAGCCGGGCCCCGGCAGCGGGCGCTCCTCGAGCTGCTGCGCGAGGCGTATCGCAAAAGCGGCAGGACGCTGCACGACCTGGAGCGGGACACCGGCTGGCCCCGCTCCAAGATCAGCGAACTGCTGCGTGCCGCGGGCCGCTACCCGCGCTGGGAGTTCATGCGCTCGCTGATGGAGGCGCTCGGCTGGCCGCCCGCCTCCATCGTCATGCTGCGCGCGCACTGGGCGCTGGCCGCCAAGGAGGCCCACAAGCCCACCCGCTGGATCACCACCTGCGTCCCGCGCGACCCCGGCCCCGGCCCCGAACCCGTGTCGTTCCGCGCCTTCCGTGTCGCGTACGAACCGGTCTACTTCGCCTACGCGGCGACCTTCCTGCGGCGCCCCGCCGACGCGCGCCGCGCGGTCACCGACGTGTTCGACCTGCTGCTGATCATCTGGGAGGAGGCGCTGGCGAGCGACCGCACCAACCGGTTCGCCTGGCGGATCCTGCGCGGCACGGTCCTGGAACGCACCGCCCGCCCCGACGGGCCGCCGAGTCTGACCGAGGCCGCGTTCGCCACCCAGGCCCTGCGCGACCTCCGGCAGAGCGCGGGCGACCCCGGCGCACGCGCGCGGCAGGTCAACGAGACGATCCGCCTCTACGGCGCCATCGCCGCCCTGCCCGAGCTCCAGCGCGACATCATGATCCTGCGCCACCTCCACGGCCTGGACGAACACACCGTCGCCGACACCCTCGGCCTGCACCTGCCCTCGGTGCGCTCCGGCGAACGACACGCCCGCCGCACCCTCGGCCTGCACCTGTCGACGGGCCGGCCCACCGAGGAAGGAGACGGCGATGCGCAACGCCCTTGACCCGCTCGACCAGCTGCTCGCACGGGCCCGGCTGCGCGACGACGACTTCGCGTACCAGGGCCTCGGCTTCGGCCGCCCGGCCGGCGCGCCGGGCACGTACGACCCGGCCGGGCCCCCCGCCGACGACGCCGAGCGGCGCGGCGACGACGCCACCGAGGCCCGGCGCGACCTCGGGGCGCTGTGCGAGGCGGTCGTCCTGCTCGCCGGGTCCGACCACCTGACCGACTTCCTCGGGCACAGCCTCGTCCCCGAGCCGGAGAGCGCCACCACCCTCGGCTGCTGCCTCCACCTCGGCGGCTTCGAGGACGGCGCCCGCTTCTGGTGGCAGTACGCGGCGGGCGCCGAGGACCACCTCGCCTCGTTCTGCCTGTACCTGCACCACCTGAGCGCCGGCGAGCACGACCCCGCCCACTGGTGGCAGCGGCACACCCCGCACGCCCTGCCCACCGACACCGACCTGCGCGCCACCCGCCTCACCGGCATGGCCCCGACCGAACCCGCCGACACCAGCCTCCAGACGACCGTCCGCATCCTGCGCAAACTCCTCCGCGAACACCCCCCGGCCCGCGCCGCGCGCCCTCGCGTCGAACAGGCCGTCGCCCAGGTCGCCGCTGCCGTGGCGTTCGTGGACGACGACGTGGAGCTGCCGCTGCCCGACGCCCGGTTCGCCCCCCGGGTCCGGCTGCTCGGCGAACAGCTCCGCGCCGCCGCCCGCCGCCGTACGAACCCGCCGGCCGCCGCAAGCCCTGCGGAGCCCGCCGAGCCTTTGGCGCCGCTGCCGACACGCCGACCTCCGGACGCCGTCTGCGTACGCTTGCTGCCATGCGCATCAGACCGACGCTGAACTGGGAGCCCCCCGCCGACCTGCCGCCCGCCACGACCGACCCGACGGCCGTCGTCGACGCGGTGCGCGCGGGGGGCGTCGTGGTCCTCAGCGGCGCGGGGCTCTCCACCGAGTCGGGCATCCCGGACTACCGGGGGGAGCACGGCTCGCTGCGCCGGCACACGCCGATGACGTACCAGGAGTTCGTCGACAGCGAGTGGGCGCGGCAGCGGTACTGGGCGCGCAGCCAGATCGGCTGGCGGGCCATGCGCCGCGCCCGGCCGAACGCGGGGCACCGGGCCGTCGCCGCGCTCGCCCGCGCCGGACTCGTCACCGGCACCATCACGCAGAACGTGGACGGACTCCAGCAGGCCGCCGGTACCGAACGCGTGATCGAGCTGCATGGCAGCCTGAACCGTGTCGTATGCCTGCGCTGCGGAGCCCTCAGCGGACGCGCCGCCCTGGACGAACGGCTGCGCGCGGCCAACACCGGGTTCGACGCCGTCGCCGACCGCCACCGCGCCGCCCGCGTCAACCCGGACGGCGACGTGGAACTGCCCGACGAGGCCGTACGCGAGTTCCGCGTGGTGCCCTGCGACGCCTGCGGCACCGGAGTCCTCAAGCCGGACGTGGTCTTCTTCGGCGAGAACGTGCCACCCGCGCGCGTAGCGGCCTGCGGCGACCTCGTCGACACCGCCACGACGCTGCTCGTGCTCGGCTCGTCCCTCACGGTGATGTCCGGGCTGCGGTTCGTGCGCCGCGCCGCCGACGCCGGCACCCCCGTACTGATCGTCAACCAGGGGCCCACCCGGGGCGACCGCTGGGCCACCCGCCGGATCGACCTGCCGCTGGGTCCGGCGCTGACCGCGCTCCTGCCGAAGGTGCTCGGCCAGGCCGCCCCGGCGGACGCGCCCTGACCGTCCGGCGCGTACGGGGCTCCGCCGGGTCCGTCCCGCGTGTACGGGGCTCCGCCGGGTCCGTCCGGCGTGTACGGGGCTCCGCCGGGTCCGTCCGGCCCCCGCCGGGCCGCCGCGCACGCTCCCGGGGGCCGGGCGCCGTACCGTGAGCGGCACACCGTGCGTCTTGGGAGGAAACACGTCGTGCTGGGCCTGGTTCTCGTGGTGCTGCTGGGGTTCGCCGTCCTGCTCGGCAACGCCTGGGGGGAGCGGCTGCGCGTCGCCCCGCCGGTCGTCCTGCTCGCCCTCGGCGTCCTCATGGGCGTCGTCCCGGCGCTGCGCGCCGTGGAACTGCCCTCCGAGGTCGTGCTCCTGCTGTTCCTGCCCGTGCTGCTGTTCTGGGAGAGCCTGAACACCTCCCTGCGCGAGATCCGCCGCCACCTCACGGACGTCACGCTCGCCGCGACCGTCCTCGTCCTCGCCTCCGCGGGCGCCGTCGCCTGCGTCGCCCACACCGCCGGCCTCGACTGGGGCCCCGCCTGGGCGCTCGGCGCGGCCGTCGCCCCCACCGACGCGACCGCCGTCGGTGTCGTCGCCCGCCTGCTGCCGCGCCGCGACATCACCCTGCTGCGCGCCGAGAGCCTCCTCAACGACGGCACCGCCCTCGTCGTCTACGGCATCGCCGTCGGCGTCACCGTCGGCACCGAGCACGTGACCGTCCCGCACGTCACCTGGCTGTTCGTCCTCGGCTACGGCGGCGGCGCCCTCATCGGCGGCATCGTCGGCAGCCTCGTACAGCGGCTGCGGGCGCGGACCTCCGAGGGGGACGCGCTGCGCGGACAGGTGCTGCTGTTGCTGACGCCGTTCAGCGCCTACCTCGCCGCCGAGTACGCCGAGGCGTCCGGTGTCGTCGCCGTCGTCGTGTGCGGGCTCATGCTCAGCCAGAGCGGCCCGCGCACGGTCCGCGCCGAGGTCCGGGTGCAGGCCCAGCACTTCTGGACCGTCGCCACCTACCTCCTCAACGGCTCCCTCTTCGTCCTCATCGGCGTCGAACTCGTCCACTCCGTCCTGGAACTGAGAGGGGGTCAGCTCCCGCACGCCCTCGCCACCGCGGCCGGCGTCGCCGGGACGCTGATCGCCGTACGGTTCGCCTACTACTTCGGCGTCGCCGGACTCTTCCGGGTGCTGCGCCGCGGCACCGCCCGCGCCTCCGGCACGACGTACTCGGCGCGCAGGCTCACCGTCAGCGCCCTGTCCGGGTTCCGCGGCGCCATCTCGCTCGCCGCCGCGCTCGGTGTGCCGAGCACCGTCGCGGGCGGACACCCCTTCCCCGACCGCGAGTTGATCGTCTTCGTCACCGGTTTCGTCATCGTCGTCACGATGGCGCAGGCCGTCGTGCTGCCGCGCGTCGTCGCCTGGGCGCGCATCCCGCACGACGGCGGCGTGGCCCGCGAGGAGTGGCGCGCCGAGTCCGACTCGATCAACGAGGCGCTGGCCGCGCTGCCCGCGCTCGCCGACCGCCTCGACACCGCGCCCGATGTCGCCGAGGCCATCCGCGTCGCGGGCCAGGCCGAGGCCGACGCCCTCGCGCTGCGCTGCCAGGCCACCCCCGTCGACCCGGAGACCCACCCACAGCGCCTCACCGACGACGCCACCGCCCTGCGCCTCGCCCTGCTCGCCGAACGCCGGGCCGTCGTCGTGCGCCTGCGCGACCAGGGCGACATCGACGACACGGTCCTGCGCCGCCTCCAGGGCCGCCTCGACTCCGAAGAACTGCACCTGCTGCGCCACATCCCCGTCGACTGAGCCGACCGGCCGCCCGCGTACGGCACTTGACCGTACGTACGAGCGTCAGAACCCGGTGACCTTGCCGCTCGCCGACACCTCGAACACGAGCGTGACCGTGCGCCGTCCGCCCGGCGGCAGGGCGATGTCCCAGCGGGCGATGCCTCCGTCGTCGACCGCGTCCGGCGCGGGGGAGCAGGCGTCGCGGCGCAGCCGGACCTCCACCTCGGCGACCTCCGACACCGGCAGCCGCTCGCGGACCGTCACCACACGCTCGCCCCGCTCGTCCGGCGCGGAGAACCGCGAGATCCGCAGCGTGACCTCGCGTGTGACGACCGTGCGGTGTGTCAGGCCCGTCGTCTCCCGGCGCTCCTCGGTCTCCCGCAGGACCCGGAACGCGTCCGCGCCGCCGAACGCCAGATCGGCAGGGGCGTCCGGCGCGGTGAACTCCAGGGTGCCGCGCCCGGTGTAGCCGCTGCCCCGGACCAGTTCGACCGGGCCCGCGAGGAGGGCGTGCCCCGAGGTGTTGGTGAACCGTACGGACTCCACGACCTGCGGCGACAGCTCCGGCGCGCACACCAGCTCGGCGACCGCCGCCGAGACCGCCCGGGTCAGCGGCACGCGGTGGGCGCGGCCGTCGCCCGGCACGGACACCGGATCGGGCGCGCGCAGCACCCGGGCCTCGCCGCCGTCGTCCACCCCGGGCAGGCCCGGCACCCGGTCGAGCGGCAGCCGGGCGTGTTCCACCTCGCGGGTCTCCACGGCCACCGTCCGGCGTTCGGCGGCGTCCCGGTCACGCAGCGTCAGCAGGTCCGGCACGAGGCGCGGCGGCAGGGTCGGGCCGCCGGACCGGGCCGTGGACAGGGTCAGCCGGACGCCGGACCAGTCCTCGCCCGTGCGCTGCCACACCAGCGCGTCGGTGTGCAAGGTCAGTTCGCCGTCCCCGAGCGTCGCCCGGTACGCGGGCCGCCACACGGCGCACGGCGTGAGATGGCTCAGCCGCACCTCCGCGGGCCCCGCCCGGCCGGCCCGCACGGTCACCTCCGCGTACGCGGTCAGCTCCGGCGGCGCCTCCTCCGCCTCGGACAACGCCTGGTACGCCAGCGCCAGTTCATCGGAGACATGCGCCAGCCGAGCCTGGGCGTCATGGAGTTCGTCCTCGTGCTGGGCGCGTTCGGCGTCGACGCGGTCCGTCTCCGCCGCCCAGCGCTCCGGTTCGCACCGCCCGTGTCCCGCGCCCTCCGCGATGTCGCGCAGCAGGTCGGCGGCGAGCACGCCCAGCGCGTCCGCGCGGGTCCGCAGCCGCTCCCGCCGGCGCTCCAGCGCCCGCTGCTCCTCCTGGAGCGCGCGGACATGGCGCCGCAACGGCGAGTCGTTATCGGCGTCCTCGCGCGGGGCGCGCGGGGTCCACGTGCGGGTCAGGCGGACGTCCAGCACGGACGCGCCGGGGGAGCCGCCGATCTCGGCGTGCAGACTGCGGTCGACGGCGAGCGCGCTGATCGGCCCGAACCGCAACGTCCGTACCCCGGAGGCCAGTTCGACCGTCGCGGTGCGCTCGATGTGCGCGCGGTTCTCCAGGCAGGTGACGGCCGTGACGGGCAGCGGGACGGCCTCGGCCGGCGCGTCGGCGCGGGTGGCGTCCGGGGCGGGGAAGGGCGTCGTCATGGTGGTCAGTTCCTCCGGTTGCCGCCGTCGAGGGCCTTGGCGGCCGGGACGCGGATCTCGTAGCCGCCGTGGAGCGCCGCCGTGCCGCCCGCGGGCACCTCGACCCGCCACAGCCGGGTGCCGGGGGCGTGCGCTTCGGTGGCGGGGTCACCGGGGTCACCGGGGTCGTCGGCCGGGGGCCGGGTCCAGTCGCCGGACTCCTCGATCCGGATGTCGGCGTCGTGCGTCACCGGGACGCGTTCGCGAACCTCGACGGTGACCGGGCGGCCGAGCCGGTTGGCGAGATCGACGTGGACGCGGTGGTCGAGAACCGTCGTCGTGTTCCGCAACCCGGCCGTGGACTCGGTGAGTTCGGTGCGCCGCACGGCCCTGACCGCCTCGGCGGGCCCGAGCCCGACCCGGCCCCGGCCGCCCGGCGCCAGCGTCGGCAGCGCCGCCGACGGCAGGTGCTCGCCGTCGGCCGTGACGTCCACCGGGCCCGCGAGGAGCGCCTGGTCGGTGGTGTTCGACACCAGCAGCGTCGCGTACACGGTCGGGTCCACCGCCGGGACGCACACGTACTCCGTGGTGAGCGCGACGGGCAGTTCCGTCACGGTGACGGTGTGCCAGGCGCCGTCCGAGGGGACGACGGCGGGCGCGGACGCGTCGTAGCGGTGGTCGAAGGAACCCGCCGACTCGCGCGGACGCACCGCGTGCCCCGGCAGCGGCAGGGCGCCCACGGCCTCTGCGCGGCGCCGGTGCTCGGCGGCCACGAGATCGCCGCCCCGGCCGGGCAGGTCGCCCGCGTACGGGACCGCCGCATCCGGCAGCAGCAGGCCGCGCCGCGCGCCCGGCTCGTCGGGGCCCCCGAGGACGAGCGCCGCGTAGTCGAGGTCGGCGGGGTCCGGGGCGGGCGGCGGCGCGGGCACCGGCTCCTCGCCGGCCGCGTGCCGGGCACGGCCCCCGGCGGCGCCTCTCGCCGCGCGCGGCTGTACGGCGCCGGGTGCGGGCGGTTGCGTACGGGTACTGCCGGGCGGCGGCGGGCCGGAGGGAGCGGCACCGTAGGCGACCGGGGCTGGGGCATGGTTCAGTGGGACGGGCGGGCCCGGGGGCGGTCCGTACCCCGCGACAGGCCCGTGATCCGCGGCTTCCGGCAGGTCCGGCGCCCCCTCCTCCGCCGCCGCGTGGACCGGCGGCGCCGACGCCCCCGGCGCCGGCACGGGCCGCGCCGCCCCGCCGACGGCGCCCCGGAACAGGGCCCCGCCGCCCGGGCGCGGGCCCGCCGCGTCGTACCCGGCGAACAGGTCACCGAGCCCCGCCGGGGGCTCCCGCCAGCCGGACGGCTCCGGAGCGGGCTGCCTCCGGCCGATGTGCAGGGACCGCAACGTCGGTACTCCGGTGGGGCGTTCGAGGTCGGCGGTGGACAGGGCGAGCCGGACGCCGTTCCAGTCCTCGCCCGTGCGCTGCGCCACCGACGCCCGCAGCACCAGCCGTGCCTCGCCCGTGCCCTGATGGAACGTCAGCCGGTACGCGGGCACCCACACCGCGCCCGGCACGCGGTACTCGACCTCCACCTCGACCTCCGCGGCGCCGCCCGCTTCCGTCTCCGCCTCCGTGCCCGTGATGGCGAGGTCCGCCGTCATCGTCGTACGGACCCGGGCGGTGGGGGAGTCGGTGGAGGCGCGGGCCAACCGGTCCTGCGCGACGGTGAGTTCGTGCGCCGCCCGCTCCACGTCGTCCTCCAGTGCGGCCAGCCGCTCGTGCAGGGCGCGCAGGCGGTCGTCGACGAAGCCCGCGAGGCCGAGCCAGGCGTCCACGGGCGTGGGCCGGTGCGGGTCGTCGCGCTTGCGGGGCGGCGGCACGGGCCGCAGCGCGGCGATCTCCTCGACCCGCGCGCGCTGCCGGTCGCGGTGCAGGGATGCCCGTTCGTGCGCGGCGCGCAGCCGTTCCACCTCGCGGAGCAGGGCCGGATCGGTCTCCGGCGCCGCCGGTTCCGCGTCGACGACCGGGCGGGCTGCGGTGACCCGTGCGCCGGACCCGCCGAGCACGCGGGCGCGCAGTGACCCGGGGTCCAGCGCGCGCGGCAGGCCCGTCACGCGGACGCGGCCGTCCGCCGGGACGACGCCCCTGGCGCGCCGGTGGCACACGGCGCCGCGCGCGTACACGACCACCGACGTCAGCTCCGACTCCCACGGCCGTGCCGTCCCCGCCATGGCTCTCCGCCTTCCTCGCCCGCACCCCCGAGGCGCCCTCGGGCCCGGGTACGCACCTTACGCGCAGGTGTGCGGGCATGGACCGGGGCTGGCCTCAGCGCATACTCCCGGCCTCCGGCCCGGGGCCCCGGCAGGCTGGCCTCAGCGTCAACTTCCAGCCCCTCCGGCGATTGAGGAGCGGGGGCTGGGGCAGCGCCCCAGAGTGCCGGGTGCGTCGTGGCCGCTCGCGCAGTTCCCCGCGCCCCTGACGGGGCTGCCAGCACCGGCACTTCTTAGGCGCCCCCCGCCTTGGGCAGTCTGCCGCCTGGGGCGGCAGGGTGGGCAAGGCGGCACCCTAGCGCCGGGTGCGTGATCGTTGTGCCTCGGGTGCAGCCCCGGTGGGGCTTCTCGCGCAGTTCCCCGCGCCCCTGAGGGGGCTGGCCTCAGTGCATACTTCCAGCCTCTCCGGCGATTGAGGAGCGGGGGCTGGGGCGGAGCCCCAGAGTGCCGGGTGCGTCGTGGTTGGGCGCGCAGTTCCTCGCGCCCCTTACGGGGCTGGCCTCAGCGGCGATATTCAGGTCCCCGGGGCTGGCCGCCTCGTAGGTCCGGGCCCGCGCCCGTGGAACCGCGTACCACCAGTTCCGGCATGAAGACGAACTCCGTGTGCGGCGCGGGCGTACCGCCGATCTCCTCCAGGACCGCACGGACCGCGGCCTGGCCCATCGCCTGCACGGGCTGCCGGATCGTGGTGAGCGGCGGATCGGTGAACGCGATGAGCGGCGAGTCGTCGAAGCCGACCACCGACACGTCCTCCGGCACCCGGTGCCCGGCCTGACGCGCGGCGCGGATCGCGCCGAGCGCCATCATGTCGCTGGCGCACACGATCGCCGTACAGCCCTGCGCGAGCAGCGACGCGGCGGCGGCCTGGCCGCCCTCCATCGTGTACAGGGAGTGCTGGATCAGCGCCTCGCTCTGCTCGTCGTCGAGCCCGAAGCGCTCGGCCATGCCGCCCCGGAACCCCTCGATCTTGCGCTGCACGGGCACGAACCGGCGCGGCCCGACCGCGAGTCCGATCCGGGTGTGGCCGAGCGAGGCGAGATGGGCGACGGCGAGCCGGGTCGCGGCCCGGTCGTCGGTGGAGACGAACGGCGCCTTGATGAGCGGCGAGAAGCCGTTGACGAGGACGAACGGGATTCCCTGGCCGCGCAGTTGGTCGTAGCGCTGGGTGTCGGCCGTGGTGTCGGCGTGCAGCCCGGACACGTAGATGATCCCGGAGACGCTGCGCTCGACGAGCATCTCCGTCAGCTCGTCCTCGGTGGAGCCGCCCGGGGTCTGCGTGGCGAGGACCGGCGTGTACCCCTGCCGGGTCAGCGCCTGCCCGATGACCTGCGCGAGCGCGGGGAAGATCGGGTTGTCCAGCTCCGGGGTGATGAGGCCGACCAGGCCCGCGCTGCGCGAACGCAGGCGCGCAGGACGCTCGTAGCCGAGCACGTCGAGCGCGGCCATGACGGATTCGCGGGTGCCGGAGGCGACGCCGGGCTTGCCGTTGAGCACGCGGCTGACTGTGGCCTCACTGACCCCCGCCTGGGCTGCGATGTCGGCGAGCCGCGCGGTCATGGGACTGGACTGTACCTGCCCGCGGGCGGAAAGCGCACCGGCTCCGGGAGGCCGTTCCGCAAGGCTTTTGGAAGACGTTGCAAAGAGCGCCGCCATCGGGATCCGGACGCCTTGCGGTGTTAACAGGCCATCGGAGCCAGCCACTTGCAAGCCTTTCGTACGGCTATGTCCCCTTCTGGCCGCCCCTGTCAACCGATCTTTCGGCAACTCTCCGGACACGGCGATGTAACGATGCATCGCTCTTGCAGAAAAATCGCGCAAGGTCTTTCGCCGCGCTTTCCGCGCTGTTACGTTCACGTCGCCCGGCGGCGGCAACGGTGCAGTCGCCAGTCGGCCAGGGGAGCGGACGGGACCTCTCCCCGCCCACACGGGCTTTCACCCTCTAGGAGATCTCATGCGGCGTGGCATAGCGGCCACAGCGGTGGTGGCGTCCCTCGCACTCGCGGCGACGGCCTGCGGCGGTAGCGACGACGACGGCGGCAAGTCCTCCGGCCCCGTCACCATCACGTGGTGGGACACGTCGAACGCCACCAACGAGGCGCCGACGTACAAGGCCCTGGTCAAGGAGTTCGAGAAGGCCAACTCCGGCATCAAGGTCAAGTACGTCAACGTGCCCTTCGACCAGGCGCAGAACAAGTTCGACACGGCGGCCGGCGCCAGCGGCGCCCCGGACGTGCTGCGCGCCGAGGTCGGCTGGACGCCCGCCTTCGCCAAGAAGAGCTACCTGCTCCCGCTGGACGGCACCGACGCGCTCGCCGAGAAGGACAAGTTCCAGCCCAACCTCATCAAGCAGGCCCAGTACGAGGGCAAGACCTACGGCGTGCCGCTGGTCACCGACACCCTCGCGCTCGTCTACAACAAGGCGCTGCTGAAGAAGGCCGGCATCACCGAGGCGCCCAAGACGTGGGACGACCTGAAGAAGGCCGCCGCCACCGTCAAGGCCAAGACCGGCGTCGACGGCTTCTTCGGCTCCGAGAAGGGCTACTACTTCCAGCCGTTCCTGCTCGGCGAGGGCACCGACACCGTCGACGCCGCCGGCAAGAAGATCACCATCGACTCGCCCGAGGCGAAGAAGGCCGGCAAGACCTGGCTGAGCCTCTTCGACGGCAAGGGCCTGCACAAGGCCGACGTCACCGCCGACTCCTACGCGCACCGCCAGGACGCCTTCGTCAACGGCAAGGTCGCCATGACCGTCGAGGGTCCCTGGGAGGTCACGAACTTCTACAAGGGCTCCGCGTTCAAGGACAAGAACAACCTCGGTGTCGCCACCGTCCCGGCCGGCTCCAGCGGCAAGGCGGGCGCCCCGACCGGCGGCCACAACCTCTCCGTGTACGCGGGCTCCGACAAGGCCCACCAGGAAGCGTCCCTGAAGTTCGTCAAGTGGATGACGTCGGCGAAGACGCAGACCACCATCGCGCTGAAGAACGCGACGCTGCCCACCCGCCAGGACGCGTACACCGCCGACGTCACCAAGGATCCCGGCCTCGCCGGCTACCAGAAGGTGCTCTCCGCGGCGAGCCCGCGCCCCGAGCTGCCCGAGTACTCCTCGCTGTGGGGCCCGCTCGACACCGAGCTGCCCAAGGCCGCGAGCGGCAAGACGAGCCTCGACGCGGTGCTGTCCTCCGTGCGGACCCAGTACGCCAAGCTCCTGCCGGACGGCTTCACCAAGTAACTCCCCGATGTAACGCCCCGATCAGGTGCCGCGGTTGCGCACATCGCCCGCCCCGCGCGCGGAACCGCGGCACCCGCCGTACGGCAGTACGCCGTACGGCACTCGGCCCGTTCCCCACGCGAACCGGGCGGGCGCCCCGCGATCTGCCCGACCGCCCCGGCCCCACCGCACCCCCGCCGCAGACCAGAAGGTGTTCCCCATGACTGTCGCCGTCGAGCGCCCGGCCGCCCCCAGCGGGGGTGACCGCGACCGGCGCCCGGGCCTGCTCGCCCGCCTCAAGAACGGTTACCAGAAGCACTGGTACGCGTACGCGATGATCACGCCGGTCGTCGTCGTGCTCGCCGTCATCGTGCTGTACCCGCTGGTCCGCGGCTTCTACCTGACGCTCACCGACGCCGACAGCCTCAACTCGGCGCGCACCATCGGCGTCAACCACATCGACGCCACCTACAAGTTCATCGGCCTCGACAACTACGCCGACATCCTGTGGGGGCCCACCTCCTACGAGCGGTTCTGGTCGCACTTCATCTGGACCATCGTGTGGACCGCGGCCTGCGTCGCCCTGCACTACGGCATCGGCCTCGGCCTCGCCCTCCTGCTCAACCAGAAGGGGCTGCGCGCCCGCACCGCCTACCGCATGATGCTGATCCTGCCGTGGGCCGTGCCGACCTTCGTCACCGTCTTCGCCTGGCGGTTCATGCTCGCCGACGCCGGCGTCGTCAACACCACCCTCGACGCGCTCGGCCTGCCCAGCCCCTCCTGGCTGGAAGAACCCCTGTTCCAGCAGCTCGCCGCGATCATGGTCAACACCTGGTGCGGGGTCCCCTTCATGATGGTCTCGCTCCTCGGCGGCCTCCAGTCCATCGACGCGACGCTCTACGAGGCCGCCGAGATGGACGGCGCGAACGCCTGGCAGCGCTTCCGCCACGTGACCCTGCCCGGTCTGCGCTCGGTCAGCTCCACCGTCGTCCTGCTCGGTGTCATCTGGACGTTCAACCAGTTCGCCATCATCTTCCTGCTGTTCGGCAACACCGCCCCGGACGCGCAGATCCTCGTCACCTGGGCCTACTACCTCGGCTTCGGCCAACAGCCGCGCGACTACGCCCAGTCCGCCGCCTACGGCGTGCTGCTCCTGTCCATCCTCATCGTGTTCACCTCCGTCTACCGCCGCTGGCTGAACCGCAACGACGTATCAGCCGCCATCTGACGCAGCAGGAGCAGCCACGCCATGAGCACCCAGACCCTCACCACGACCCCGGTCCCCGAGCCCGAGCCCGTGTCCGCAACGGTCGCCGCCGCGGGCAACGCCCCGCGCCGCGGCCGCCGCAGCAGGGGCGCGTCGGTGGCGACCCACGCCGTCCTCATCGTCTCCAGCTTCGTCGCGCTCTTCCCGATCGGCTGGCTCGTCTTCCTCTCGCTCGGCCCGGGCAAGGACGACTACCTCCACCCGTCGAAGATCCTCGACACCGCCACCCTCGGCAACTACGCGTACGTGCTCCAGCACACCAACTTCCTGAAATGGCTGGGCAATACGCTCGTCGTCTCGCTCGGCACCACCGTCATCGGCGTCCTCGTCGCCGCGACCAGCGGCTACGCCGTGTCGCGCATGCGCTTCCCCGGCTACCGCAAGTTCATGTGGGTGTTGCTGGTCACGCAGATGTTCCCCGTCGCGGTCCTCATGGTCCCGATGTACGTGATCCTCTCGGACCTGCGCCTCATCGACACCTACGCCGGCCTGATCATCGTCTACCTGACGACCGCCGTGCCGTACTGCGCGTGGCTGATGAAGGGCTACTTCGACACCATCCCCATGGAGATCGACGAGGCAGGACGCGTCGACGGGCTCTCGCCGTTCGGCACGTTCTTCCGGCTGATCCTGCCGCTGGCCCGGCCGGGACTCGCCGTCGCCGCCTTCTACACCATGATCACGGCGTGGAGCGAGGTCGCCTTCGCCAACACCTTCATGCTCGACGACCAGAAGTACACCCTCGCCGTCGGCCTGCAGAGCTTCGTCAGCGAGCACGACGCGCAGCGCCAGTACATGGCCGCCACGGCCGTGCTGATCGCCGTCCCCATCTCCGCCGTCTTCTACCTCGTCCAGAAGAATCTGGTCACCGGTCTGACGGCGGGCGGCACCAAGGGCTGAACCACCCTTCCTCATCGACCCGTTGTCCGGCCCCTCACGTTTCAAGGACGCCATGAGCCAGCAGCACTCCGCGGAGGTCTCCGCGACGCCCGCCCCCACCCGCGAGGCCACCGACTGGTGGCGCGACGCGGTCATCTACCAGGTCTACCCGCGCAGCTTCGCCGACAGCGACGGCGACGGCACGGGCGACCTGGAGGGCGTGCGCCGCCGCCTGCCGTATCTGAAGGACCTCGGCGTGGACGCGGTGTGGCTGTCGCCGTTCTACGCCTCCCCGCAGGCCGACGGCGGCTACGACGTGGCCGACTACCGTGCCGTCGACCCGATGTACGGCACGCTGCTCGACGCCGACGCGGTCATCCGCGACGCCCACGCGCTCGGCCTGCGCGTCATCGTGGACCTCGTACCGAACCACTCCTCCGACCAGCACGAGTGGTTCAAGCGGGCCGTCGCCGAAGGTCCCGGCTCGCCGCTGCGCGAGCGCTACCACTTCCGTCCCGGCAAGGGCGAGAGCGGCGAACTCCCGCCGAACGACTGGGAGTCCATCTTCGGCGGCCCCGCCTGGACGCGCCTGCCCGACGGCGAGTGGTACCTGCACCTCTTCGCGCCCGAGCAGCCCGACCTGAACTGGGAGCACCCGGCGGTCGGCGACGAGTTCCGCTCGATCCTGCGGTTCTGGCTCGACATGGGCGTCGACGGCTTCCGCATCGACGTCGCCCACGGACTCGTCAAGGCGGCGGGCCTGCCCGACCTCGGCGGCTCCGACCAGCTCAAGCTGCTCGGCAACGACGTCATGCCGTTCTTCGACCAGGACGGCGTGCACGAGATCTACCGCACGTGGCGCACGATCCTCGACGAGTACGACGGCGAGCGGATCTTCGTCGCCGAGGCGTGGACCCCGACCGTCGAGCGCACCGCCAACTACGTGCGCCCCGACGAGCTGCACCAGGCGTTCAACTTCCAGTACCTCGGCGCCCCTTGGGAGGCGTCCGAACTGCGGAAGATCATCGACTCGTCGCTCGACGCGATGCGCCCGGTCGGCGCCCCCGCCACCTGGGTCCTGTCCAACCACGACGTGACCCGGCACGCCACCCGCTACGCCAACCCGCCCGGCCTCGGCACGCAGATCCGCACCGCCGGCGACCGCGCCCTCGGCCTGCGCCGCGCCCGCGCCGCGACCCTGCTCATGCTGGCGCTGCCGGGCTCCGCGTACGTCTACCAGGGCGAGGAACTGGGTCTGCCAGATGTCACCGACCTGCCCGACGAGGTGCGCCAGGACCCCTCCTTCTTCCGCGCGCAGGGCCAGGACGGCTTCCGCGACGGCTGCCGCGTCCCGATCCCGTGGACGCGCACGGGACCCTCGTACGGGTTCGGGGACGGCGGGAGCTGGCTGCCGCAGCCCGCGACCTGGGGCGACCTCAGCGTCGAGGCGCAGACCGGCGTCCCCGGCTCGACGCTGGAGCTGTACCGCACCGCCCTCGCCGCGCGCCGCGCCCACCCCGGACTCGGCGCCGGTGACAGCGTGATCTGGCACGACGACGCGCCTGCGGGCGTGCTGCACTTCGAGCGGCCGGGCTTCGTCTGCACCGTCAACACTACCGGCGCCCCCGTGCGGATCGCCGCGCCGGGCACGGTCCTGCTGGCCAGCTCGCCTCTCGACGCCGTCGCCGACGGCGAGGTCGAACTGCCCGCGGACTGCACGGTCTGGTGGGCCGCGTGACGAACCCCGGGCCGCGGGGCGCCGCCGACAGCGGCGCTCTGCGGCTGCACGACGTCGCGGCCCAGGCGGAGGTCAGCGAGGCCACCGTCAGCCGCGTCCTCAACGGCAGGCCCGGCGTCGCCGCCGCCACCCGGCAGCGCGTCCTCGCCGCGCTCGACGTGCTCGGCTACGAGCGCCCGGTGCGGCTGCGGCGGCGCAGCGCCGGACTGATCGGCCTGGTCATCCCCGAGCTGACCAACCCCATCTTCCCGGCGTTCGCGCAGGTCATCGAGCAGGTCCTCGCGGGGTACGGGTACACGCCCGTGCTGTGCACGCAGATGCCGGGCGGCTCCACCGAGGACGAGCTCGTCGAGCAGTTGGAGGAGCGCGGCGTCAACGGCATCGTGTTCCTGTCCGGGCTGCACGCCGACACCACCGCGGACGCCTCCCGCTACGCGCGCCTCGCGGAGCGCAAGGTGCCGTTCGTCCTCATCAACGGGTTCAACGAGCAGGTCAACGCGCCCTTCGTGTCGCCCGACGACCGCTCGGCCGCCCGGATGGCGGTACGTCATCTCGCCGACCTCGGGCACGACCGCATCGGCCTGGCCATCGGGCCGACCCGGTTCGTGCCCTCGCGGCGCAAGGCCGAGGGGTTCGTCGCCGCCCTGCACGAGCTGCTGGGCCTCGGGCGCGAGGAGGCCGAACGGCTCATCCAGCGCACCCTGTTCACCGTCGAGGGCGGCCACGCGGCCGGCGGCGCCCTCCTCGACCTCGGCTGCACCGGCATCGTCTGCGGCAGCGACCCGATGGCGCTCGGCGTGATCCGGGCCGCGCGCGAACGCGGGCTGCACGTGCCGGGTGACGTCTCCGTGATCGGCTTCGACGACTCGCCGCTCATCCCGTTCACCGACCCGCCGCTGACGACCGTCCGCCAGCCCGTGCAGGCGATGGCGACGGCGGCCGTGGGCGCGCTCCTGGAGGAGATCGGCGGCACTCCCGTGCAGCGCACGGAGTACGTCTTCCAGCCCGAGCTGGTCGTGCGCGGATCCACGGCGCAGCCGGCCCGCGCGCACGTTTCCTGACGGGGCTCAAAAGCGCCTCCGGGCGCGGGAGTCGGGGCTCCGGTCCGGGCGCCGGGCGCGTGGGGCCCGGCCTGACCGGGCCCCCGGCGTCCCGGACCGGAGCGTGGTTGAACGTAACACCGCCGCAACTCTTGCGTAAGACCTTGCAGGGGAGATCTGCCCTGGAAGCCGTCATGTCAACGGCTTGATAACTGGGGGAGTCCAGAGGGTTGACCCTGGGGGTGGCGGCTCATACGGTCACCCCGCAAAGAGTTGCAGCAAGATTCGTAAGATCCCCCACCGGCCTTACGGGCATGGCGCGTTGCCCTTCGACTCAGGAGGAACCATGGCCAGAAAGTCCGTGGCCGCGACCCTCGCCGCACTGGCGGGAGCAGCGGCCGCCCTCACGGTCCCGGCCGTACCGGCCCAGGCCGCGCCGCCCGGCACCAAGGACGTCACCGCCGTCCTGTTCGAGTGGAACTTCGCCTCGGTCGCCAAGGAGTGCACGACCACCCTCGGCCCCGCCGGCTACGGCTACGTCCAGGTCTCCCCGCCCCAGGAGCACATCCAGGGTCCGCAGTGGTGGACCTCGTACCAGCCCGTCAGCTACCGCATCGCAGGCCGCCTCGGCGACCGGACCGCGTTCAAGAACATGGTCGACACCTGCCACGCCGCCGGCGTCAAGGTCGTCGCCGACACCGTCATCAACCACATGTCCGCCGGCTCCGGCACCGGCACCGGCGGTTCCTCGTACACCAAGTACGACTACCCGGGCCTCTATTCGCGCGCCGACATGGACAACTGCACGGCCACGATCAGCAATTACCAGGACCGCACCAACGTCCAGGAGTGCGAACTCGTCGGCCTCGCGGACCTCGACACCGGTGAGGAACACGTCCGCGCCACCATCGCCGGGTACCTGAACGACCTGCTCTCGCTCGGCGTCGACGGCTTCCGCATCGACGCCGCCAAGCACATGGCCGCCGCCGACCTCGCCGTCATCAAGTCCCGGCTGACCAAGCCCGACGCGTACTGGAAGCAGGAGGCGATCTACGGCGCCGGGGAGGCCGTCTCCCCGAGCGAGTACCTGGGCAACGGCGATGTCCAGGAGTTCCGCTACGCCCGCGACCTCAAGCGCGTCTTCACCGGCGAGAAACTGGCCTACCTGAAGAACTTCGGCACGGCCTGGGGCTACATGGACTCCGCCAGGTCCGCCGTCTTCGTCGACAACCACGACACCGAGCGCGGCGGCGACACCCTGAACTACAAGGACGGCGCGACGTACACCCTCGCCAGTGTCTTCATGCTGGCCTGGCCCTACGGCTCGCCCGACGTGCACTCCGGCTACGAGTGGAGCGACAAGGACGCGGGGCCGCCCAACGGGGGCGCCGTGAACGCCTGTTACACCGACGGGTGGAAGTGCCAGCACGCCTGGCGGGAGATCTCCTCCATGGTGGCGTGGCGCAACACCGCGCGCGGCGAGGCCGTCACCGACTGGTGGGACAACGGCGGCAACCAGATCGCGTTCGGCCGGGGCAGCAAGGCGTACGTCGCTCTCAACCATGAGACGAGCGCCCTGACCCGGACCTTCCAGACCTCCCTGCCCGCAGGTACCTACTGCGACGTACAGAGCGGCAAGCCCGTCACCGTCGACGCCGGGGGCCGCTTCACCGCGACGCTCGGCGCCAACACCGCGCTCGCCCTCCAGACCGGCGCCAGGACCTGCGGCACAAGCGGTACCGACCCCGCCCCGGCCACCGGCGCCTCCTTCCGCGTCAACGCCACCACCTCCTGGGGCCAGAACATCTACGTCACCGGCGACAAGGCCGCCCTCGGCTCCTGGAACCCCGAGGGCGCCCTCAAGCTCGACCCGGCCGCCTACCCCGTCTGGAAGCTGGACGTGCCACTGCCCGCCGGGACGACCTTCGCCTACAAGTACGTACGCAAGGACGCGAACGGCGCCGTCACCTGGGAGAGCGGCGCCAACCGCACCGCGACCGTGGGCGCCGCCGGGAGTGTCGCCCTCGACGACACCTGGCGCGACTGACCGGCGCGGATCCGCCCCGGCGAGACCGCTTCCACCCTTGCCGGCGGCACCGCCGAGGCCGTACCGCTGACCCGCGCCGCACTCCCTCCCCCTCCCCGTGACCGGCCGCCCGGCACCCGCCTCCCCGCAGGCGCCGGGCGGCCCGCCCGCACCCCGAGCCCCGCACCCTGACCCGACCCCACATGGACCGGTACAGCCCAGAAAGGCCCCGAAGGTGAACCGAAGAAGAGGCGCGCGCGGCGCGTCACGGACCGCGGCGGCAGCCGCCGCCGTCACGGCGCTGCTCGCCACCGCCCTGCACGCGGCCCCCGCCGCGACCGCGGCGCCCGCCCCGCCGAAGCCGCCCTCCGACGCGCGGCTCGCATCGGAGCCCGCGCGCCACGACGCGACGAAGGAGCAGTTCTACTTCGTCCTGCCCGACCGGTTCGCCGACGGCGACAAGGGCAACGACAGGGGCGGCCTCACCGGCAGCCGCACCGCCACCGGCTACGACCCCACCGACAAGGGTTTCTACCAGGGCGGCGACCTCAAGGGCCTCACCGGCCGCCTCGACTACATCAAGGGCCTCGGCACCACCGCGATCTGGCTCGCCCCGATCTTCAAGAACAAGCCCGTCCAGGGCACGGGCAAGGACGCCTCCGCCGGCTACCACGGCTACTGGATCACCGACTTCACCCAGGTCGACCCGCACTTCGGCACCAACAAGGACCTCAAGGACCTCATCGCCAAGGCGCACGCCAAGGGCATGAAGGTCTTCTTCGACGTCATCACCAACCACACCGCCGACACCGTCGACTACACGGAGAAGACCTACTCCTACCGCCCCAAGGGCGCCTTCCCCTACCTCGACACCCAGGGCCGCCCCTTCGACGACACGAAGAACGCCCCCCGCGTCGACAAGGACTCCTTCCCGTACACGCCGAAGAACACCGGCGAGATGGTCCCGTCCTGGCTCAACGACCCGGCCCTCTACCACAATCGCGGCGACTCGACCTGGGAGGGCGAGTCCACCACCTACGGCGACTTCAACGGCCTCGACGACCTGTGGACCGAACGGCCCGAGGTCGTGCGGGGCATGAAGGACATCTACGAGACGTGGGTCCGCGACTTCGCCGTCGACGGCTTCCGCATCGACACCGTCAAACACGTCGATCTCGACTTCTGGACCCAGTGGGCGACCGCCCTCGACGCGTACGCCGCCAAGCGCGGACGCGAGGACTTCTTCATGTTCGGCGAGGTGTACTCCGCCGACACCGACGTCACCTCCCCGTACGTGACCCGCGGCCGGCTCGACGCCACCCTCGACTTCCCCTTCCAGGACGCGGCCCGCGCCTTCGTCTCCCAGGGTGCCTCCGCCGAGCGCCTGGCGAGCGTCTTCGCCGACGACTACAAGTACGCCACCGACAAGGCCAACGCCTACGAGCAGGTCACCTTTCTCGGCAACCACGACATGGGCCGCATCGGCACCTTCCTCAAGGCCGACAACCCGAAGGCGTCGGACGCCGAGCTGCTGCGCCGCGACCGGCTCGCCAATGAGCTGATGTTCCTCTCGCGCGGCAACCCCGTCGTCTACTACGGCGACGAACAGGGCTTCACGGGCGCGGGCGGCGACAAGGACGCCCGCCAGACCATGTTCGCGTCCAAGGTCGCCGACTACCTCGACGACGACGAGATCGGCACCGACCGCACCCACGCCGCCGACGCCTACGACACCTCCCACCCGCTGTACCGCGCCATCGCCGCGCTCGCCGCCCTGCGCAAGAGCGAACCGGCCCTCACCGACGGCACGCAGAAGGAGCTGTACGCCGACGACTCCGTGTACGCGTTCTCCCGTACGGGCTCCAGCGCGCGCGAATACGTCGTCGCCGTCAACAACTCCACCGACGCCAAGACCGTCAGCCTGCCCGCCGGGTCCGCCAAGTACAGCGCCTTGTACGGCGGTTCGGGCAAGCGCGAGGCGTCGGGCGGGACGCTGAAGGTGACCGTCCCGGCGCTCGGCACCCTCGTGCTGCGCGCCGACACCAAGCTTCCGGCGCCCGCCGCCCGGCCCACGCTGACGCTCACCGCGCCCGCCGCCGGAGCGACCGGCACCGTCACGCTCGCCGCCGACCCCGGTGCGAGCGCGTCGGCCCGCGTCGTGTTCGCCGCGCAGGTCGGCGACGGGCCCTGGCGCACCCTCGGCTCCGTCGACCACGCCCCGTACAAGATCACGCAGTACGTGCCGGAGACGGTCGCCGCCGGAACGGCCCTGCGCTACAAGGCCGTTGTCGTGGACCGCGCCGGACGCACCGCGAGCGCGCTCGCCGCGACGACAGCCGGGAAGGCCCCGGCGCCCGACCGGCCCACCGCCGTCGACCGGCCCTACGCGATCGTCCACTACAAGCGGGGCGACGGCGACTACAGCGGCTGGACGCTCAAGTCCGGTGACGCCACCGGGGAGTTCACCGGGCGTGACGCGTACGGCGCGTTCGCCTGGGTGAAGGTGCCCGACGGCGCGTCCTCGCTCACGTACACCGTCGAGAAGGCCGGCACCGCGGACGGCGGGCCGCGCACCATCGACCTCGGCCGCACCGGCGAGGTCTGGGTCACCGAGGGCGACGACGGCCAGCGGACCACCAGGCCCGACGGCGTCTACCCTGTGCCCGACAAGTCCAAGGCCGTCATCCACGTCCACCGCGCGGACGGCGACTACAGCGGCTGGGGGCTGCACACCTGGACCGGCGCCGCCGACCCGACCGACTGGTCCAAGCCGCTCCAGCCCACCCGCCAGGACGCCTACGGGCTCGTCTTCGAGGTGCCGCTCGCAGCGGGCGCCACCTCCCTCAACTACATCGTCCACAAGGGCGACGAGAAGGACATCCCCACCGACCGCTCCCTCGACCTGACCACGTACGGACACGAGGTGTGGCTCAACTCCGGTGACAGCACCTACCTGTTGCCCTCCGTGGGCGCCGCGCCCGACCTCGATCTCGGCAAGGCGCGCGCCCAGTGGATCGACGCGGGCACCGTCGTCCTGCCGAAGGACACGGCGAGCGGCGCCGCGCTGTCCACACAGCTCGTCTACAACCGCGACGGCGGCATCCGCGTCGAGGACGGCGCCCTGAACACCGAGGGCCGCTGGCTGCGGCTCACGCCGTCCGCGCTGACCGACGCGCAGAAGGCGAGGTTCCCGCACCTGAAGGATTACACGGCGTTCACCGTGGACGGCCGCGACCGCGACCGGGTGCGCGACGCGCTCGCCGGGCAGGTCGTCCTCACGCAGCGCCTCGGCAACGGCGCGCTCGTCACCGGCACCGGCGTCCAGACCCAGGGCGTCCTCGACGACCTGTACGCGGACAAGGCCCAAAAGGCGTCCCTGGGACCGGTGTTCAAGAGCGGCAAGGTCACCCTGTCCCTGTGGGCGCCGACCGCGCACAAGGTGAAGCTCGACCTGGACGGCCGTGCCGTCGCCATGCGCCGCGACCGCGCCACCGGCGTGTGGTCCGTCACCGGGTCCGCCTCCGCCTGGCGCGGCCGGCCCTACCGGTACGACGTCACCGTGTGGGCGCCCAGCGTCGGCAAGGTCGTCACCAACAAGGTCACCGACCCCTACTCGCTCGCCCTCACCGCCGACTCGGAGCGCAGCCTCGTCGTCGACCTGGACGACAAGTCCCTTGCCCCGCACGGCTGGAAGGGGCTGAAGAAGCCGGCGCCCGTCGCCATGAAGGACGCCCAGATCCAGGAACTGCACCTGCGTGACTTCTCCGCCGAGGACCGCACCAGCAAGCACCCCGGCACCTACCTCGCCTTCACCGACAAGGACAGCGCGGGCTCCCGGCATCTGCGGGCGCTCGCCAAGGGCGGTACGTCGTACGTGCATCTGCTGCCCGCGTTCGACATCGCCACGATTCCCGAGAAGAAGTCCGAGCAGGCGAAGCCCGTATGCGACCTCGCCCGCTACCCCGCCGACAGCGACCAGCAGCAGAGCTGCGTCAGCGCGGCGGCGGCGAAGGACGCATACAACTGGGGCTACGACCCGTACCACTACACGGTCCCCGAGGGCTCCTACGCCAGTGACCCGGACGGCACGCGGCGCACCGTGGAGTTCCGCCGGATGGTCAAGTCCCTCAACGAGGACGGCCTGCGCGTCGTCATGGACGTCGTCTACAACCACACCGCCGCCGCGGGCCAGGCCAAGACGTCCGTCCTCGACAAGGTCGTGCCCGGCTACTACCAGCGGCTCCTCGCGGACGGCACGGTCGCCGACTCGACCTGCTGTGCCAACACCGCGCCCGAGAACGCCATGATGGGCAAGCTCGTCGTCGACTCCGTCGTCACCTGGGCCAAGGAGTACAAGGTCGACGGCTTCCGCTTCGACCTCATGGGCCACCACCCGAAGGCCAACATCCTCGCCGTCCGCAAGGCGCTCGACGCCCTGACCGTGGCCAAGGACGGCGTCGACGGGAAGAAGATCATCCTGTACGGGGAGGGCTGGAACTTCGGCGAGGTCGCCGACGACGCCCGTTTCGTACAGGCCACGCAGAAGAACATGGCGGGCACCGGCATCGCCACGTTCTCCGACCGCGCCCGCGACGCCGTGCGCGGCGGCGGCCCCTTCGACGACGACCCGGGCGTCCAGGGCTTCGCCAGCGGCCTGTACACCGACCCCAACTCCTCGAAGGCCAACGGCAGTACGGCCGAGCAGAAGGCCCGTTTGCTGCACTACCAGGACCTCCTCAAGGTCGGCCTGAGCGGCGGGCTCGCCCGGTACGAGTTCACCGACTCGGACGGTAAGAAGGTCAAGGGCTCCGAGGTCGACTACAACGGCGCGCCCGCGGGCTACGCCGACGCCCCCGGCGACGCCCTCGCCTACGCCGACGCGCACGACAACGAGTCCCTGTTCGACGCGCTGACCTACAAACTGCCCGCGTCGACCGGCCCCGCCGCCCGCGCCCGGATGCAGGTCCTCGCGCTGGCGACCGCTGCTCTGTCGCAGGGGCCCGCGCTCTCCCAGGCCGGCAGCGACCTGCTGCGCTCGAAGTCCCTCGACCGCAACTCGTTCGACAGCGGCGACTGGTTCAACGCCATCCACTGGGACTGCCGGGACGGCAACGGCTTCGGCCGGGGGCTGCCTCCCGCCGCCGACAACGCCTCCAAGTGGCCGTACGCGAAGCCGCTGCTCAGCGGGGTGAAGGCGCCGGGCTGCGCCGAGATCGACGGCGCGTCGGCCGCGTATCGGGACCTGCTGAGGATCCGTACGGCGGAGCCCGCGTTCCACCTCGGGACCACCGCGCAGGTGCAGAAGGCGCTGTCGTTCCCGCTGTCGGGCAAGGACGAGACGCCGGGGGTCGTCACCATGCGCCTCGGTGACCTCGTCGTCGTCTTCAACGCGACGCCGAAGGAGCAGAAGCAGAGCGTGCCGACGCTCGCGGGTGCGGGCTACCGGCTCCACCCGACGCAGGCCGCCGGGTCCGACGCGGTCGTCAAGTCGGCTTCGTACGAGAAGAGTTCGGGCACGTTCACCGTTCCGGGCCGCACGGTCGCGGTGTTCACGCGGTGAGCCGCCCGGCGGGGTGACGCGCGCGGCGTCCGGCGCGGGCCGGGGCCGGCAGGCCCGGTCGCCGGGCCGTGGCGGACGCGGGGCTCGGGAGCCGTGGTGCGGCTCCCGGGCCCCTTCGCCGTGTACGGGGCCTGCGGCGCGGGTCCGGCGGGACGCGGGACGACGCGGCGCGGGCCCGCGGGTAAGCGGGCGCGTGCGGCGCGGGAGAGGGGCGCCGGGGGTGCGGGCTCAGCCCGTGACCTTCGACAGGAACGCCCAGAGGTTCGTCACCAGGCGGTCCACCTTCTCCTGTGTCGTCAGCGACTCCTGGAGCCGCGAGCCGGGGCCCGGGCTCTTCTTCTCGCGGACGTACAGCGAACACGCCAGATCGCTGCACATGTACGCGCCCACCGAGTCGCCCTGCTTGCCCGCCTTGCCGGACTTCGGGGCCACGAGCAGGGAGACACCGCCCGTGTGGGGCGTCACGCAGATCGAGCACAGGCTGCGCCGCGTGTGCCAGTTCCCGCCGGCCGAGGAGGCGCGCAGGAGCAGGCCGTACAGGGCACCGTCGATCTCGGCGACGAGATGGGCGCGGCCCGGCGCCTGCGGGTCCCGCCAGCCGAAGAAGTCCAGGTCGTCCCAGGGGCGCTCGGCCAGGTCGTGCGGGACGTGCATGCGCTTCGCCTCGCCCTTCGTGCAGTTCACGAAGGCGCCGCGGATCTCTTTTTCGGTCAGGGGTCTCATGTCGTCGAGGCTAAAGTTGCCTAAAGGGTTTAGGCAACTGCATTATTGTTGTCGGCAGACGGAGAGGGAGACCATGGCGAGAGCGGGGCTGAGCGCCGAGCGCCTGGCGCGGGCGGGCGCGGAACTGGCCGACGAGGTCGGCTTCGAGCAGGCGAGCGTCTCGGCGCTGGCCCGCCGCTTCGACGTGAAGGTCGCCAGCCTGTACTCGCACGTCAAGAGCTCGCACGACCTCAAGACGCGGATCGCGCTGCTCGCCCTGGACGAGCTGGCCGACCGCGCCGCCGAGGCGCTGGCCGGGCGGGCGGGCAAGGACGCCCTGATCGCCTACGCCAACGTGTACCGGGACTACGCCCGCGAGCACCCCGGCCGCTACGCGGCGGCCCAGTACCCCCTCGACCCCGAGGACGCCCTCGCCAGCGGGGGCGTACGGCAGGCGCAGATGACGCGGGCCCTGCTGCGCGGCTACGACCTCGGCGAACCCGACCAGACGCACGCCGTGCGGCTGCTCGGCAGCGTCTTCCACGGGTACGTCAGCCTCGAACTGAGCGGCGGCTTCAGTCACAGCGCCCCGGACTCGTCCGTGTCCTGGGCGTGGTCACTGGACGCGCTCGACGCACTGTTGCGGAACTGGCCGGGGTCGGCATCCGCGTCCACCCTCACGGGGTGATCAAGTCGTCGGTCCACATGTGCACCGGCGTTCACCTCTACGGGCTGCTGATCAAGCTGTCCGCCCACATGTGCACCCGCGTCCACATCCACCGGCTGTTCAAGCCGTCCGTCCATATCTGCGTGCCGGGATCAATCTCGTCCACGTATCGACACGTCCGCTCAACAGGTTGAGGGCAGGGACCACACCATGACCGTCACGCATGACACCCCGCACGACTGGACCACCACCCCGATCACCCCCGACCTGCTGCGCGGCGCCCTCGACATCGAGCAGACCCCGTACGGGCTGCTCCCGCACCGTCTCCCCGCATGGGCCCGCGCGCAGAACACCGACGGGCAGCTCGCCATGGCCGAGTCGCAGCCCTCCGGCGTCCGCCTCGTCCTGCGCACCCGCGCCACCGCCCTGGAACTCGACACCCTGCCCACCAAGCGCGTCTACGCGGGCACCCAGCGCCCCGACGGGCTCTACGACCTCCTCGTCGACGGCGTCCTCGCCGCCCAGGGCACCGTCGCGGGCGGCCACACCCTCACCGTCGACATGGCCACGGGCACCTTCGAACACACCCCGGGCGCCCCCGGCACCCTGCGGTTCACCGGCCTGCCGCCGCACGACAAGGACATCGAGATCTGGCTGCCGCACAACGAGACCACCGAACTCGTCGCCCTGCGCACCGACGCCCCCGTCACGGCCGCCCGCCCCGCCGGCCGCCCGGTCTGGCTGCACCACGGCAGCTCCATCAGCCACGGCTCCGACGCCGCGAGCCCCACCACGACCTGGCCCGCCGTCGCCGCGGCCCGTGGCGGCGCTGACCTCGTGAACCTGGGCTTCGGCGGCGCCGCGCTCCTCGACCCGTTCACCGCGCGCGCCATGCGCGACACCCCGGCCGACTTGATCAGCGTCAAGATCGGGATCAACATCGTCAACTACGACCTGATGCGCATGCGCGCCTTCGGCCCCGCCGTCCACGGCTTCCTCGACACCCTGCGCGAGGGCCACCCCACCGCGCCCCTCCTCGTCGTCTCGCCGATCCTGTGCCCCATCCACGAGGACACCCCCGGCCCCGGCGCCCCCGACCCGGCGTCCTTCGGTACCGGGCAGATCACCTTCATGCCGACCGGCGACCCCGCCGAGACCGCGTACGGCAAGCTCACCCTGCGCACCATCCGCGCCGAGCTGGCCCGCGTCGTGGAACAGCGCGCCGACCCGCACCTGCACCACCTCGATGGCCTCGATCTGTACGGGGAGGCCGACCACGCCGCGCTGCCGCTGCCCGACGCGCTGCACCCCGATGCCGCCACCCACCGCCTCATCGGAGAGCGGTTCGCCGACCGCGTCTTCACAGCCGGCGGGCCCTTCGCGCGGGCCTGAACCGTGCCCCGGGGCGCCCGGCACAGAGGCGTGAGCCGCACGGACCGGGGGCGGCGGCGGACGGGTCCGCCGGGCGGGTTAGCATATGAGCGCCGCCTAGCTCGAAAGAGACGCACGTGACTGTCAACGACGACTCGTTCACCAACTGGAAGCACCGCGAGGAGACCGCGGAGGCAATGATCCCGATCATCGGGAAGCTGCACCGCGAGAAGGACGTGAACGTCCTGCTGCACAGCCGCTCCTTGGTGAACAAGTCGGTGGTCAGCATCCTCAAGACCCACCGATTCGCCCGGCAGATCGCCGGCGAGGAGCTCTCGGTCACCGAGACGATGCCCTTCCTGCGGGCCCTCGCCGACCTCGACCTCGGGCCCTCGCAGATCGACCTCGGCATCCTCGCCGCGACCTACCGCTCCGACGAGCGCGGCCTGAGCGTCGAGGACTTCACCGCCGAGGCCGTCGCCGGCGCCGTCGGCACCGGCGGCGCGGGCGCCGGCTCCGGCCGCGACGTCGTCCTGTACGGCTTCGGCCGCATCGGCCGCCTCGTCGCCCGCCTGCTCATCGAGAAGGCCGGCTCCGGCAACGGACTGCGGCTGCGCGCCATCGTCGTACGCGGCGGCGGCGAGTCGGACCTCGTCAAGCGCGCCTCGCTGCTGCGCCGCGACTCGATCCACGGCCAGTTCCAGGGCACGATCACCGTCGACGAGGCGAACAGCACCATCGTCGCCAACGGCAACGAGATCAAGGTCATCTACGCGAACGACCCCTCCGAGGTCGACTACACCGCGTACGGCATCAAGGACGCCATCCTCATCGACAACACCGGCAAGTGGCGGGACCGCGAGGGACTCTCGCAGCACCTGCGCCCCGGTGTCGACAAGGTCGTCCTGACCGCCCCCGGCAAGGGCGACGTGCCGAACATCGTGCACGGCGTCAACCACGACATGATCAAGCCCGACGAGCAGATCCTGTCGTGCGCCTCCTGCACCACCAACGCGATCGTCCCGCCGCTCAAGGCCATGGCCGACGAGTACGGGGTGCTGCGCGGTCACGTGGAGACCGTCCACTCGTTCACGAACGACCAGAACCTGCTGGACAACTACCACAAGGCCGACCGCCGCGGGCGGTCCGCGCCGCTCAACATGGTCATCACCGAGACCGGCGCCGCCTCCGCCGTCGCCAAGGCGCTGCCCGACCTCAAGGCCCCGATCACCGGCTCGTCGATCCGCGTGCCCGTGCCGGACGTGTCCATCGCGATCCTCAGCCTGCGCCTCGGCCGGGAGACCACCCGCGAGGAGGTCCTCGACCACCTGCGTGACGTGTCGCTGAACTCGCCGCTGCGCCGCCAGATCGACTTCACGGACTCGCCGGACGCGGTCTCCAGCGACTTCCTCGGCTCGCGCCACGCCTCCATCGTGGACGCCGGCGCCACCAAGGTCGACGGCGACAACGCGATCCTCTACCTCTGGTACGACAACGAGTTCGGCTACTCCTGCCAGGTCATCCGCGTCGTCCAGCACGTCTCGGGCGTCGAGTACCCCACGTACCCGACCCCCGTCCAGACCGGCTGACACCGGCCCGCCAGACCCGACCCGGCTGACACCGGCCGGCAGAGGACCTGAGAAGGCCGTCCCCGCACCGCGCGGGGGCGGCCTTCGCCGTGTCATGGGCCCGCCCCGGCGTGCCCGCTCCCCGAGACGGACTTGACCCATTGATCAACTCCGGCGCAGGATGGGGGACATGTTCAAGCATCGCGCCCACGCGTTCGGGTCGGCCACCGTGCCGGACCGATGTGGTTGCGCGCGCAGCGGCTTGTAGCGGACGCCTCACGGCCGCTCGCCGCCTTCTCACGACCCGTCGCCCTTTTGCGCGACGCGACGTGCCACGCACCAGTGAGCACCACCTCTCCCTTCCCTGAACCGCCGACGCGACCGCGTACGCGGCCCATCGCCCGCGCCCGCCGCACCAGCGCACCCAGCACGGCACGCCCGCGTACCCCGCGCACGCCTCGCGTCCCCAGGCCCGGAGGCCCCCTTGTCCCTCACGCACCCGCTGCCGCCGACCGCCGCTCCCGCCCTCGACCCGGGCCCCCTGCGGCCCGCCCGCATCCCCGCCGACGGCCTCTACGAAGGCCGCCGCGTGCTGCGCCGCACGCCCGAGGGCCGGCGGCACCGCCCCTACGAGCGGTTCGAAGTCGTCCCGCAGGCCGCCACCATCGGCGCCGAGATCCGCGGCCTCGACCTGTCCCGCCCGCTCACACCCGCGCTGCGCGAGGAGGTGAACCGCGCGCTGATCGAATGGAAGGTCCTCTTCTTCCGCGGCCAGCACCTCACCAGCGCACAGCAGCGCGCGTTCGCCCTGAACTGGGGCGAGTTGGAGACGAACCCGCTGCTCGAACGCGGCGACAGCGCCGACGTCGTCCGCTTCGACAAGGGCGCGGGCACCACCCCGACCTTCGAGAACGTGTGGCACACCGACGTCACCTTCCGCGAACGCCCCGCGCTCGGCGCCGTATTGCAACTGCGCGAGGTCCCGCCGTTCGGCGGCGACACGATGTGGGCCGACATGGCCGCCGCGTACGACAACCTCCCCGACGACGTGAAGGAACGCATCGAGGGCGCGGTCGCCGAGCACGACTTCCTGCCCGGCTTCCGGCGCTTCTACGGGCCCGAACGCCTCGCCCGCTGGCAGGAGTTGTTCCCGCCCGTCACGCACCCCGTGGTGCGCAGGCACCCGGAGACGGGGCGGCGCATGCTGTTCGTGAACACGTCGTTCACCACGCGCGTCTTCGGTATGGAGCAGGACGAGAGCGACCGGCTGCTGCGGCTGCTGTTCCAGCAGGCGCACGTGCCTGAGTACCAGGTCCGCTTCCGCTGGCAGCCCGGCGACATCGCGTTCTGGGACAACCGCGCCACGCAGCACTACGCCGTGGCCGACTACGGGGACGACCGCCGCGTCGCCGAACGCGTCGCCATCGCCGGCGACCGGCCTTACTGACCCGTCCGCCAGGATATGACCAGGGTGCCGACTCCGGTCCGGGTGTCGACTCCGGCCGGACCCCGACTCCGCCCGGGTGTCGACACCGCCCCGGGTCCCGCACGTCATGCCGGAGCCCCCGCGAACGGCCCCTCGAAGGGGCGCGCGGGGGCTCCGGCACGTGGGGGCGGGGGCGCGTGCCCCCGCCCGCCGCGTCAGCTCACCTGGGCGATGGCCCGGCCCGCCCACTCGGGTGCCGGCTGCGTCAGCTCGGCGAACCGCGCGTGGATGTCCTCGGGGAACGCGACCGCGCGCCCCGCCTGCTGGTCGACGTGGAGGGCGAGCAGCTCCGTGGTCGCCACCGGCGTGGCGTCCGGCGCGATCTCGTCGGCCTCGCCGCCGACCACGTACATCTCGTGCGTGAAGTGCGCCTTCTTCGCCGCCACGCCCAACACGCGCGTACGGATGGCCAGATGGGCGCCCTCGGGAACGTCCTGGAGATAGCGCAGGTGCGACTCCACCGTGTACAGCGAGCAGTTCGTCGCTTCGCGGTAGGCCGAGTGCAGGCCCGTCTCGATCATCAGGGCGTCGGTGGCGTGCCCGAACGCGAGGACGTAGAACGCCTCGCTCATATGGCCGTTGTAGTCGATCCACTCCGGGCGGACCGTGCGGCGCAGCAACGGGACGGCCGTCGTCGGGGTCGTCATCGCGCGTCCCCTCCCGAGCGGCCGAGGCGGCCCGTGGCCCGCAGGACGTCGATGACGCCCCGGTCGCGCTCGGCCACCAGGTCGGCGATGGTGCGGCCGTCGGCGGCGTCGTCGCAGCCCGCGACGACCGCGTCGTACAGCTTCTTGTCCAACTCCGGTGCTTCGAGCCGGGTCCACGGCGACTTCAGCGACGGGCCGAAGTGGTCGAGCATGTGCGCCATGCCGCCCTCGCCGCCCGCGAGCGCGAACGTGAGCATCGGGCCCATGACCGCCCAGCGCAGCCCGGGACCCTCGGTGATCGACGCGTCGATGTCCTCGACGCTCGCCTCGCCGTTGGCGACCATGTGCAAGGCCTCGCGCCACAGGGCTTCCTGGAGGCGGTTGGCGATGAACCCCGGCACCTCGCGGTCCATGGTGATCACCGACTTGCCGGTGACCTCGTAGAACCGCGACGCCCAGGCGACCGCGTCGGCGGACGTGGCCTCGCCGCCGACGACCTCGACGAGCGGGATCAGGTACGGCGGGTTGAACGGGTGCCCGACCACGAGCCGCGACGGGTCGGCGGCCGTGGTCTGCATGTCCGTCATCGGGTAGCCGGACGTGGACGACGCGATGACGACGCCGGCCGGGGTCGCCGCGTCGAGCCGGGCGAGCAGGTCCCGCTTCAGGTCCAGCTTCTCCGGCGCGCTCTCCTGCACGAACTCGGCGTCGGCGACGGCCGATTCGAGCGTGGCGGCGACCGTGAGCCGGTCCTGCGAGGCGCCCTCGGCGAGCCCCATCTCGGTCAGCGCGGGCCAGGCCGCCTCGACCAGCCGGCGCAGCCGCGGCTCCGCGTCGGGCGCCGGGTCCCAGGCCGTGACGTCGTAGCCGCGGGCGAGGAAGTGGGCGACCCAGCCGCCGCCGATGACACCGGCGCCGACGCAGGCGATCCGGCGGACGTTCTCGGGAGTGGTGTGCATCAGGCGCTCCTCTTCTTCAGGCCGAGGATCTCGCGGGCCTCGTCCGGTGTGGCGACGCGCGCGCCGATGGACTCGGTGATGGTGACGGCACGCTCGACGAGCTGCGCGTTGGTCGCCTTGTTGCCCTTGCCGAGGTACAGGTTGTCCTCCAGGCCGACGCGGGCGTGGCCGCCGAGCAGGATGGACTGCGCGACCCACGGCATCTGCATCCGGCCGAGCGCGAAGCTCGCGAACCGGGCGCCCTCGGGCAGCATGTTGACCATCGACTGGAGCACGCCCGGGTCGGCGGGGGCGCCCCACGGGATGCCCATGCACAACTGGAAGACGGTCGGGTCGTCGAGCAGGCCCTCGGCGAGCAACTGCTTGGCGAACCACAGCTGTCCGGTGTCGAAGATCTCCAACTCGGGCCGCACACCCAGCTCCTGGATGCGCTTGGCGCCCGCGCGCAGCATGTCCGGGGTGGAGACGTACAGGTTGGAGCCGTCGCCGAAGTTCAGCGAACCGCAGTCGAGCGTGCAGATGTCGGGGAGCAGTTCCTCGACGTGGGGGAGCCGGTCGAGACCGCCGACGAGGTCGGTGCCGGGCAGCGGGAAGTCCTTGAGCGGCTGGTCGGGGTCGATGACGAGGTCGCCGCCCATGCCGGCCGTCAGGTTGATGACGACGTCGGTGCCGGTCTCCTTGACCCGCTCCACGACCTCCCGGTACAGCTTCGGGTCGCGGGACGGCTCGCCCGTCTCGGGGTCGCGCACGTGGATGTGGACGACGGCGGCGCCGGCCTCGGCGGCCTCCACGGCGTTGCGCGCGATCTGCTCCGGCGTGACGGGCACGTGCGGGCTCTTGCGTACGGTGTCGCCCGCGCCGGTGAGGGCGCAGGTGATGATCACATTCTCGGTGACAGGCATGTGGGGGCCTCCCTATCTGGCGAAACGCCTTGGGGGACGGTCGAGTTGACTGCGGGGACGCGTGCGCGCTTGCTTGTGCGTGCGTGTGTGGGGGGTGCGCGAGCGCGTACCGGTGTCCTGGGGGCCCGTCGGACGGGCGGGCCTCAAGACGGTTTCAGGAGAGCCTTCGAGAAGGCTTCAGGAGGGTCGTGCGGACATGGTTCTCCAGCGCCGCGCGCATCTCGTCGGTGCCGTGGCCGTGGCCGTGGCTGTGGCTGTGGCTGTGGCTGTGGCCGTGACCACGCTCCGGGGAGTCGGCGTCGGCGTCCGGGTCCGTGCCCGCGGCCAGTACCTGGGTGGCCAGGCCGTCGATGAGCGCGGTCAGGGTCAGCGCCGCCGCGTGCGGATCGATGTCCTCGCGGAACACGCCCTGGGCCACACCCCGGCGTACGACGTCGGCGACGGTCTCCCGCCACTGCCGGTAGTACTCGCGGTGCAGACGGCCCACGGCGGTGGACCGGGCGGCCTCGGCCCACAGGTCGAGCCAGACCGCCCACTGGCGGCGCTGCTGCGCGGTGCGCGGTGTCTGCAACTCGATGAGCTGCGTCAGCTCCGCCGCCGCGTCGTCCGCCTCGGCGAGCCGGGCCGCGCGGCGGGCGGTGTCCTCGTCCATGCACCAGCGCACCGCCGCCTCCAGGAGGTCGGCGCGGCCGGGGAAGTGGTAGTGGATCGCCGCGGTGCTGGTGGAGCAGGCGCGGGCGATGTCCGCGACCCGCACCGAGTGGAACCCGTGCTCCGCCACCAGGCGGACCGTCTCACGGACGATCTGCAACGGGCGGCCGCCCTCGACGGGCCCGGGGTCGGGCGCGGTCTCCTCCTGCCGGGGGCTCGCCCCGAGCAGCCAGCCCGCGTCGACCCGGCCCTCGTCGGCGATCCGTGCCAGCTCCGCGGCCGTGAAGCGGCGCGTTCCGCTCAGCGACCGGGACAGCTTCGACGGGTCCATGACGATCCGGCGCGCGAACTCCCGCTGACTGACACCCGCCGCCGCGATGACCTCGCGGACGCGGGTGGCGGTGTCGGCGGGCGGCGCGCTGCCGGTGGCCTCATCGGTCTCCATGGGGCACGACCCTAGACGCGCGTTGAGAAGAACTCAACACCGGTGACCGTAGATCCCGTAATCACCAGGAAATTGTGCCCCTGACTTCCTCATCAGTCAGTCCTGCAACACGGAACGTCACGAGGAGCCGCCGTACGGCACGGCAGGCGCCGGGGCGGGGGGAGCTTGCGTTGTCGTCTGCGGGTGCGTGGGGCTTCTCGCGCAGTTCCCCGCGCCCCTGAAGCATGCACTCCGTGCAGCTTCCCCAGGGGGAGGGTGCGACGTAGCCGCCCCTCCAGGGGCGCGGGGAAACTGCGCGCCCAGCCACGACGAGAGCCGAGGGTGCAGGGTGCAGGGTGCCGCCGTGACCGTGCCCAGAGACCCGCGCCGGCACCCCGATCAGGTGGGCCCCCGTCAACAACCCCCGTGCACCCGCCCCTTCGCGCCTCGCGGACGCGGCCACCCAGCCCCACGCCCTCTTGCGGACGTACCGTACGCCCCATAGCGTGCTCGGCACGACAGCGCTGAAAGCGCTTTCCGTCTGGAGCCAGCCGTCCGCGACCGTCCCCCCGCCACCGGAAAGGCACCCCCATGACGTCCGGAAGAACCCGTCAGGCCGCCACCGCCGCGGCCCTGCTCGCCGCCGCGTCCCTCGGCGCCGTCCCGCACGCGGGCGCCGCCCCCGCGCCCGAGCCCGCCGCCTCCGCGTCCCGCCCCCTGCCGACCGTCTCGCCGACCCCGCAGCACCTCACGCGCGCGGGCGCCGACGTCCCGCTCGCCGGCCGCGCCGAACTCGTCGTCGGCACCGCCACCGACGGCGCGGCCCGCGACCTCGTCACCCGCGTCCTGAAGAACGCCGGCGTCGCGCGCGTGGACGTACGCCCGCAGGCATCGGGCAAGGCGCCGCTGACCGTGCTGCTCGGGCCCGCCGCCCGCGCCGACATCGCCCGCGCCCTCATCGGCACCGAGGTCCCCGGCCACGCCGAGGGGTACGCCCTGCGGGCCGCCGGCCGCACGGTCGCGCTCGGCGGCACCGACTCCGCCGGCCAGTTCTACGCCGCCCAGACCCTGCGGCAGCTCGTCACGCGCGCGGGGATCGCCGGGGCCTCCGTGTCCGACTACCCGTCCATGCGGCTGCGCGGCACCATCGAGGGCTTCTACGGGCCGCCCTGGACGAACGCCGAACGGCTCGACCAGATGGACTTCCTCGGCGAGGTCAAGTCCAACACGTACGTCTACGCGCCCAAGGACGACCCCTATCACCGAGACAAGTGGCGCGATCCGTACCCCGCCGACAAGTTGAAGGAACTCGGCGCGCTCGTCGACCGTGCCACCGCCAACCACGTCCGCTTCACGTTCGCCGTCTCGCCCGGCGGCTCCGTCTGCTACTCCGACCCCGCCGACGTGAAGGCCCTCACCGCCAAGCTCCAGTCCCTGTACGACCTCGGCGTGCGGTCCTTCTCCGTGCCGCTGGACGACATCAGCTACACCAAGTGGAACTGCGCGGGCGACCAGGAGAAGTTCGGCGCGCCCGGCCGCGGCCCCGCCGCCCGCGCCCAGGTCGGTCTGCTCAACGCCGTGCAGCAGGACTTCATCGCCACGCACGACGGCGCCCACCCGCTCCAGATGGTGCCCACCGAGTACGGCGACCTCACCGACACCGCGTACAAGCAGGAGATCCGCGCCGGGCTCGACCCGGCCGTCGAGGTGATGTGGACCGGCACCGACGTCGTGCCGCCGGAGATCACCAACGCGCAGGCGAAGCAGGCCGCGACCCTCTTCGGCCGCAAGGTCTTCGTCTGGGACAACTACCCCGTCAACGACTTCGGCCGCACCGCCGGGCGCCTGCTCCTCGCCCCCTACGACAAGCGCGAGGCCGGCCTGTCCGACAACCTCAGCGGACTCGTCTCCAACCCGATGAACCAGGAGGCGGCCAGCAAGCTCGCCGTCTTCACCATGTCCGACTTCTCGTGGAACGACCGCGGTTACGACCGTGCCGTCTCCGCCCGCCAGTCCGCCCTGCACCTCGCGGGCGGCGACGCGCGCCTCGCCGACGCCGTCCAGGTCTTCGTCGACCTCAACCACATGGCACCCACGTTCGGCGCCACACCCTGGCAGCCTCAATCGCCGGTCCTCCAGGCGAAGTTGGACGCGTTCTGGAAGACGTACGCGACCGATCCGGCCGCCGCGATCCGTACGTTCGCCAAGACCGCCAGCGCCATCGAGGGCGTGCCCGCGAAGCTGCGCGCCGGGCTGCCCGACAAGCTGTTCCTGCACGACGCCGACCGCTGGCTCAGCGCCACCGAGCAGTGGGGTGCCGCCCTGCGCCACGGCCTCGCCACGCTGCGCGCTCTCGACGCCCACGACAAGGTCGCCGCCGCCCGCGCCCGGGCCGCGATGGACCAGGCAGCCGACACCGCCTCCCACATCACCGTCGACCCGGCCGAACACCACCAGCTCGGCCCGGTCAAGATCGCCGACCCCTACCTCCAGGACTTCGTCACGAAGGTCGATTCCCTGCACGACGCGTCGAAGACCGGCTGACCCCGGCACCGCTTCCGCGCGCCGCCGCGCCGCCGCTCCGTGCGGCGCGGCGGCGCGTCGTTCGTTCAGTAGGGGCGGCCGAGCCGGTGCAGGATCTCGTCCCTGAGCCGGCCGCGGACCGTGCCGCCGAGGCGGTCCTTGTCCCGCTCGTGCGCGGTGAGCAGGGCCTGCGCCACCCGGCCGAAGTTGTGCCAGTCGTGCGGCATCGCGGTGACCCCGCGCACCACCCGGTCGTAGAGCGTCACCAACGCGTCGTCGGTCAGCTCCGTCGTGTCCTCCAGCAGCAGCCGCAGCAGATCGTGCGCGAGCGACGTCGCCCGTTCCCCCTCGGCCGGGACGAACGTGGTCAGCGCCGGGCCGAGGTTGCCGAAGACCGGCTCCAGGGCCAGGAGCAGCGTCGAGGACCCGGAGACGGCCGTCTTGTGCCACAGTTCGTCCCAGTACGAGCGCTGCCACACCGGCCCGCCACGCCCGCGCGGAAAGCCGAACAGCCAGTTGGCGTCCACGGGTTGGGGCTCCTGGACCGTGCCGCTCTCGCGCAGGCTCATCGTCAGTGAACGGCGGCCGTCCTCGTCCCAGTCGGCCCGTACGGTAAACGTGAGAGCGAAGTCCGCCCACTGCTCCTCGTCCATCGACGACCGCCACAGCATGCAGTGCCGGTCCCAGGGGCCGACGGCGTCCGGCGCCTCCGAAAACAGTTCCCGCGCGGTCAGGCGCCCCTTGAGGAGCAGGATCATCAGCACCAGGTTGGCCCCGTAGAGGCCGTGGCGTGCCGTGGTGCGCAGCCGGGGCGCGGGCCGGTACGCGGTGTGCTGGTCGGAGGCGCGGGTCTCGTGCGCGCGCAGCACGTCGACGAGCCGCGCGGCGAGCCGCTCCCGCTCCTGCGGCGGCATCCGGAGCGCCAACTCGCGCCCGAAGCGCACCATCTGACGGGACGACAGCGGCGCGTACGACAGCAGCGCGTACGCCAGGTCGTCATGGATCGGCCCGTCGGCGAGCGTGAACGCGGAAGGGCGCGCGGGCAGCAGGTCGGCCAGCAGCCGCAGCGTCAGCCGCATGGTCAGGTACTCGCCGAACGTCGCGTGCAGGAACTCGTACGTGGCGAGGACGCGGCCGTCGCGCAGCGACTGCGCCCGCTGGACGAAGAAGAACCGGCCGAGCGCGACCTCCGCCGCGTCCAGCGGGGTGTGGAACCCGTTCCCCTCGGCGGGGCGCTCGCCGAGGAGCGCGACGAGGTCCTCGTTGAGGTCGGTGGCGGACACCCACTGCCGCTTGCGGTTGAGCTGGGCGAACGCGACCAGTGAGAGGCGTTGCAGTTCCTCCTCGACCCGCTCGGCCAGGACGCGGTCCGGCAGCGCGGACGAGGCGCCCTTGGCGACCTCCCGCCGGGCGAACGACGACAGCAGTTCCTCGTACAGCTCGGTCACCGCGAGCGGTTCGCCGCCCGCGCGTTGCAGCCCGCCCTCGGTCGCGTCGTACAGCGCCAGCATGGTCAGCAGCAGCGGCTGCGCGGCGATGTCGGCGTGCCGCGCGACCACCTCCCAGGTCAGTGGGCGCAGCGTGCCGGTGTTGGCGTCGTTCCACACCGCCAGCCACTGCCGCACCTGCTCGGGGCGGAAGGGCTCCAGGCGGAGGGCGACCGTGCCGAGCGGGTAGCGGGCCCGGTCGGCGACGGCCGTCCGGCTCGTCACGAGGGCGAGGACGGGCCGGCCCTGTTCGGCTTCGCGCTGCTGGAAACGGGCCACGCGGACGAGGAAGTCGCTGTGGTGGACGCTCGTCGTCTGGAGCAGTTCGTCGAAGCCGTCGAGGAGCAGGACAGGCGTGGATCCGCCCGCCGACCGCACCAGTTCGGGCCAGCTCGTGCGCTCTCCCGTGGCCGCGCGCACTGCCTGCTCGATCTGGTCCTGCAACTCGTCCTCGGCGCGCACGTCCCGCAGCGGCACCCGCACCGGCAGGAACCCGGCGGCGGGCAGCCGCGCCGCGAGCACCCGCGTCAGCACCGACTTGCCCGCGCCCGGCTGCCCGAGCACGAGCAGCGGGGCGTCGGCGAGCGCGGGGTTGGTGAGGGCCCCGGCGAGATACCGCGTGAGGTCGTGCCGTACGTCGATGCGCTCCCACCAGGACTCGTCGGCGGGCCCGGACTGGCCGCGCGGGGCCGCGACACGGAAGTCGGGGTCGATGTACATGTCCGCGAGAGTGGGGACGCGGATGCCCTCGGGCGCGGTCTCGGCGTCGAGGACGGCATGGCCGAGGACGGCGCCGTACGAGCGGGCCAGCGACGCCGCCACGTCCACGGGCGCCGTGAGGGCCTGGGCCGTGGAGGCGAGGAGCCGGTCGATGCCGTCGAGGGCGCGGCGGACCGCGACCCGGGTCGCCCGGTGCTCGGTCTCCCCGAGCCAGAACGCGAACTCGGGCGCGTGGGAGGCCAGTTCGGCGCGGAGCGTGCGGTACTTGCCGAGGGCGGTGACCTCAAGGCCCGCGAAGGCGGCGCGCAGGGACCGGTGCTGCTCGCCGGTCAGTGCCTCCGTGACGGCGAGTCCGTCCAAGAAGGACAGGAACGCCTCGGCGTAGTGGATGTACCACAACTCCAGCTCGGTCTCCACCAGTTCGGGCGGCAGATGCGGCGCGGGGCAGGGCGCGTCGACCGAGAACAGGTCCTCCCCGTCGCCGGACGCGAGCCGCACCTGCTCGGCGCCGGTCAGCTCCAAGTCACCTAAGGAGAGTGGTAGTTCCGCTTCCTCCAGGGCCTCGAACCAGGCCACGAGCACGATCACCGCGTGGGCCGCCCGCAGCACGTCCGTCCGCTCGGCGCGGCTCGTCGCCCGCCCGAGCCGCCTGCCGACCCCGCGCACCGCGTCCCGCCCGAGCCCGACGATCCGGCCGCGCTCGGACAGCATCCCGAGGACGGTGCCGCTCGCCCCGCCCGTCGCCAGGTTCAGCGCACCGCCGAGCGCCCGGTCCAGCGCGGCGACCCGCTCGGAGTCCACCCCCAGCAGTCCCAGAGCGTCGGCGAGCGACAACAGTCTGCGCGACCCCATGCAAGCCCCCCGGCCCGTCCCTCGTACGAGCCTCCCAGCCTACGAGCGCGTTGCGCCCGCCGCAGGGCGATGGCTTACCGTGTGGCCGTGGACAGTCAGGGTGAGCGGGCGGTTCGGCTGCGCCTGACAGGGGCCGCGGCCCTCGCCGTCGTGTCCTCGGGCGCCGGCGCGTGGGCGTACGCGCGCAGCGGCGCCACCGCCTCCGACCTCGTCCGCGACCTCGCCGTCGGCTGGGCGTACGTCGTCGCCGGGCTCGCCGCCTGGCGGCGCAGGCCCGCGAACCACACCGGGCGACTGATGGTCCTCGAAGGCGTCACCTGGTTCTTCGGCAACCTGCAAGGGACCTCCGTCCCCGCGCTGTTCACGTTCGGCGCGTGGTGGGAGGCGCTGAACATGGCGGTGCTTCTGCACCTCGTGCTGTCCTTCCCCGAGGGCCGCCTGACCACGGTGCTCACCCGCCGCCTCGTGCGGGCCGCGTATCTGCTCGTCGCGGTCGGCGGGCTGCTGCGCACGATGATGTTCGACCCCGCCCGCGACACCGGCGCCACCTACCTCGACTGCCGCGGCTGCGGCCCGAACCTCTTCCTCGTACCGTCGTGGAACGGCCTGTTCGACACCTTCGACGCCGTCTACCACGCCATCGGCTGGGTCATCTCCGCCGTCGCCGCCGCCGCGATCGTGCTGCGCTGGCGGCACGCCTCCGCCGCCCGCCGCCGCGCCCTGCTGCCCGCCTGGTGCGGCATCGGCGTCGCCGTCGTCTTCCTGATGTGGGACATGCTGTTCTACGTCGTCCCCTGGGTCGGCGACGTCGGCTCGGTCGCCGAGCAGGCCGTCTATCTGATGTCGGACCTCGCGCAGGTCGCCGTGCCCTTCGCGTTCCTCGGCGGGCTGCTGCGCATGCACCTGCAACGCGCCGAGGTCAGCGGCCTCGTCCTCGACGTCGGCACCGACCCCGACCCCTCCCGGGTGCGCGAGGCGCTGGTGCGCGCGCTCGGCGACCCGACGCTGCGGCTCGGCCTGTGGCACGAGGAGCGCGCCGCGTACGTCGACGCCGCGGGCGGCGAGGTCACGCCCGCGGGCCCCGGCCGCACCCCCGTACGCGCCGCCGACGGCCGCCCCCTCGCCCTGCTGCATCACGACCCGGCGCTCGCCGAGGACCCCGAACTCCTGGAGTCCGTCGGTGCCGCGCTGCGCCTCGCGCTGGAGAACGTGTGGCTGCGCACCCGCGCCAAGGACGTCGCCACCCGCATCGTGCGCGCCGCCGACGCCGAACGCGGCCGGCTGGAGCGCGACCTGCACGACGGGGCGCAGGCCCGCCTCGTGTTCGCCCTGATGTCGGTGCGCCGCGTCCAGCGGGGCCTCGACGGCCATCCCGACGCCGGGGTGCGGCGCGCCGCCGACGAGGCCGAGCAGAACCTGCGCCTGGCCATCGAGGAGCTGCGCGGCATCGCCCACGGCATCCATCCGGCGGTCCTCACCCGCGAAGGGCTCGCCCCCGCGCTGCACGCGCTGGCGAAGGAGGCCGCGCTGCCCGTCGTCGTCGCCGCCGAGCCGCGCCGCTACGACCCGCTCGTGGAGAGCACCGCGTACTTCACCGTCTGCGAGGCGCTCGCCAACGCGGCGAAGCACGCGCGCGCCCGCGCGGTCAGCGTCTCGGCGCTCCACCAGGGCGGCCGGCTGGTCATCGAGACGGTCGACGACGGGATCGGCGGCGTCGACCTCGCGCGCGGCACCGGACTGCGCGGTCTCGCGGACCGGCTCGCGGCCGTCGACGGCGTACTGCACATACACAGTCCCGCGGGCGGCGGGACCCGGATCAGGGCGGAGCTTCCGTGCGGGTGATCGTGGCCGAGGACTCGGCGCTGCTGCGGCAGGGCATCGTGCGCCTGCTCACCGACGAGGGTGTCGAGGTGGTCGCCGAACGCGGCGACACGGCGGGCCTCGTCGAACTGGTCGGGGAGCACGCCCCGGACGTCGTACTGCTCGACATCCGGATGCCGCCCACCCACACCGACGAAGGGCTCGTCGCGGCGGCCGCGATCCGCGCGGCGCACCCGGACACGGGCGTGCTGCTGCTGTCGCAGTACGTGGAGACCAGTACGACCGTGCAGGCGCTGGCGGAGCGGCCCGAAGGGCTCGGCTATCTGCTCAAGGAGCGCGTCGCCGACATCGACGAACTCGGCGGCGCCCTCAAGCGCGTCGCGGCCGGCGAGACGGTCCTCGACCCGATGGTGGTGGCCCGCCTCCTGGACGCGCCGCGCCCGCCGGGCCCGCTGGACGAGCTGACCGGCCGCGAGCGGGACGTGCTCGGGCTGATGGCGGAGGGCCGCTCGAACGAGGCCATCGCGCAGAAGCTGGTCATCGGCGGCAAGACGGTCGAGACGCACGTACGGAACATCTTCACCAAGCTGCGGCTCGAACCCGACCTGCTGGAGCACCGCCGGGTCATGGCGGTGCTCACGTACCTGCGGGGCTGACGGCATGCCCGTAGCTGCGGAGACGACGCGTGTGCCCGCCTGTACGGGGATGAGCCACATGCCCGCATCTACGGGGATGACCCGTGTGCCGGCTGTCCGCGTCCCCGGCGCGCACGCGCGCGAGGCGGGAAGAAGTCCCGGCTGTCCGCTCCGGAGACGACGCTCTTCCCCCGTGTCCCCCGTGGTTCCCCCGTGCGTCGTCCGCGGAGCGGTGCCGGATCTCCACCGTAGGGGGCGGCGGGGGAGCGGGACATCAGGGCCAGCCCTGAGACGTGCCGCGCGGGGACGTGACGCGCCCCGCGCCTGTGGCCCCTTCCCAGCGCGGCGGGGCCGGGACTATAGTCCAAAACTAGCAGTGCTAATTAACGCGTCGACCGCTCTCGCCTGGAGCTGACCTTGCGCCCCGTTCACTTCGCCGCCGCCCGCCGCACCCCGATCGGGAAGCTGCGCGGCGCGCTGTCCAGCGTCCGCCCCGACGACCTCGCCGCCACCGTCCTCGCCGGCCTGCTCGCCGACGTGCCCGCCCTCGACCCCGCCCGCGTCGACGACGTGTACTGGGGCGCCGCCAACCAGGCCGGCGAGGACAACCGCAACGTCGCCCGCATGGCCGCCCTCCTCGCGGGCCTGCCCGAGTCCGTCCCCGGCGCCACCGTGAACCGGCTCTGCGCCTCCGGCCTCGAAGCCGTCACCACCGCCGCCCGCACCATCGCCGCAGGCGAGGCCGACATCGTGCTCGCGGGCGGCTCCGAGTCGATGAGCCGCGCCCCCTTCGTGCTGCCGCGCCCCGACGACGCCCTGCCGCACACCCTCCAGACGTACGACACCCGCCTCGGCTGGCGCCTGACCAACCCCCGTATGAAGGACCTGCACGGCGTCCTCGCCATGGGGGAGACCGCCGAGGAGGTCGCGCAGCGCCACGGCGTCTCCCGCGAGCGGCAGGACGCGTTCGCGCTCCGCAGCCATCAGCGGGCCGCCGCCGCCCGCGAGGACGGCCTGTTCGACGCCGAGCTGCTGCCCGTCACCCGGCCCGACGGTGTCGTCGTCGACGCCGACGAGTGCATCCGCCCCGACACCTCCCTCGACAAGCTCGGCGCCCTCAAGCCCGTGTTCCGCAAGGGCGGTTCGGTCACCGCGGGCAACGCCTCCCCGATGAACGACGGCGCCGCCGGACTGCTCCTCGTCGGCGAGGACGCCCTCGCGGACCTGGGCCTGACCTCCCTCGGCCGCTACGTCGCCGGCGCCTCCGCGGGCGTCCACCCCGACGTGATGGGCATCGGGCCCGTCCCCGCCACCCGCAAGGCCCTGGCCCGCGTCGGCTGGAGCCTCGACGACATCGACGAGGCCGAGTTCAACGAGGCGTTCGCCGCACAGGCCCTCGCCTGCGTCGACACCCTCGGCATCGACCCCGACCGGGTCAACGCCACCGGCGGCGCCATCGCGCTCGGCCACCCGCTCGGCTGCTCCGGCGCCCGCATCCTCACCACCCTGCTGCACCGCATGCGCCGCGCGGGCGCCGCCCGCGGCCTCGCCACCATGTGCGTCGGCGTCGGGCAGGGCAGCGCCGTACTCGTCGAACGCGCCTGAACACCCGTACCACGTAAGGACATCGGGCCGGGCGCGGCGGCACCGGACGGGCGATCCCCGCACCGGCGCCACCGCACCGGCCGACAGCACGGAACGGAGCACCACCCCCCATGGCCACCTTGTCCCTCGCCTCGGTCCTCGCCGAGAACGCCCGCCGCCGCCCCCACAAGACCGGCCTCGTCGAAGGCGAACGCCGGTACACCTTCGCCGAGTTGTGGCTGCACGCGCGCAAGCAGGCCGCCGCGCTCGCCGGCCTCGGCGTCCGGCCCGGGGACAAGGTCGCCCTGATGGCACCCAACACCGCCGAGTTCCCGCTCGCCTACTATGCTGCCCTCGCCGCCGGCGCCACCGTCGTCCCCGTCCATCTGCTCCTGTCGGCGCCCGAGGTCCAGCACGTCCTCAAGGACAGCGGCGCGTCCCTGCTCCTCGTCCACCCGGCGCAGGCCGCGACCGGCGAGGCCGCCGCGGGAGCCGTCGGCGTACGCACCCTCGCGCTCGGCGCGGACGGCGAACTGGAGAAGCTCACCGACGCCGCCGAACCGCTCGCCACGTACGCCACCCGCGACGCGGACGACCCGGCCGTCGTCTTCTACACCAGCGGCACCACGGGCGTCCCCAAGGGCGCCGTCCTCAGCCACTTCAACCTCGTCATGAACGCCACGGTCGACGCGTTCGACTGCCACGAGCACAGCCCCGACGCCGTCGTCCTCGGCGCGCTGCCCCTCTTCCACGCCTTCGGCCAGACCGCCTCCATGAACGCCGTCTGGCGCGCGGGCAAGACGCTCGTCCTGCTGCCCCGCTTCGACGCGGCGAAGGCCATCGACCTGATGGTCGCCGAGCAGGTCACCGTCTTCCACGGCGTGCCCACGATGTACGTGCACCTGCTCGCCGCCGGCCGGGAGGCCGCCGCGCTGCCCTCCCTCGAACTCGCCGTCTCCGGCGGCGCCTCCCTGCCCGTCGCCGTCCTCGAACGCTTCCAGGAGATGTTCGGCGCGACGATCTACGAGGGATACGGCCTCAGCGAGACCTCGCCGGTCGCCGCCGTCAACCAGCCCTGGTTCGGCGCCGAGCCCGGCACGGTCGGCCACGCCATCTGGGGCGTCGACGTCGAGATCGCCCGCGCCGAGAACGACACCGCGATCGAACTCCTCCCCGCCGGGGAACTGGGCGAGATCGTCGTGCGCGGCCACTGCGTGTTCTCCGGCTACCTGGGCCGCCCGGAGGCGACGGCGGAGGCCCTGGTCGACGGCTGGTTCCGCACCGGCGACCTCGGCACCCGGGACGCGGACGGCAGGGTGCGCATCGTGGACCGCAAGAAGGACGTCATCATCCGCGGCGGGTACAACGTCTACCCGCGCGAGGTCGAGGAGGCCCTGATGCGCCATCCCGGCATCGCCCAGGCCGCCGTCATCGGCCTGCCCGACGCCGTGCACGGCGAGGAGGTCTGCGCGGTCCTCGTGCCCGCGCCGGACGTCACCCTCGACGCCGCCGAGATCACCGCGTGGGCCAAGGAGAACCTCGGCCGCCACAAGTACCCGCGCCGCGTCGAGATCACGGACGGGCTGCCGCTCGGCCCCAGCATGAAGGTTCTCAAGCGCGAACTGCGGGCCGCGTACGGCGACCGCGCCTGAGGCCGTTCACCCGCGCCCGCTCCGCGCCCGGGGGCGGGGTTCGGGTGTGGGTGCGGGCGTGGGCCTGGGCGTGGGCGGCCGGGGATCGTGGGTCTAGCATGCGGCCCACCATGATCGACATACTCGGGATCTCGCCCTGGGCGTTCGCCGCGCTCGCCGCTGCCGCCGTGCTCGTCGGCTTCTCCAAGACCGCCGTCAGCGGCGCCAACACGGTCAGCCTCGCGGTGTTCGCCGCCGTCCTCCCGGCCCGCGCCTCCACGGGTGTCCTGCTGCCGATCCTCATCGCCGGTGACATCCTCGCCGTCCTCACCTATCGGCGGCACGCGCACTGGCCCACGCTGTGGCGGCTGTTCCCGGCCGTCGCCGCGGGTGTGGTCGCCGGGACGGCGTTCCTCGCGTTCTCGGGGGACGGCGCCGTCCGTACGTCCATCGGCGCGATCCTGCTGTTCATGGCGGGTGTGACGCTGTGGCGGCGGCGCACGGCTCAGGCGCCGCGCGCCGAGGAGGAGCAGGCGAGCCGCGCGGGGCGCGTCAAGGCACGTTCGTACGGCGTCCTCGGCGGGTTCACGACGATGGTCGCCAACGCGGGCGGGCCCGTCATGTCCCTCTATCTGCTCTCCGCCGGCTTCCAGAAGCTCGGCTTCCTCGGCACCTCCGCCTGGTTCTTCCTCATCGTCAACACGGCGAAGGTGCCGTTCAGCGCCGGGCTCGGGCTGATCGACGGGCACTCGCTGCTCCTGGACGCGGCCCTGGTGCTGTTCGTGGTTCCCGGGGCGTTCCTCGGCAAATGGGCTGTGAACCGAATCAACCAGCGCCTCTTCGAACAGCTCGTCATCGGCGCGACTGTCCTGGGCGGCCTCCAGCTCCTGCTGCGCTGAGGGGCGCTCGCCGGGCGCCTTACGTGTGCCGTTCCCTGGGGGAGGCGGCGCGGGACGGGTCTGCGGCGCCGGGCGCTCAGGTCGCGGACAGCGCCCGGCTTCCCGTCGTCTGCGCCGGCAGCCCCTGCGCCAGGTCCTCCGCCAGCAGGCGCTTGGCGATCGTGTCCACGGCCGCACGCAGCTCCTTGCCCGCCGGACGTCCCAGATCCGCCTCGATGCGCCGGCCCAGCCACGCGCCCCACGCCCGGTTGATGACAGCGGCCTCGCGCGCGCCGGCGGCCGTGTGCGAGAAATACGTACCGGTACGCGTCAGATAGCCCTCGTCGACCATCCGCTGGAACACCGGCACCAGCACCTCGGGCGGCACCCTGCGGCGCGCCGCGATCATGCCGAGGCTCGCGTGCCCGACCATCCGCGTGAAGAACTCGACCTGCATGACCGCCCACGCGCCAGCGATGTCGAGCCGCGTGTCGGAGTCGTTCAGGACCTCGCGCACGGTGTCGAGCGTCGTCGACTTCACGAGGTTGCCGACCGCCCGCTCCAGCAGATGCGCCGGGTCGCCCGTCGACGGCTGCGCGAACCCCTCGCCCATGTCGGACGAGCCCACGCGCGCGCTGTCGCGGAGCGGCACCTGCTTGAGGAACAGCGCCACCAGGAACCCGATCAGCGCCACGGGCACCGTCCACAGGAACACCGTGTGCAGCGAGTCCGCGTACGCCTGCACGATCGGCTCCCGGGCCGGCCCCGGCAGCGCGTGCAGCCCCGCCGGGCTCTGCGCCGCCCGCGCGAGCGCCGCCGGGTCGAGCCCGGACCCGGCCCGCGCCGCCTCCGCCACGCCGTCCGCCAGATGGGGCTTGAGGGCGTTGGCGTAGATCGTGCCGAAGACGGCGGTGCCGAAGGAACTGCCGAGCGTACGGAAGAACGTCACGCCGGAGGTCGCCGTGCCGAGGTCCGCGTACTCGACGGTGTTCTGCACGGCGATGGTCAGCACCTGCATGCACAGGCCGATGCCGGCGCCCAGCACCAGCATGTACACCGACTCCAGGCCCGTCCCGGAGTCCGGGCCCATCAGCGACAGCAGGAACAGGCCGACCGCCATCACCAGCGCGCCGACGATGGGGAAGACGCGGTAGGAGCCCGTCTTGCTGACGACGTTGCCGGAGAAGATCGACGCGATCAGCAGACCGATCACCATCGGCAGCGTGCGCACCCCGGAGATCGTGGCCGAGTCCCCGTCCACGTACTGCAGATACGTCGGCAGGAACGTCATCGCGCCGAGCATGGCGAAGCCCACGATGAAGCTCAGGATCGAGCACACCGTGAACACCGGGTTGGCGAACAGCCGCATGGGCAGCATCGGTTGGCTCGCCCGCGTCTCCACCCAGCAGAACGCGGCCAACGCGACGACACCGCCCGCGAACAGGCCGATGATGACGGGCGAGCCCCACGCGTACTCGTTGCCGCCCCAACTCGTCGCCAGGATCAGGGCGCTCGCCCCGACCGCGACGAGCGCGATGCCCAGGTAGTCGATGACGGGCCGCGCCGCCGACTTCACGACGGGGATCGTACGGGCGGCGGCGATGACGACGACGATGGCGATCGGTACGTTCACGTAGAACGCCCACCGCCACGTCAGATGGTCCGTGAACAGCCCGCCCAGCAGCGGCCCGATGACCGTGGACACGCCGAACACCGCGCCGATCGCGCCCTGGTACTTGCCGCGTTCACGCAGCGGGATGACGTCCGCGATGAGCGCCATCGACGTCACCATGAGCCCGCCCGCGCCGATGCCCTGCATCGCACGCCAGGCGATCAGCAGCGTCATGTTCGTGGCGAGCCCGCACAGGAACGAGCCCGTGATGAACACGATCGCCGACACCTGGAAGACGACCTTGCGGCCGAACAGGTCACCGAACTTGCCGACCAGGACCGTGGCGACCGTCTCCGCCAGCAGGTACGAGGTGACCACCCACGACATGTGCGCCGCGCCGCCCAGGTCGGACACGATCGTCGGCAGCGCCGTCCCGACGATCGTCTGGTCCAGCGCCGCGAGCAGCATGCCGAGCATGATCGTCACGAAGACGACGTTGCGGCGGCGCTTGTCCAGGACGGGTGGGGCGGCGGCCGGTGCGGCGTCTTCTTCCACAGTGCTGGTCACCCTCGCAGGGTCACATTCGGCTCGGCGCCGTGCATGTGGGTAGGGGCCGTATCGGTGACGGTTCCCTCCGGGGTGGGGGCGGGGAGTTGTGCGGGGAGTGAGGTCTGGGGTGGGCCCCTGGTCGGCCTGGTGCGGCGCCGTCGTGGCTGGTCGCGCAGTTCCTCGCGCCCCTGAGGGGGCGTTGGTGGGGGGCGTTTAGGTGTCTTCGGCGGGGGGGGGGCGTTTAGGTGTTCTGGGGGGTGGGGCGTAGGTGGGGGGCCGTGGCTGCTGGGTCCAGCGGGGGGCCGCCCCGTTCGACCTGGGTCGCCAGGTTCTGGGCCCAGGTGATCAGGCCGGCCACGTCCAGCCCCGCGGGCGGCTCGCCCGGCCAGGTGGCGACGCCGTCCGCGCCGCGCCGCAGCAGCCGCGCCCCGCCCGCCGCGTTCCCGCGGGCCGCGTGCGTGAGGCCGACGGCCATCTGCGCCAGCGCCCGCCACAGCCCGCGCTCCCGCTCCGGCCCGGCCTTCCAGGCCTCCTCGAAGACCTCGTGGGCGTGGAAGGGGCGCCCCGCGTCCAACAGTTCCTGCGCCGCGTCGACGGTCTCGGCGGCGGAGCGCGAGACGCCCTCGGGCTGCCGGTCGACGCCGGGCGCGCCGTAGGGGAGGGGACGTCCGAGACCGTCCCGGGGGCGGGCGTTACGGGCCCGGCCCTGCTCGTCACGGTCCCGGCCGGCTGCGTTCGCGGTGCTCATGCCCCGATTGTCACGCACCGCGCCCGACGCGTGCGGATCCGGTTTCAAACCACCCGTGAGCTTGGGGTATTGTTCTTCTTGTCGCCGCCGGACGGGACTCCCGCGAGGCAGACGGCATCGGGACGTGGCGCAGCTTGGTAGCGCACTTGACTGGGGGTCAAGGGGTCGCAGGTTCAAATCCTGTCGTCCCGACTCGAAAGAGTCGTAGATCAGGGCCGGTATCGGAGAAATCCGACACCGGCCTTTGGTTGTTTTTGGGGACCACTGGGGGACCAGTGGGGGCCCGGCATCCTCGGCGGCAAAGCCGCCTGCTTCGGCGCAGTCCTCGCCCCTGCTCACTCCGATGCCGTGTAGTTCCTATGCCATTGGCATGAGTGGCGCGCGCCGCTTCGCACCGTAGGCATGCGGTGATCTTTTACTACTTTCACACATGCGGGTGTGGAGGGACGGTTCGCTGGGTGCGGCCGTCGTCAGAGCGGTCTCGCTTGCCTTCCGCCCGCGGATGAGGAGTGCGCGTGGACAGGTCCGGGCTTGCGGGGACGGTTGCCGCCGTCATGCTGACGGCGGGGGTGGTCGGTGCTTCGGCGTTGGCTTTCGGCGACACCAGCGCGGCGGCACGGGCACCTGGGGCGGTGGCCGCGGCTGTGAGCGAGAGCCCCACGAACCAGGCTCCGGCGCCTCCGTCCGCGTCGGCCGTGGCCGCGAGCGTGCCGTCGGTGTCGCATCCGCCGGTTGCGCAGGAGAAACCCTGCGCCGGGTCGGACGGGGCCTCGCCGTCGCCGGCGTGCAAGATGAAATCCGAGGTGGCCGGTCGCTTGAGCGCTTGCCCGCCCACGACCGGCAGCGGTGAGCCCAGCGCGCCGCCGAGCGGGAACGGGGCGTCCGCTCCGGGCCGGAGCGGGGCGCGGCCGGCTGCCGGGGAGCCCGCGCCGTCCGGCGAGCCGCACCTGTCGACGTGCATGGACGGCGTCGTCGGACTCCAGGGAGCCCATACGCACCAGCAGTCCTACCAGGACGCGTTGGAGTCGAAGGTCTCGGGCTTCCAGGAGGGGCGCAAGCCGCGCGAAACCCCGTACGCGTCGGCGGCGGCGGTCCTGTGCGAGATCGTGCTGCCCTCGCAGGAGCCCGTTCCCGGGGACATCACCCAGTACGACCCGCGCGGCACCTACTGCTCCTCCCCGCCCGCAGCTCCCCCCGCCAAGCAGTGACGGCGCTGCTCGCGCGGGTCCTTCGCGCGGCGTGCCCCCCAACCACCGGCGGCCCTGGGGCCGACGAGAAGAGGAGAAGACGTGAGACGTCCCCGAAGTCGGCGCCTGGCCGCGGCCGTGGGTGCGAGCCTGGCGTGCGGGCTGCCCGTGGCCGCACTGCCGGCGGCTGCCGCGCCGGCGGCATTCGCACGGGCCGCGGCTGAGCCGCCCCCGCTGGAGAAGGAACCGGTCGACGTACCGGTGGTCAACGGTGACTTCAGCCGCCCCACGGTCACCAACCGCACCGAGAAGGCGCCGCAGGACTGGGGCAAAGGGCTGACCGGCCGCACGGACGCGGCCGGCTTCAATGTCCCGGCCGGGCCGAACATGGCGGGCCGGGGTCAGGAGCAGGCGGCGCGTGTGGACGCCACCGCGCCCCCGAGCGCGAGCCTTCCGGCGTTCAAGACACGGTTGTGGGGGGTGCGCGCGGGCTCAGAGGTGACCTTGAAGTTCGAGTACAGCCCTTCCACCAATAAGGCCTGTACCGGGGTGTACGCCGACGACGCTGCCCGTACGTCGCTGCATGTGCTGGTCGACGGCAAGCGGGGCGGTGAGAACGACAAGCAGTTCAGTCTGGAGAAACCGGAGGCGGAGAAGGCGCACTGGAAACCGTCCGGCCCCCTCACCTTCACGGCCGGCTCCGACGAGCCACAGGTGATCTTCTATCTGGGCGTCACAGGCTCCTACCAGATGAACGAGTGCCACCCGATGATCGCCGCGGTGTCCGCCAAGCAGCGGGCCATCAAGGTGGACAAGGGCGCGCCGAAGAACGCACTGCCACCCGCCCGGGCCTATGTGGGCAACGAGCCCTACGCCGGCGTGCTGAGCGACACGGGGGCTGACAACCCGCTGCTCGCATGCGCGGGGGCCACCCCTGATGCCACGACGACGACTCCTAGCGGCTCCTGCGCCTTCACTGTGGATCAGCGGTACTCGTACGGTTACTACGACCGTCCGCGTCCGGTCGGTGAGGTGTACGAGAACTGCACCTTCGGCGAGAACGGTGCCTCGGCGGCGCTGCGGGACAAGCGCCAAGTCACGTACCGGGAGCGCACGTTCGACAGCATCACGCAGAGCAAGCACGCACAGTTCCTCGAGCCAGGGGAGGACGAGGGACTGACCACGGCGGACCTGCGACGCGACCCCTCCCACGCCGCCAAACCGAACCCGGCACCCGGCACCTCCGGAAAGGTCACGGACGACTCCTCCCAGACAGCGGCGGGGAAGGCGGCGACGCACTTCGCCGCCGCGTACGAGAGGGTGCGGCAGCAGCCGTGGCAGTGGTCGCGGACGGTGGATCGCACGATCGATGTGATCACGCCTCAGGGACACGCCAGTTGGATGGAGGTGTCTGCCGCCCGCGAGCGGGTGGACGGCCACTACACCGCCTACCCGGACAAGGCGACGAAGGTGTACCGCCTGTACACGCAGTACGACGGTCCCTCGCGGATCACCTCCGACCGCGTCTACCAGCGGCACGGATCGATGTCCCCGACCGAGGTGGCGCGGTGCAAGACGTTCCGCCCCATGCCCTACACCCCGGCGAACGACCCGGTGCTGCCGTACGACCCGGCCGACGGCGATGTCAGCGACACGTCGGAGACTCCGGGAACGGCGGTGAGCGCGGACAAGCCCACGACCTGAGAGTGACAACGGCGGAGCGGCCGGGCCCGGGGGAGATCCCGGGCCCGGCCGCTCCGCCGCGATGGTCAGTTCAGGGGGATGCGCCAGGTCTGCTCGGGCCTGCGACCGTCCGCCTCCGGAACGCGCCTGGCGCCGTCGCCGACAGCGCGTGTCAGTGTGCGTCCCGGGGAGGATTGGCTGTTCTCGTGTGCGCCTTGCTCGGGGTTGAGCGCACCGGACTGCTCGGGTTTCTTCGGGCAGCGGGTGGAGTTGTAGACCTGGCCGATGAGGGTGCTCGCGTTGCTGGTGGAGGGGGTGTGCATGGAGAAGTCCTCCAGCTTCTTGCCGGTCTTGCTGTTCTCCATCTCGCCGTTGACCTGCATCATGGCGAAGGTGGCGCCGAACTCCAGGACCTTGCCGGGGCGGACCTTGAACGTGTGCGCCGTGGTCTCCTTGACCGTGCTCGTCCAGGACTTGGCGAACTTCGCGCGGAAGGCGGCGGTGAAGCTCGCACGCGCCCCTACGAGCACGGAGTCGCTGGCCCCGACATGGGCGGTGTCCTTGCCCGTCGCGGTGGCGCTCGCCTGTGAAGTGGCGCTGGTGGTGGTCGAGGCGTTCGCCTTGGCGCTGTGCGGGGTCCACGTCTGATGTGTGGTCTGGTTGGTGTTCTGCTTGGTGGCCGAACCAGTGACCTCGGCCGTGTCGTCCACCGTGACGGTGGCCGTGTTGTTGATGGTGCCCTCGAACAGGGCCGAGCCGGAGATCTCGCCCTCCACGTTGTCCGTGGACGAGGACGTCAGCTCCACCGTCTTCGTCACCGTGATCGTGTCGTCGGTGCAGTTCTCCACCTTGTTGCCGACGGAGACGAGAGCCGTGGTGTACTCCTTCGCCTCCTTGATCTTGAACGCGCACGTGGGGGCGGCATCGCCCTTCTCGCACTCTTTGAGGGCGGCTCGATAGTCGACGGGCTGCTTGTGCGCGTCGTACGCCCGGGCCTGGGGCAGTGCGGGCAGCTCGACTGAACCGGTGCTGATGCTGTCGGCGCGGGCGGGTGCGCCGAGCACGGTCAGGGACAAGGAGGAGAGCGCGGCGACAGAGCAGGCACGACGCAGCGAACGGCGCACCGCGGACGGTGGTGTGGACACGGGAGGCTCCTGTGGGGGCGTGAGCGGGGGGAGACGGGGAGACCCGCGGGGAGACGGGGCGGCGGTGGCAGCCCCGTACCCGGTGATCACGCGCATCCTAAGTTCGACACAGAAGCAAAAAGGCGTAAAACGCCTTTTATCCTATTTTCAGGGTGCTTTGCACCTGATTGCCGCCTCGGGCGGCCTATGCTCAGCCGCAGGTGTCCTCGCAATCCCCGAAGTTGTCCCACGAGTAGTACTCCGTGTTGGTGGGCACCCTGTCGGCCGAGAAGACGCAGACCTGATCCTCCTCGGACCAGTAGTAGCGAGCGTCGTCAGGCCCTGCGGCGCGGAAGTCCTTGGGGTGGCACCTGTCGTCATCGCGCCGCGCGAGATCGGACATCGTGTGCGCCGATGCGCGTACCGGCTGTGCGGGTGCGGGTGCGGCTACGGCGGGTCCCGCGCTCAGAGCGAGGGCGACGGCGGTGTAAGCGATGACTGCGAAACGCATGGGAGAGCCCCTTCGAGCGAGGTGACGTCCCGTCGGTGTGCGGGACGCCCGGAGGCGCCCGGAGGCGCCCCCGACGAGCATGCGGCGCTCCTCCGGGAACGACCGTGCCCTCCGCGCCGAACCACGCCCATTTCACCCTGCCAGTGCAAGGTCCCTCAGCGGCTCACCTTCGTGGACTTCATGTGAACGAGGTCCCGCGAGACGTGACCGCGTCTAATCGGTGATCTCAAGCGTGAAGTACCTGATGGAGAGCGCCTGATCCGAGCCGTTGTTGTCGATGCGCTCCACCCATGCGCCTCCGAAGTTGTACCGCTTCAGCACCCATCCCATCTTGTCGTACACCACGATGGACATGTTCTTGAGGCGGCCTTCGCGGCCGGCTATCGCGTCGTCGATCCAGCGGTCGACGACAGGATTGTGGTACGACCCGCGTTGCAGGACCACTGTGTGGGTGTTGGTGTTCCAGCTGGTGACGGACGAGATGAATTCGACGGAAACACCGTCGAACTTCATGATGAAGTTGCTCGCGCCTGGGCAGTAATTAGGGTTGCAGGGGTTGTCTTCGGCGGCGGCCGTGGATGCGGCGGCCGCCTCGGTCGCCAGCGTGGCCCCCGTCAGCGTCAGCAGAGCCGCACTGGCGACAGCGGCCCCACGCATCGCCCAGCGCCTGCCGCGAAGTACGTTCATTTCGGTCCCCTCCCGTAAAGCATGTCGGATGAATGTTTCTACCCTGTAATGACGCGCGAGGGATCCGTGTTTCCGGTCAGATGTGTCGATGGTTTGAGCCGGTCGCCGATTGACCCGACCTCTGTGGGGTACTGGCCGCCGCGAGCCCCGACAGGGGGCCCGAGTGGGTTTCGTGCCGCACGGCGCGAGGCGAGGCGGTCGTTTCGCGCCGTCGTCCGCCCGGGTCCACCATGGAGAACGGCGTTCAATGGCCTCCATGGGCGAACGAAAGAGCGGGGCCGGAAGGGAGCGGGAGAACGATGCAGATCGGATACAAGCTGGCCGCCGAGGCATTCGGCCCCAAGGAACTGGTGCGGCAGGCCGTTCTCGCGGAGAAAGCCGGGTTCGACTTCGTCGAGATGAGCGACCATTACCATCCGTGGCTGGATGTGCAGGGCCATTCGCCCTTCGCCTGGTCCGTCCTCGGGACCATCGCCGCGCGCACGGAACGGATCGGCCTGGCGACCGGTGTCACCTGCCCGACCGTGCGCTACCACCCCGCGATCATCGCCCAGGCCGCCGCCACGCTCGCCCTGCTGTCCGACGGGCGCTTCACCCTCGGCATCGGTTCGGGTGAACGGCTCAACGAGCACGTGACCGGTGAAGGATTTCCCAATTCCGTACCGGAACGGCATGCCCGGCTCCGCGAGGCACTGGACATCATCCGGCTGCTGTGGAAGGGCGGATACCAGTCCTACGACGGACGGTATCTGCGTCTCGACGACGCCCGCGTATTCGACCTGCCCGACGAACTCCCGCCGATCGCCGTCGCCGCCGGCGGCCCTCTTTCCGCCCGTATCGCGGCCGAACTCGGCGACGGCCTCTTCGCCACCGAGCCCAGCGGCACCATCGTGAATGCCTACCAGACCGCCGGCGGAAAAGGCCCGCGTTACGCGGAGGTGCCGCTCGCCTGGGCCGAGGACGCGGACACCGGCGCCGACGCGGCACTGAAGACCTCGCGCTGGGCGCTCACCGGCTGGAAAGTCATGTCGGAACTCCCCAACCCGGCCAATTTCGAGGCGGCCACCTCGACCGTCCGCCGCGAGGACATTCTGGAGCAGTTCGCGTGCGGCACGGACCCCGACCGCTGCGTCGAAGTCGCCCAGCCTTTCGTCGACGCCGGCTACGACCGCCTCGTGATGCAGAACGCGGGCCCCGACCCGGACGGCTTCATCGACTTCTACCAGCGCGAACTCGACCAGCGCCTGCGCGCCCTCACCCCGTCCGGCGGCTCCACCGGGCCGAGCTGAGCGTCCAGGCGTGGTCGACAGCGTCCTGCACTTCGGGGACGTCGAGCGCGTCAGAGGCGTTCGGTGGTCGGGCCTGGCGGCAGGTGGACGGTCATGACGAGGTGGCAGGCGGACGCGCCCGCGCCGCGGTAGGTGTGGCCCGCGTCGGCGTGGAACGTGGCCGTCTGCCCCTCCTCGACCGGGTGTTCCACGCCGTCGACGACGAGCACCATGCGCCCTGCGGTGACACTGACGGTCTCGACGACACCGGCCTGATGCGGGTGGCTCGGGTACTCCTCGCCCGGCTCCAGCGTCCAGCGCCAGACCTCCACCGGCGCCGGCCCCGGCGTCGTCAGCATCAGCCGCGCCTCGCTGCCGCGCTCACCCGTCCACAGCGGCTTCACCGCGCCGGCCGACACCACACGTACGCGATCCTCGGCGGGACCGTCCAACAGCGCGGAGACCGAGACGCCGAGGGTGTCGGCGAGCCGGACCAGGGTGGCGAAGTTCGGGTTGCCCTGGGCTCTCTCCAGGCCCACCAGCGCACCCTTGCTCACCTTCGCCCGCCGCCCCAGCTCGTCCAGGGACAGGCCCGCGCGAGTGCGGGCCTGCTTGACGTTGTGCGCGAGCGTGCGCAGGGCCACGTCTGTCTCGGCCACCTGATCGCCTTTCTTACGGGTCTTCTCCCGAGGTCCCGGGGTCGCCGGTCGGTGGAATGTGCCGCGCGGTCGTTCGGTTGACTCAGGACGGTCATTCCGTTGTACCGTTCAGTCGTTCCACTGTAAGGGCGAGCGCCTCGGCGCCGCCGGGCTGATCGGCCTGCCGCTCGCGCTCGTGGCCGTCGTCCTGGTCAGCGCCGGTCACGGCGCGGGCGCGTCACGGCCTTCCCGTACGGCCATGCTGCTGGCCCTGGGTGCGGGCGCGGCCATCGCGCTGCAACTCGTCTGCCTGCATCAAGCGCCGACAGGCAGCGGGGTCGCGCCGCTGATCGCGGGCCGCGCCGTGTCGTCCGTGGTCACCCTGGCCGCCGCCGGGCTGCTGCGCGGCAGGCTCGGTCCGGAGAAGCCCGCCTACGCCGTGTCCGCCGCCGCCGGAGTGCTGGACTCGCTGGCGAACCTGCTGTTCCTGCTGGCCGCGCGCAGCGGCGACCTCACCGTCGTCGCCGTCATCACGGCGCTGTACCCGGCGGGCACGGTCCTGCTGGCCCGGGGCGTCCTCGCCGAACGCATCCACAGAGGCCAGCTCGTCGGCCTCGGCGCCGCCGCCGTCGCCGTCAGCCTCCTCGCTCTCACCTGACCCGGCCGCCCCGCCCCCGCGCGGCAGTCCCGTACCCCCGGCACGGCAGTCCCGTAACTCGCTGCCCTCCGCCGCCAGTTGCACCCGCCGCCCCCCACTGAACGGAGCCCCGCACATGACCGCCTTCCGTCTCGCCCCCGCCGTCGCCGCCGCGTTCCCCGACACCCTGATCGCCGTCGTCACCGCCACCGGCCTGCGCGGGCACGGACCCTGGCCCGAGACCGCCGCCGCCCTCGACGACCTGGAGCAGCGGCTCGCGGCCGGTACCTGGGCGCCGGCCGACGAGACCGATCCCCGAGTCGCGGCGTGGCACACCGCCTACCGGTCGTTCGGCACCAACCCGAGGCGTGTCCGCCCCAGCGTCGACGCGCTCGGCCGCCGCCTCGCCAAGAAGGGGTCCCTGCCCCGGATCGGCCCGGCCGTCGACTCGTACAACGTCGTGTCCGTACGGCACGGACTGCCCGCCGGGGCCTTCGACCTCGACCACGTCACGGGGGACGTCCGCATCCAATACGCGGACGGCACCGAGGAGTTCACGCCGCTCGGCGAGCCCGGCACCGTCGAGAACCCCCGGCCCGGCGAGGTCGTCTACACCGACGACCGCCTCGTCCTCACCCGGCACTGGAACCACCGCGACGCCCACCAGACCTGCGTCACCGAGGAGTCCACCCGCGTCGCGTTCCTCCTGGAGACGCTTCGGGCCGGCGAGGACGGCGGCCTGCTGAAGACGGCGGCCGACGAACTCCTCGGCCTGCTCACCCCGCACGCCGAACACACGGCGGTCCGCTTCCTCAGCCCCCAGGAACCGCACGTCCTCGTCTGAGCCCGCGTGCTAGCGTCGGCGCGATTCCGGCGGGGCCGGCCCGTCGTGGCGTACGAGGTGAGGTGCGATGGGGGAGCAGGAAGCGGCGGGGGCGTGCACGCTGCGGCCACTGACCGAGCAGGACATTCCGGCGCTGTTCGAGGTCCAACTCGACCCGGACGCGCAGTGGTTGGCCGCCTTCATGGACCCGGCGGCCGCGCGCGACCCGGAGGCGTACGAGCGGAAGTACCGCAAGATCCTCGCCGACGAGGACATCGTGAACCGGGTCGTCGAGGTCGACGGGCGGATCGTCGGCAGCGTGGCCGCCTTCCCCCTGGAGGGCGAGGTCGAACTCACGTACTGGATCCATCGGGACTGGTGGGGCCGGGGCCTGGCCACCGCGGCGGTCGCCGCGCTGCTGGAGGAGGTCACACACCGGCCGATCCGCGCGCGCGTGGTCGAGGACAACACCGGCTCGGTGCGGGTCCTGGAGCGCAACGGTTTCGTCCGGGTGGGCAGCGAGGAAGCCTTTGCGGCGGGGCGGCAGGCCACGGTCACGGAGCTGATCTACGCCCTGCCCGCCCGGGAGTGAACGGGCGTCGCCGCCGCCCCAGTTGGGCTCCGCCGGGGCGGTCTTGCGCGGGAGCCGCTGCCCCCGGTCGGACCTCGCCGGGGCGGTCTCACGCCGTCGCCGCCCGCCAGGCCCGTACCAGGGAGTCGATCTTGGCCGGGTGGTGGCCCGTCGCCGTGGCCACGGCCGGCGTCGGGTAGCCGAGACCGCAGCGCAGGACGACCGCGTCGTACTGGAGCGGCGATTCGGCCGGCAGGGGGAGAGGGAGCGGGCGGGCGCGGCTGCCGGTGCAGGCGATCAGCTGGTCCCACGCGTACCGCGCCGGGCTCGGCAGCGCGATGGCGTACGGCCACGTCGTGACGAGCCGCCCGAACGCGGCCGCGACCGCCTCCTGCGCGGCCCCCGGAGGCAGATGCGCCTGCGCGTAACCGAGGTAGAGGTCGTGGTGCAGGGCGCAGAACGCGTCGAACGCCGGGGGCAGCGCGAGCGGCCGTGCGGGCGGGCCCGGGTCGCGGGCCCTGACGTGGCGGCAGGAGGGCGGGCCGGACCGTGTCGTCTGACCCCGGCTCATCCGAACGCCCCGGCGGGCAGGCCGTTCGCACGCGACGGCGGCGCCGGGCTCGCCGGGGCGGCCGGCGGGCGGGCCGCCGCCCACAGCGGGCGGATGGTCTCGGGCGGCCCGTGCAGAGCGCTGACGAGCCGGTCGACGGTCTCCCACTCCGGTACGTGCTTCCCGGCGAGGATGGTGTGGATCTCCTCGCTGCTGAGCGCGTGTCCCAGACGTGAACTCAGTTGCAGGGTGGACGGGTTGGAGTCCGCGATGCGCAACCCGCGCAGGGCCGCCGCCATGCTCCCGGGCTGCGCGGGGCGCATCCCGCGCGCCGCCTCCCACAGCGGGCGCAGGTCGTCGGGATCGCCGCCGCAGGCGAGCGTGATCAGCCGGGTGACCCGCCAGGAAGGCAGCCGCTCACCGGTCAGCACGCGTGAGACGTACGAGCCCGAGACGCCCGCCTGCTCGCCGAGGCCCCGCAGCGTCTTGCCGCTGGTGCGCTGCAACCGTGAGAGAGCGCGCGCGAGCACCTGCTCGGGCGGTTGCGCGCTCTCGGGGCCGCCGCCCCCCGCCCCGGCCGTCCCGTCGGCGTCCTCGCCCGCCGGGTGCGCCGGGGTGCGGCGGTGCGGCCTGCGCTGCTGCGGAAGGAGCGGCGCCCCGCCTTTGCCGCCCGAGGAACCGCCGGCGGCGCCCTTCGTCCCGCCGGGCCCGCGCGGGGGCGTCCGGCGCTCCGCGCCGCCCCCGCCCTGCCGTTCCGCTGACCGTTCCGCGGCTCGCTCCGGGCGGCTCTCCTCGATCCTCTTGCGGCGCAACAGGCGCTGTTCGCGGCGGCGGATCGTGGCGCTCACGGAGTACTTGCGGCTCACGTTGTCGGAGCTGATGTTGAGGGCGGCGGCGATGTCGGCGGACTTCAGCCTGTGCGCCCGGGCGAAGGCGACCATCGCCGCCATGAGGTCCTCCCGGCCGTGCTCGAAGTCCACGGACCTGCGCAGCGCCTCCAGCGGCTCACCCGCGTTGACGAGCGCGATGACGGCCCAGATGTCGGCCGCGTACTCCTTGGCGACCTGGACGGCGTACGCGGCGACTTCTTCGGGCGTCTGCGGGCCGAGGCGCTTGCGCTTGCGGTACGCGCGCCCGCACGCCTCCGTGCAGTACTGCACGGGACGGCCTGGCCGCTTCAACGCCTGGCGGACCAGGTTGGGGCACGCGGGGTTGGCGCACGAGATCATGAGCGCCTGTTCCTGGTGCTGGTCCTTAGGGGTCGTCACTTCTGGTCCCTCTCGGGGTGTGCTCCCGGAATTCCGGGGTGGAATTGGGGTGTTCCGCAAGGCGGCGGGTCCGCGCTCGCGCCGCCTTGTGTGATCGTCGGACGGGCGCGGGAGGACGCGCGGCGCGGGCGGCGGGGCGGGGCCAGCCGCGCTCCGCCGCCCACGGTCCGGTCAGGTCGCGTAAACGTGCCGGTAGCGCACGTACGAGCGTCGCAGGGCCGTCATGAGGAACGGGAGCGCGGCGAGGGCGAGTTCACCCGCGTCGGGACGGAACACGAGCACGATGCCCGCGAAGGGCAACGCGATGAACGGCCCGAGCTGCATGTTGACTTGCTTGTCACGCCGTTCGCGGGTTTTGGCCCGCGTCGCGCGAGGGATGCTAGCTTCGGGTCCGCTCAGCCGAGCGCGTCGCAGCGGTCGGCGGGGAGCACGGTCGGGAGGCATACGCCCTCCTGGGTCAATGGCAGGAACGTGATACGGGAGAGCCCCGGTTCAGATAGTCGGTCCGGGTCGGGGCGGCTCTCGCCCGCCGAACGTACCGTTCACTCATCCGGGACTCCATAACTACCGTCCGTTAATGCCACAGTTGCGGTTCTCGCTCGTTCACTCTTGCGAACTCGATCGAAAGTCGACCGGCGGCGATCAAACGGCGTCAGAGGCGGGCGCATATATGCGACATCGCCCCCACGCCCCCACGAATACTCCTCCGACGCTCCCCGAAGCGCCGGAGCCGCTGCCGGTGTTCGCCGCCGCCTCCCCGGCCGCCGGGCCCGCGGCTGGGCCCTGACGCTCGCCGCCGCGGAACGCCGGGCCGGCGCCCCGCTCTAGGTGGCCGGCGTCCTCTGCGTCTCGGGGCGTGCGCTCGCCTCCCGCTGGTGCGGGATGAGGGAGGTCGCGGTGCTGCCCTGGGCGAGCGCCACCGTGCGCACCGGCGACGGGACGCGGATGCCCTCCTCGCGGTAGCGGCGGTGGAGCCGCTTGATGAACTCGTGCTTGATCCGGTACTGGTCGCTGAACTCGCCCACGCCCAGGATCACCGTGAAGCCGATCCGCGAGTCGCCGAACGTGTGGAAGCGGACCGCCGGTTCGTGCTCGGGGAGCGCACCTTCCACGTCCTTCATGACCGCCTCGACGACCTCGGTCGTGACCCGCTCCACATGCTCCAGGTCGCTGTCGTAGCCGACCCCCACCTGCACGGTCAGGGTCATCTCCTGCGCGGGTCTGCTGAAGTTGGTCATGTTCGTGCCCGACAGTTGCGTGTTCGGGATGATGACGAGGTTGTTGGCGAGCTGACGCACCACCGTGTTGCGCCAGTTGATGTCGACGACGTACCCCTCCTCGCCGCTGCTGAGCCGGATGTAGTCGCCCGGCTGGATCGTCTTGGAGGCGAGGATGTGCACCCCGGCGAAGAGGTTGGCGAGGGTGTCCTGGAGGGCGAGCGCCACCGCGAGGCCGCCGACGCCGAGCGCGGTCAGCAGCGGCGCGATGGAGATACCCAGTGTCTGGAGCACCACGAGGAAGCCCATGGCGAGGACCACGGCCCGGGTGATGTTCACGAAGATCGTCGCGGAGCCCGCCACGGCCGCCCGCGACTGGGCGACCGTGCGGACCAGGCCGGTGACCACCCGGGCCGCCGTCAGCGTCGCCGACACGATCAAGAACGCCGTCAGGACCGTGTTCACGGTCCGTCCGGTGCGCGCCGTCAGCGGCAGCGCCTGCGCCGCCAGCGCCGCCCCGGCCGCGACCGCCGCCCACGGCACGACCGTACGCAGCGCGTCCACGATCACGTCGTCACCGCCCCAGCGGGTGCGCCCCGCCCGCACCCCGAGCCAGCGCAGCAGTGCCCGCAGCAGCACCGCCGCGAGCAGCCCGCCGAGCAGCGCGACCCCGGCGGCGATGAGGTCGTGCGCCTCCACGCCCCGGTTCACCGGGCACCTCCCCGGGCGTGCAACGGGCGCGGGGACACGGGTATGTGATGTCTCGTCACGTACTACCTGCTCACTCGGTTACAAGATCTCCTCATCCTGCACCACTCCGAGGTCGTCCGGTGCCGGGCGGGTCCCCGCAGGCGAATCGCCACACATGACCCATTGACGCCGGTTCGGCCCGGCACTGACGCTGGAGTCATGACCCGACTGTCCGAGCATCTGCGCCAGGCCACCCCCGTCGTCGCGCAGCGCGGGGAAGGCGTCCACCTCTACGGCATCGACGGCCGCCGATATCTCGACTTCACCGCCGGGATCGGCGTCACCAGCACCGGCCACTGTCACCCGAAGGTCGTGGCCGCCGCCCAGGAGCAGGTGGCGACGCTCATCCACGGCCAGTACACGACCGTGATGCACGAGCCGTTGCAGCGGCTCGTCGCCAAGCTGGGGGACGTGCTGCCCTCCGGGCTCGACAGCCTGTTCTTCGTCAACTCCGGCAGCGAGGCCGTCGAGGCCGCCATGCGCCTGGCCCGCCAGGCCACCGGCCGCCCCAACATCGTCGTCGCCCACGGCGGCTTCCACGGCCGCACGGTCGCCGCCGCCTCCCTCACCACGTCCGGCACCAAGATCCGTACCGGCTTCGGACCGCTCATGGCGGGCGTCGCCATCACCCCGTTCCCCGACGTGTACCACTACGGATGGGACCAGGAGACCGCCACCCGGTTCGCGCTGCGCGAGTTCGACCACCTCCTCGCCACCGTCTCCGACCCCGACGACACGGCCGCCGTCATCGTCGAACCCGTCCTCGGCGAAGGCGGCTACGTACCCGCCAACACGGCCTTCCTGCAAGGGCTGCGGGAGCGCGCCGACCGGCACGGCATCCTGCTGATCCTCGACGAGATCCAGACCGGCGTCGGCCGCACCGGCCGCTTCTGGGGCCACGACCACTTCGACGTGCGCCCCGACATCCTCGTCACCGCCAAGGGCCTCGCCAGCGGCTTCCCGCTCTCCGGCATCGCCGCCCCCGAAGCGCTCATGCACAAGGCCCGCCCCGGTTCACAAGGCGGCACCTACGGCGGCAACGCGGTCGCCTGCGCCGCCGCCTGCGCCACCCTCGACGTCATCCGCGAAGAAGGGCTCGTCGCCAACGCCGAGGCCATGGGCGCCCGGCTGCGCACCGGCCTGGAGGACATCGCGGCGAAGACCCCCGCCATCGGTGACGTACGCGGACTCGGCCTGATGCTCGCCAGCGAGTTCACCACCGACGCGGGCGACCCCGACCCCGCGACCGCGATCCGCGCCCAGCAGGCCGCCGCCGACGAGGGACTGCTCCTGCTGACCTGCGGCCCGTACGGCAACGTCGTCCGCATGATCCCGGCGCTCGTCGTGACGCAGGGGCAGGTGGACGAGGCGCTCCAGTCCTGGCAGGCGGCCGTGACCACCGCCACGTCCTGACTCCTGACGCCCCGGGCGGCGCGGGACCGAAAGGGCGCACACCCACGCCCCCACCCGCGCCCGCCCGCCGTCCCGTCACCTCCTTCGAAGGGCCACCATGACCACACCCCCCGTAGTGCGGAACGTCCCCCGTGAGCTGTACGTGGGCGGCGCCTGGCGGCCCGCCGCGTCCGGCCGCACCCTGCCCGTCGACAACCCGGCCACCGGCGCCACCCTGTGCCACGTCGCCGACGCCGGGCCCGAGGACGGCCGCGCTGCGCTCGACGCCGCCCGCGCCGCCCAGCGCGCCTGGGGGGCGACCGCGCCCCGCGAACGCTCCGAGATCCTGCGCCGCGCCCACGAGACACTGCTGCGCCGCACCGACGACCTCGCCCTGCTCATGACCCTGGAGATGGGCAAGCCGCTCGCGGAGGCACGCGGCGAGGTCGCGTACGCCGCCGAGTTCTTCCGCTGGTTCTCCGAGGAGGCCGTCCGCGTCGACGGCGGCTACGCGACCAGCCCCGACGGCCGCAACCGCCACCTCGTCCTGCGCCAGCCCGTCGGCCCCTGCCTGCTGATCACCCCGTGGAACTTCCCGCTCGCCATGGGCACCCGCAAGATCGGCCCGGCCGTCGCCGCCGGCTGCACGATGATCCTCAAACCGGCGCCGCAGACCCCCCTGTCCACGCTCGCCCTCACCCGCATCCTGGAGGAGTGCGGGCTGCCGCCCGGCGTCCTCAACACCGTCACCACGACCGACGCCGCCGCCCTCGTCGAACCGCTGCTGCGCGGCGGCGGCATCCGCAAGCTGTCCTTCACCGGCTCGACGCAGGTGGGCCGGACGCTGCTCGCGCAGTGCGCCGACACCGTCGTACGGACCTCGCTCGAACTCGGCGGCAACGCCCCGCTGATCGTCTTCCAGGACGCCGACCTCGACGCGGCCGTCGAAGGGGCGATGCTCGCCAAGATGCGGAACATGGGCGAGGCGTGCACGGCCGCCAACCGCATCTACGTGCACCGCTCGGTCGCCGGGGAGTTCGCCGAGCGGCTCACCGCCCGCATGGCCGCCCTGAAGGTCGGCGACGGCACCGCCCCCGGCACCGACGTCGGCCCGCTCATCGACCAGGCGGGCCGTGCCAAGGTCGAGCACCTGGTACGGGACGCCGTCGAGCGGGGCGCGAAGGTGCTCACCGGGGGCGAAGTCCCCGGCGGAGAAGGCACGTTCTACCCGCCGACCGTGCTCGCCGGCGTGCCGCGCGATGCCGAACTCACCACCACGGAGATCTTCGGCCCGGTCGCGGCGCTGTTCGAGTTCGACGACGAGGACGATGTCGTCGAAGTCGGCAACGCCACCGAATGGGGCCTCGTCTCCTACGTGTTCACCCGCGATCTAGACCGTGCGCTGCGCGTCGGCGAACGCCTGGAGACCGGCATGGTCGGCATCAACACCGGCCTGGTCTCCAACCCGGCCGCGCCCTTCGGCGGCGTCAAGCAGTCCGGCCTCGGCCGGGAGGGCGGCCGGGTCGGCATCGAGGAGTTCCTGGAGTACAAGTACCTGGCGATCCCGGCCCCGGGCTCCTGAACCCGGCTCGGCGGTGGGGCGCCGGCGTCACAGGCGCTCCACCGCCCGGAACCCGGCGAGATGCGCGACCAGGGAGCGGGCCGCGGGCGCGAGTTCCCCGACCGTGAGCGTCGCACCCCGGTTCAACCGGCCGAGCACCGCGCCGAGTTCACGGGCCGTCAGATCCGTCTCCAGGACGTGACCGCAGGCCGCGACGAGCCGTCGGCCCGACGCCTCCGCCCACAGCACTCGCTCCACGGCGCGCACCGCGTCGTCGTCGGTGAAGTAGCCGGGCCGGGCGGGCGGCGGCACCGGCCGCAGCCCGCCGTCCGTCGCGTGCCGCAGCGCCTCCCGCGCCAGCCACCGCTCCAGCGACGCGGGCCGGGCCGCCTCCCGGTAGTGCCCGAGCGCCCGCACCAGCACCTCCGGCAGCCCCGGCCCGCCACCGCCCCCGCCGTGCGCCTCGGGCCCGTCCGGCGGCGGCCCTTCGTCCCGTACGAGGATGTCGTCGTCGCCGCCCCGGGCCTGCGGGGTCGCCGGACTCGGCCCGGGCGCGAGCAGCCGCCCCAGACCGGCGCCCGGCGCGGGCGGCTGCCGGCGGATGCCGAGGTGCACCACGGCGCCGGGGGAGGGGAGCGGCTCGACGGTCCAGCGCCGGCCGGGCGGCCAGTACACGAGGTCGCCCGGCGCGGGCCGCGCCGAGTGCCAGCACCCCTCGTGCCGCACCCGCAGCCGGGGCCGCCCGGACAGGGTGTAGAGGAACGTCGCCGAGGACGCGGGCGCCGGGGTCGCCGGGCCGCGCGTGCCGTGCCACAGCGTGGTGGACGTGCCGTGGACGGGCTGGCCCACCCGGTCCCACAGGCGCGCGAGGAAGTCCCGTTCGCGCAGCCACACCGGGTGGTGCCGGGCGTGCAGGCCGCGCACCACGAGCCGGAACGGCTCACGCCCCAACTGCCGTGCCAGGCGCCGTTCGTAGCGGCCGAACGAACCGTCCCCGGCGTGCGGCAGCAGGTCCCCGGGGTCGAGCAGGCGGCGCGGCCCCACGGTGAACGTCACCTGGCCGGCGCCGGGTTGCTGCGCCGCGGCCACGGTCCCCTCGAACGCCTCGTGCGCGTCGAAGGGCGGCGAGCCGAGGGCGGCGCCCTTGATCAGCGCGGGGCGCCGGTCCCAGTACGCGGCGACGAAGTGGTCCCAGTCGAACGCCTCCAGGACGTCGACGGGCGGCGACAGGGGCGGGCGGGGCGGCCTCACCGCTCCCGCTCCAGCACGCGCAGCGCGTACAACTCGCCGAGCAGGTGCAGCAGTTCGGGGGAGCGGGGCGAGAGGGCGCAGGCGGCGGCGAGGTGCGCGACGGTGACCGTGTCCGCAGGTGCCAGCGGGCGCAGGCGGTCGAGGACGCGGGGCGCGGCGGGGAAGGCGGTGCGGCGGGCGTGGCCGTTCGCCGCCCATACCGTGGTGCCGGGACGTTCCCCGGCGGGGACGAAATCCCGGGTACGGATGAACTCCCCGGTGCGCCGTAATCGGTCGGGCGGCGTAAGGGGGAGGCGCGGGCGCGGCGGCGGAGCGGGTTCGAGACCCGCGCCGGTGCGCAGGGCGGCCCAGCGCAGCAGCAGGGCGCGTTCGGCTGCGTCGCCTTCGAGGACGCGGGCGAAGTGCGCGGCGGGCTCGGTGAAGCGGCGCAGCGGGACCAGCCGCCCGTCCGGCGCGGCCGGCAGCGGATGCGGCAGGACCGCCACGGCGTCGGAGGGAGTGGCGTCGCGCCGCAGCAGGCCGCCGACCACCTCCCCGACGAACGGCATGGCGGCCGCCGCGCGGGCCGGCACCGACAGACGCAGGGTCGCGCAGGGCTCCGTACGGTCGTCGAGGTGGGTGGCGCCCGCCGGCCAGTGCACGAGATCGCCGGCGCCGGCCCGCAGCGCGAACTCGGTGCCGGTGTGCTCCGGGCGCACCCGCACGGTCAGGGAGCCCTCGACGACCCAGGTCAGACAGGCGGCGTCCGGGGCGGCGCCTACCTCCTCGGTGGCGTGGTGCCGCCGCCCGTACGCGAGTTCGGCGGTGACGGGCAGTGGGGGCCGGCCGACGTGCCGCCACAGGGCGGCGAGCGCGTCCCGCACCCGTGACCACAGGGTGAAGTCCAGGCTCAGCGCGTTGCGTGCCGTGAGCAGCCAGCCCGCGCCGTCGAGGCCGCCCGGCGCCGCGAGCCGCTCCGCGTACCCGGCGAGTCCGCCGTCCTCCGCGCGCGGCAGCAGCGGGCCCGGCGCCTCCAGGAAGCCGTCCGACACGGCGAGCCGGACCCGGACCGGGGTGGGGGAGGGGGCGCGACCGGCGGCGACCAGCAGGCGGTGCACGTCGGCGGGGCCGAGAGGGGGGCCGGGGGCTCCGGGGACGACGACGGGTCCGCGGGCCCAGTGCTCCGCCGCGAACGCCCGCCATGCCCCGGCCGGGTCGGCGGGCGTGGGGGCGGCTGCGGAACGGGCGTTCATCGGAGCGGGATCTCCTCGGTCTCCTCGGGTCTCCTCGGTCTCCTCACCGGCGGCCCGACGGGCGTGGCGACCCTGTCATTTGGCTTCCCGCCGCGTCAACGCTTCACGGAGAACCTGTGAACTTCTGGCGCAGAACATGCGTTCGTGCCCCACGGCCTCGTGAGCCCCGCGCTTCCCAGGTGTGAATGTTGTGAAGTCCGGGGCGGCGCGGAGCGGATTACGGGATTCCGCGGCAATTGCGCAGGCCGGGGGCGTGGCAAGGTGGGCGTAGAACGTCAGTTGCACCGGAAAGGTCCCTGTCATGCCCCTCGCCCTGTTCCGTCGGAAGCGGGCCGGTTCCGCAGCGCGGGGAGCCGGACTCGCCCATCCCGTCCCGCAGGGCGCGGGAGTCGTCCACTGCCAGGTCACCGACCCCGTCGGCCAGCCGATGGCGGGCGCCGAGGCCACCGTCACCGAGTCCGGCAGCGGGCGCCCGGCGGCCAAGGTCACCACGGACCCGTACGGCACGCTGTTCCTCACGCTGCCGCCCGGCCGCTACTCCGTCCTGATATCGGCGGACGGGCTCCAGCCTCATCAGCAGACCCTCGACGTCGCCCCGGACGAGATCGCGCCGCTCACGCACGTCCAGTTGCATGTGGGCCGCGCGCCCGAACTCCCGCAGCCCGGCACGTGGTTGTTCGACCCGCCGCACACCGCGATCCGGTTCATCGCCAAGCACGTCGGCATGGCCCACGTCCACGGCCGTTTCACGCGCTTCGAGGGCGGCATCCAGGTCGCGCCGGACATGGTCGACTCGCGGGTCGAGGTGCGCATCGACGCGGCGTCCATCGACACCGGCAACACGACCCGCGACAACCACCTGCGCTCCGCCGACTTCCTGGACGTCGAGCGGTACCCGTACATCCACTTCTCCTCCGACCGGTTCGTGTACCGGGGCGGCTCGAAATGGACGCTCCAGGGCGCGCTGACCATGCACGGCGTGAGCCGCACGGTCGACCTCGACACCGGCTATCTCGGCGTCGTCAACGGCGGTTACGCGGAGGAGCTGCGTTGCGCCGCGCTCGCCACCGCCGAACTCCACCGCGAGGACTACACGCTCAACTGGCGGACGATGCTGGCGCGGGGCATCGCGGTCGTCGGCCCCACGGTCAAGCTCGAACTCGACGTCCAGGCGATGTACCGCAGCCACGACACACCCACCCCGCCGGAGTAGTCCCGTCACGGAGGACCGGCCGTCGCCCCCGCCTCACTCCTTCGGTGTGTTGCCCGCGACGGCCTCGACGACCTTCTTCGCCGTGGCCTTGGCCGAGCCCGGGTTCTGGCCGGTGACGAGGTTGCCGTCGGTCACGACGTAGGAGACGAACGGCAGCGCCGCCTTCTCGTAGAGCGCGCCGCGCTGCTTCGCCTGCTCCTCGGCGTTGTAGGGAACCAGCTTGTCGACGCGGGCGAGGACCTCCTCGGTCCAGGCGAAGCCCGTCATCCTGCGTCCGGCGATGAGGTAGGAGCCGTCGGAGAGCCGGGTGTTGAGCAGGCCGCAGTAGCCGTGGCAGACCGAGGAGACGATGCCGCCCCGCTCGTGGATCTCGCGGGTGATGCGCTGCAGGCCCTCGCTGTCGGGGAAGTCGTACATCACCGCGTGACCACCGGTGAAGTAGATCGCGTCGTACTCCGACGGGTCGATCCGGTCCGGGCTCGCCGTGTTCTCGAGCAGGGCCATCTTGGCGGGGTCGGCGCGCCACGCCTTGGCGGTCTTGTCGTAGTTGGGGAACTTCAGCGCGCGCGGTTCGAGGGGCACCGCGCCGCCGGCCGGGCTGACGAGCGTCTGCTCGTAGCCGTGTTCCTCGAAGACGTGCCAGGCGTGCGTGAGCTCGGAGAGCCACAGGCCGGTGGCGTGGGAGGGGTCGTCGTAGTGGCCGACGTTGGTGACGACGTGGAGGACGCGCTTGGTCATGGCTGATTTTCTTCCATGGGGGCGGGGACGGCGAGATGACAGGCCGTCGTGGCGACGGTTCGGTCAGCGGGCGCCCGGGGCGCGCGGCGACGCGGGGAGGGCGGTCCGGAGGCGGCCGGTGTCCGGGGTGGCCGCCATGGGGGTGTCAGCTCCGGTCCTGGACGGAGGTGGGTACGGGCATGTGCAGCGCGAGCTGGCCCTCGGTGGTGACGTCGAGCTGGAGGGCGCGGACCGGCTTCAGCGAGCGCAGGTCGTCGCTCATCCGGCCTTGACCGAGCTGGAGGTCGAGCCCGCAGGGGAAGCGCGTGGTTCCCGAGGCGAGCGTGTTGATCTGGCTGGTCGTGGAGTGCCAGGCGCCGTCGATCGTGGTGTAGGAGGTCAGGGTCGAGACGTGTGCGCCGCTGGGCCGGGACGTCTGTTTCGGGGTGGGCGCCGACAGGGCGAGGTCGAGGCCGCCCCGGTCGTTGGCGATCCTGGCGGAGGCGCGCCGGGTGTCGATGTCGACGTCGAGCTCGGTGACCCACTTGGGGAACCCGTAGCCGTCGTGGCCGCGCACCTGTGCGATCTCGGTGCTGACCGGGAGCGAGAGGACGTAGGAGTGCAGCCAGTCGTTCTTGAGCCCGGTGACCAGGTCGAGCAGACCGAGCCCGCCGTGCCGCGCGGGCTTCACCGCGATGCCGACCGCGGCCTCGGTGTAGAAGTCGATGTCGCACACGTCGTACCGGAACGCCATCACGGAGACGATCCCGCGCCCCGGGGCGATTTCCAGTGGGTCGAGCTCCCGGGGCAGGCGGGCCCGGATCGCCTTGGTCGGCGCGATCATCGTGAGCCGGGCCGTGGAGATCCGGTAGTAGAAGTTCGGGGTCAGCGTGGGGCCGATGCGGGAGTCCACGCGGGTCTTCGGCATCCGGCGGAAGAAGTCGACGCCGCTGACCCGGGGGTCGCGCTCGACCTCGTCGAGGTCGGTGTCCATGCGGAACCGGTCGTAGAGGCCGCCTGCCGGGACGGTGACGAGACGCCCTCCGAGATCGACCTTCACGGTCCGGTCGGTCGGCTTGCCGGTCGATGGCATGGGTTCTCTCCTCTGATGTGAGCGGTGCTAACACCGAGGATGGCATGGGATGTGAGCACCGTCAACACGATCGGAGGGTGTGAGGCGGGGTGGCGTGCGTCAGGAGCCGGTCGACATGATGGCGAGGAAGGCGCCCCGCACCCGGTCGGCGACCTCCTCGTCCGACGCGGCCTGCAACTTTCCGTCGAGATGCAGGCAGGCCAGCCCGTGCGCGAGCCCCCAGCCCGCCGACGCCAGGGCCGAGGTGTCGGCCCCGGGGAAGACGCGATCGAGCGCGCCGGCCAGCAGTTCGTGCAGGGCGTCGGCGGCCTTGACCCGCTCGTCGTCCGCGTTGTCACACGGCTTGCCGAACATCACGCTGAACAGGGCCGGGCGCCGCAGCGCGAAGGCGACGTAGGCGACGGCGAACTCGGCCAGGTCCGAGGGTGACGCGGGCAGGCCGTGCCCGCCGCCCAGGTCGGCCAGCAGGTCCCGGAAGCCCTCGACGGCCAGCGCGGACTCCAGGGCGTCACGGTCCTTGAAGTGGCGGTACGGCGCGGTCGGCGACACGCCTGCCTCGCGCGCGACGGCGCGCAGCGAGAAGGGCTCACCCTTCTCCAGCATCTCCATCGCGGTCGACAGCAGCGCCGCCCGCAGGTCGCCGTGGTGATAGCCGCTCTTCCCTGATGTCGACATCGCTTACTTCGTCCTCCTATGCTGTGTGAGCACTGTAAACATAGCGTACGTCCGAAGGTCCTTCGGGTCACGCAAGGGCGCGGGCCGCTCCCGCGTGGTGGCGCGGCGCCGCTCGCCGTTGAATGGTCGTCACCACCCGCACCACCCCCCCCACAAGGAGATCAGAGCCATGCAGACCGTTCTCGGTGCCGGCGGACCCATCGCCGACGAGCTTGTGAACGAGCTCCACCGCACCCACACCAAGGACATCCGCCTCGTCAGCCGCAAGCCGTCGAAGGTGCACGACACCGACGAACTCGTGCCCGCGGACCTCACCGACGCCGACGCCACCAGCCGCGCGGTCGCGGGCAGCGACATCGCCTACCTCACCGTCGGTCTGCCTCTGGACTCGGAGCTGTGGGAGCGTCAGTTCCCCGTCATGATGCGCAACGTCATCGACGCCTGCGCCGAACACGGCACGAAACTCGTCTTCTTCGACAACACCTACATGTATCCCGGAACGCCGACGCCGCAGACCGAGTCGACCGCCTTCGCACCGGCCGGACGCAAGGGACGCGTCCGCGCGGAGATCGCCACCATGCTGCTCGACGCCATGCGGGCCGGTCGGGTCGAAGCCCTGATCGGCCGCGCACCCGAGTTCTACGGTCCCGGCAGGACCACGAGCTACACGAACTCACTGGTGTTCGACCGGATCAAGGCGGGCAAGCGGCCGTTCGTCCCCGTCGACGCCCACGCCAAGCGCTCCCTGATCTGGACCCCCGACGCGAGCCGCGCGCTCGCGCTGCTCGGCAACACACCGGACGCCTACGGCCAGACGTGGCACCTGCCCGTCGACCCGGACCGCAAGTCCTATGCCCAGCTCATCCAGATCGCGGGCGAGGTCACCGGCCGCAAGATCGGCTACACGGTGCTGCCGATGCTCGCCTTCCGCCTCGGGCGCCGCTTCGTCAAGCCGCTCGACGAGATGTACGAGCTGATCGCCCGTTACCGCGCCGACAACCTCTTCGACAGCTCGAAGTTCGCGGCCCGCTTCCCCGACTTCCCGGTCACCGGTTATCGGGAGGGCGTCGAGCGGATCCTCGCCGGCTGACCCGCGGACAGACCGGCTCTCAGTCCTGGTGGAGAGCCTCGCGCAGCGCGTCCACGGACAGCTTCCGTGCGAGGTTGGTGGCCGGGGTGTCCCGCAGGCTGTCCAGCAGCATGAAGTCGTGGACGGTCCCGCTGACGCGGACGGCCGTCACCTCGACGCCGGCCTCACGCAGCTTGTTGGCGTACATCTCGCCGCCGTCCCGCAGGACGTCGGCCTCCGCCGTGATGACGAGGGCGGGCGGCAGCCCCCGGAGGTCGTCGAGGGTCGCCCGCAGGGGCGAGGCGTACTTCTCCTCCCGCTGGGACTCGTCGGTCGTGTACGCGTCCCAGAACCACTTCATCCCGTCACGGGTGAGGTAGTAGTGCTCGGCGAACTGGTGGTAGGACTGCGTGTCGAAGTCCGGCCCGGTCACGGGGTAGAGCAGGATCTGCGCCTTGAGCGCGAGCCCGCCGCGGTCCTTGTTCATCTGCGCGAAGACCGTGGACATGCATCCGCCGACCGACTCGCCGGCGACCGCGACGCGCGAGGTGTCCAGGCCGTGGTCGGCGCCGTTCTCCCGCAGCCACTGGCCGACGGCGTAGTTCTGCTCGACCTGCGTGGGATAACCCTTCTCGGGCGCCCAGTCGTACACCGGGAAGACACCGGCGGCGCCCGCTCCGACGGTGAGCTCGCGGAAGAGACGGTCGTGGGTCCTGTCGTCGCCGAAGACCCAGCCGGCGCCATGGATGTAGAACACCACGGGCAGCGGGCCCGTGGCGCCCTTGGGCCTGATGATGCGGGTGCGGACCGTGCCCCATTCGCCGGCGTCGACATCGACCCATTCCTCGTCCACGTCCGGGCGTTCGACACCGTCGCCCTTCTGCAGGTCGCTGAGGATCTTGCGCCCCTCCTCGGGCGGAACCTCGTAGATCCGCGGATGGGGATCGGTGGCCTCGGCGAGTTCCCTCGCCTCGGGCTCCAGATACGGCGTGGTGGGGGCCGGAAGGTCGGTCATGGCTGGTCCTCTCCTCGAAAGCCGGTCGCTTGACCCGTCGACGCTGCGTCTTCGGGGGAAGCTCTTCCCTTCCAGCGTCCGGCTCATCGGCCTTGTTCGCATGCGGGGTCGGCTTCTCTCGCCGTCGCGGCCGGTGACGCCTCCGTGGCCGTACCGGGGCGCGGGCGCGGTGCTTGGGGTTGCGGCATGTTCATCATCGATCTGCGCTACGTCGCTCCGCTCGACCGGGTGGACGCGCTGCTTCCGGAGCATGTCGCCTGGCCGCACGGGCACTTCGCGCCACGGGGTGCGGGAGGTCCCGGTCCAGGGGGTGCTTTTCTCCGAGGGGGGAGGGGCGGGGTCAGTGGCGGTTCCGGCGTGATCTGCGGTGGGACCGCCAGCTGAGGATCAGGCGCGTGATCAGCAGGCCGAGGAATACGGCGCCGAACGCGAACCGTAGCCAGTGGGGGGCGGCGCCCGAGTCGGGCAGGAACGCCAGCGGGGTGGTCGCGGGGGTCGCGGGGGCGGGGTCGCTCATCGGTGGCTCCCGGAGGGGCCCTGTGGAAGAGTGGGCCGTAGTCGTAGATGTCCCACTATGCCCGGGAGGCGTCATGTCGTCCAAGCGACGTCGTAAGAAGAAGGCTCGTCGTAAGCACGCCGCTAATCATGGGCGTCGGCCTCAGTCCTGACGGGGCGTTCCACTCGGGGGCGGGGGTTTGTGTGCGCTGGGTTGAGGCTGGGTGCGTAGTTCCCCGCGCCCCTTACGGGGCTGCCCCCGGGCGCGGTTGGCCGTGTGCGGGGGCGTCGTGGCTGGTCGCGCAGTTCCCCGCGCCCCTTACGGGGCTGCCCCAGGGGGGTAGGTCCTTGCGCCCCTCGCGGGGCTGCCCCGGGGTGGATTTCGGTGCTGGGGGGTTACACCCTCTGCACTGCTCCTTCACCTACCGCTGCCGCCCACTCCGTGACGAGCGCCTCGTACTGGGCGCGGTCCTCGGCGGTCAACTGCCCGCCGGTACGCGCCCAGAGGTCACGAATCTGCTCGTTGACCACGTCGGCGGACCGTATGGAGCGCGGGGCGGGAGTGGAGGACATGTGAAAGAGGGTAGGGGATCGGCGCGCCTGTTCGCTCCGGTCCGTCACGTGGTCATCGCCATGTGTGATGTTCGCCATGTTGTGGAACCCTCGACCGGGTGAACGCCGTCCCCTGGAGGGCGGCTCGGCAGGCCGCCCTCCAGGGGACGGGGGGCGCCGACAGGAGGCACGTATGGCCAGCTCGACCGAGGGGTTCGTCGTGGCGCGCGCCGGGCTGGAGGACTGGCCCGTGATCCATGAGTGGGCCGCCGCCGAAGGCTGGAACCCCGGCCTGCGGGACGGGCCGAGCTTCTTCGCGCAGGACCCCGGCGGATTCTTCCTGGGCCGCCTCGACGGCGAGCCCGTGTCCGCCGTGTCGGTCGTCCGGTACGGGCCCGCGTACGCCTTCCTGGGCTGCTACCTCGTCCGCCCCGACCTGCGCGGACGCGGATACGGCCGCGCCACCTGGGACGCCGGTCTCGCCCACGCCGGCGGGCGCACGATCGGCCTCGACGGTGTCGTCGCCCGGCAGGCCGACTACCGCAGGTCCGGGTTCGCCCACGCCCACCGCACGATCCGCTACACCGGCACCCCGACCGCGCCCGACCGCGCCGCGGACCCCGCCGCCCGTATCGTCCCCGCCGCCCACCGCTTCGCGGACGTCCTCGCCTACGACCGCGCCTGCTTCCCCGCCGACCGCCCCCGCTTCCTGGAGTCCTGGCTGACCACCGAGGGCCACACCGCGCTCGCCCGGGTCACCGGCGGCAGGATCACCGGCTACGGCGTGCGCAGGCCCGGCCGGGACACCGCTCGCATCGGCCCCCTGTTCGCCGACACCGCCGCCGACGCGCTCGCCCTCTTCGACGCCCTCACGCCGGAGGGCGACCCGGTCGGCATCGACGTACCCGAGACGAACCCGCAGGCCGTGGCGCTCGCCGAGCGGCGCGGGCTCAGCCCCGGGTTCGAGACCGCCCGCATGTACACGGGTCCCGTACGCCCCTTCGCCGCGGAGCGCGTCTACGGCGTCACCACCCTCGAACTCGGCTGACCCGTGCCACCCCGGCCGGGCCGCCAGGGGTGACGTTCCGCCAAAACCTTGACCTCAAGATTGGTTGAGGTTCTAGGTTCGACGGCATGAGCATGGAGACCACAGCCTGGACGCAGTTGCACAGCGTCATGAACGCCCAGAACGGCGGGCCCGACGGCCGCCCCTTCTCCCGCGCCACCCTGCGCCGCATCGCCGCCTTCGCCCGCCCGCACAAGCGCCGCATCATCCAGTTCCTGGTGCTCAGCGTCCTGACCGCGCTGCTCGCCGTCGCCACGCCGCTGCTCGCGGGCCGGGTCGTCGACGCCATCGTCGGCGGCGAGGACCAGGCCGTCGTCGTGCGCCTCGCCCTCCTCATCGCGCTGATCGCGCTCGCCGAGGCCGGCCTCGGGCTCCTCGCCCGCTGGCTCTCCGCCAACCTCGGCGAAGGGCTCATCCTCGACCTGCGCACCGCCGTCTTCGACCACGTCCAGCGCATGCCCGTCGCCTTCTTCACCCGCACCCGCACCGGCGCCCTCGTCAGCCGCCTCAACAACGACGTCATCGGCGCCCAGCGCGCCTTCAGCAACACCCTGTCCGGCGTCGTCGGCAACATCGTCACCCTCGTCCTGACGCTCGCCGTCATGCTCACCCTGTCCTGGCAGATCACCCTGCTCGCCCTGCTGCTCCTGCCCGTGTTCGTGCTGCCCGCCCGCCGCACCGGCTCCCGCATGGCCCGCCTCCAGCGCGAGGCCGCCGCCCACAACGCCGCCATGGGCACCCGCATGACCGAGCGGTTCTCCGCGCCCGGCGCCACCCTCGTCAAGCTGTTCGGCCGCCCCGAGGACGAGTCCGCCCAGTTCGCCGAACGGGCCCGCCGCGTACGGGACATCGGCGTACGGACCGCCATGGCGCAGTCCGCGTTCATCACCGCGCTCACCCTCGTCTCCGCGCTCGCGCTCGCCCTCGTCTACGGCCTCGGCGGCTACCTCGCGCTCGACGGCACCCTCGAAGCCGGCGCCGTGGTCTCCCTCGCCCTGCTCCTGACCCGCCTCTACGCCCCGCTCACCTCGCTGGCCGGCGCCCGCGTCGAGGTCATGAGCGCCCTCGTCAGCTTCGAGCGCGTCTTCGAAGTGCTCGACCTCAAGCCGCTCATCGACGAGAAGCCCGACGCCCGCGCGGTCCCCGAGGGGCCCGTCGCCGTCGAGTTCGACGACGTACGCTTCGGCTACCCGGCCGCCGACAAGGTCTCCCTCGCCTCCCTCGAAGAGGTCGCCGCCCTCGACACGCGCGGCGGCGACGAGGTCCTGCACGGCGTCAGCTTCCGCGCCGAACCCGGCCAGACCATCGCCCTCGTCGGCTCCTCCGGCGCCGGCAAGTCCACCATCGCCCAGCTCCTGCCCCGCCTGTACGACACCGACGCGGGCGCCGTCCGCGTCGGCGGCGTCGACGTACGCGACCTGTCCGCCGCCTCCCTGCGCGCCACCCTCGGCATGGTCACCCAGGACGGCCACCTCTTCCACGACAGCGTCCGCGCCAACCTGCTGCTCGCCCGGCCGGACGCCACCGAGGACGACCTGTGGGACGCGCTGCGCCGGGCCCGCCTCGACACGCTCGTCGCGTCGCTGCCCGACGGCCTCGACACCGTCGTCGGCGAACGCGGCTACCGGCTCTCCGGCGGCGAACGCCAGCGCATGACCATCGCCCGGCTGCTCCTGGCCCGCCAGCGCGTCGTCATCCTCGACGAGGCCACCGCCCACCTCGACAACACCTCGGAGGCCGCCGTCCAGGAAGCCCTCGCCGAAGCCCTCGAGGACCGCACCGCTCTCGTCATCGCCCACCGCCTGTCCACCGTGCGCGGCGCCGACCGCATCCTCGTCATCGAGGACGGCCGCGTCCTCGAACAGGGCACCCACACCGAACTCCTCGCCGCCGACGGCCGCTACGCCACCCTCTACCGCACCCAGTTCGCCCCCGGGGAACAGGCCCCCGAACCCACCGCCGCCTGACGGCGAGGCGGGCGGTGAGGCCGCCCCGCCCGGCGGCCCGCCCGCCCCCTGCGCTACAAAGGGCACCAGCACAAGCGACACGAACGACAGGCGTGGGGAGGCGGACGGACCGTGACGGGCCAGGCATTGCCCGATGGCTACCTGGAGGGGTACGCCGACCTCCTCACCGCCGCCTGCGCCACCGGCCGCCGCCTCACCCGCGAGGAACTGGAGGGCCGCCGCGCGCTCGGCCTGCGCGCCGCCGAAGCGGGCCTCGGCCTGCGCGCCCTCGTCGCCGCCTACCTCGCTGCCACCCGCGCCCACTGGCCCCGCACCGCCGACACCGACAGCGTCCTCGCCGTCGTCGAACAGGCCGTCGACGCCGTCGCGGAGGGCTACGAACGCGCCCAGCGGCTCGCCGTGCGCCGCGAGGAGGCCGCCCGCCGCGAGTTCGTCGACGACCTGCTCTACGGGCGCAGCGACCTCGGCCGCCTCGCCCAGCGCGCCGAACGCTTCGGCCTGCGCCTGTCCTCCGCGCACGCCGTCGCCGTCGCCCAGGCGAAAGCCGCGTACGAGGAAGGCGACCCTGTCCCCCGCGAGGTGGAGAACGCGCTGGTCACCCGGTTCGGCGACCGCAGCATCCTGCTCACCACCAAGGGCGGCCGGCTGATCTGCGTAGCCCCCGGCGACCAGGACGAGGTCCTCGCCTTCTTCGCCAAGCAGGCCCACGCCGCGACCGACGGCGGCCAGGTCGCCGTCGGCCGCCCCCAGCCGGGACCCGGCGGCGTCGTCCACTCCTACGAGGAAGCCCTCGGCGCCCTCGACCTCGCCGCCCGGCTCGGACTCGACGCGCCCGTGCTGCGCGCCGCCGACCTGCTCGTCTACCCCGTGCTCGGGCGCGACCGGCAGGCCATGGCCGACCTCGTCCGGCACACCCTCGGCCCCCTCGAAGGCGCCCGCGGCGGCGCCCGCCCGCTCCTCGACACCCTCACCGCCTACTTCGACTCCGGCTGCGTCGCCGCCGCCGCGGCCCGCGCCCTGTCGCTCAGCGTGCGGGCCCTCACCTACCGGCTGGCCCGCATCCACCAGCTCACCGGCGCCGACCCCGCCGACCCCGTGCACCGGTACACCCTCCAGACCGCCGTGATCGGCGCCCGCCTCCTCGACTGGCCCGCCCGCCCCCTGTGAGCCCCGCGCGCCTCACGTCGCGGGAGCGGTGCGCCGGATGGCCAGGAGTGTCGCGTCGTCCGTGCGGTGCGCGCCGTCGAGCCGCGTCACGACCCGCTCCGCGTACTCCTGGAGCGCGTCGTGCCCCGGCCCGGGCGGCGCCGCCCGCCAGCACTCCTCGACCGCGTCGAGGAACCGGCGCGTGTCCAGATCCGGGTCGCTGTCCCGGCGCTCGGTCAGCCCGTCCGTGTACATCAGGACGGTGTCGCCGACCCGCAGTACCGTCTCCGCCGCCGTGTACCGCGCCCCCTCGCGCACCCCGAGCGGCAGCCCGGGCCCGCCCTCAGGCCCGGGCAACTGCTCGGCCCGCCCGTCCCTGACCAGCACCGGACGGGGATGGCCCGCGCACGTCCAGCGCAGCAGCCGGCGCTCGGGATGGAACCGGGCGATGATCGCCGTCGCCGTCGACTCCAGGCCGTCCGCGCAGGCCAGCTCGTTCAGCCACTGCGTCAGCCGCTCGGCCCGCTCGTCCGTGTAGGCCAGCCCGGCGAGCGCGAAGCGCAGCTTGCCCATCAGCGTCACCGCCGGCAGGCCGTGCCCGCGCGCGTCACCGAGCGCCACCAACAGCCGGCCGCCCGGCAGCCGCCGCGCCTTGTACCAGTCGCCGCCGATGCCCGCCTCCCGCGCCCCTGGCCGGTACACGGCGGCCGTCTCCAGTCCGTACGCCGCCAGCTCGTCCTGGAAGTGCGGCAGCATGGCCTCCCGCAGCGCCCCCGCGAACTCCGCCACCGTCTCCGCCCGCGCCCGCTGCCTGCGCGCCTCCTGCTGCGCCCGCTCCGTGCTCTCCAGCCGCCGCCGGTCGGCCGTCACATCCGTCAGCACCGCGCGCAGCGCCCAGACGAGGCCCCCGGGCTCGATACGGGCCGGCTCCGCCGTCATCCGGATCAGCCGGTCGCCGAGCCGTTTCAGACGCAGCTCGCAGCGGGCGGTCCGGGTGCGCAGGATCACGTCGTACAGCGTCTGGTAGAGCGCGGGCAGGCTCTCGGGGCGGACATCGGCGGCGAGTTCGGCGAGCGTCGGCGGGGCCGCGCCCTCCGGGAGCCGTAACACCTGCCGAAAGCCCGGCGAGTACTCCACGCGGCTGTCGCCGAGGCTCCACTCGACCCAGCACGTGCGCACGAGTCGCTGCGCCGCCTCCGAGATGCGCAGCAGATGCGCCCGCTCCCAGGCGATCAACAGGTGCTCCCCGCAGGGCGACACCCGTACCACGTCGTTCACGGGCACCGCCGCCACCGGCCCGTTCGCCACCCACTCGACGAGTTCCGGCCCCTGGGGCGCCGACTCGCGCAGCGCCTGCTCCATGAGCCGGTGCACCGCCGTGTCCCGCAGCGCAGGGTAGGAAGCGTACAGGGAGACGGGGCCGTCGCGCAGCGGGGTGACGCCCGTGGGCAGGCGCTCGGCGGCGAACGCGAGCGCCACCGCGTTCTGCGTGACGAACAACGCGTCGATCAGCCGCCCCTGCGCGTCCAGCACCGGCGCCACCAGCACGGCGGGCAGGGGCAGCGCGTCCAGGACCTCGCGGGCCGACGGCATCGGAGGTATCCCCGGCAGCTCGTGGTCCGGCGCCGTCGCGCGGAAGGGGCCGTGCTGGATCGCGTACGCCGAGATGCGCCTCCGCTGCGACTGGAGGAGTTGCCGGATGGCCTGCAACTCCAGATTGGCGCGCGCGTCGGTGACCGGCGTCGGGTCGTCCATACGCGGCTCGAACCCCCTGAGTGCGGTGTGCGTTGCGGACAGGACTTCCCTCCAGCCTCTCTTCACCCCGCCCACTCGGCCAGTGGGATTACGCCATCGGCGGCCCCGGCCCGTGCCGCGGCGCGTGCGCCCTGTTGACCGCGCCCCCGGGCGGCCCTAGCGTCCTGGCGTGCGCGGCCCGCGCCGCGTCGGCGGCGCTCACGGGCCCGCGCGACGCCCGCCCTGGAGGCCGCGATGCCCACCGTCCCGCCCCTCACGACGCTCCCCGCGCTCCTGGCCCGCAACGCCGCCCACCACGCCGGCCTGCCCGCCCTGTCCTGGCGTACCGACGGGACCTCGTCCGACTGGACGGCCCTGACCTGGGCCGAGGTCGCCGCGCACACCGCGCGCCTCGCCGCCGGATACGCGGCGCTCGGCGTCGCCCCCGGCGACCACGTCCTGCTGATGATGGCGAACCGGCCCGAGCACTGGCTCAGCGACTTCGCCTTGGTCCGCCTCGGCGCCGTCCCCGTCAGCGTCTACGGCACCTCCGCGCCCGCCCAGATCGAGCACATCGCCCGCAACTGCCGCGCCGCGCTCGCCGTCGTCGAGGACGCGGAGCAGGTCCGCAGGTGGGCGCCGCTGCTCACCGACCCGGACACCCCGCTGTCCCGCCTGGTCGTCGTCGAGGCGGGCGCGGGCGACGAGCCGCCCGCGCCCGGCCTCCACCCGTACGCCGCGCTGCTCGCCGCCGAGCCGTCCGACGGGTTCGCCGACACGCTCGACCGGGCCCGGCCCGATGATCCGCTCACCGTCGTCTACACCTCCGGCACCACCGGCGAGCCCAAGGGCGTCGTCCTCACCCACGCCCAGGTCCTCACCGACGCCGGTGCCCTCGACGCCGTCGTCGAACTGCCCGCGCACGTCGAGCACATCTGCTACCTGCCGTTCGCGCACATCGCGGAGCGCATGCTCGGCCTCTACCTGCCCTGTCTGCGCGCCGCATACGTCCACCTGTGCGCCGACCCGAGCCTCGTCGCCGCCGCCGTACGCGACATCAGGCCCCGCCAGTTCTTCGGCGTGCCGCGCGTCTGGGAGAAACTGGCCGCCGCCGTGCGCGCCGGTCTCGCCCGGCTGCCCGCCGAGCAGCGCGCGGCCGTCGAGGACGCCGCCGACACCGCCCGCGCGCACGTCGCCCACCGCGAACGCGGCGAACAGCCGCCCGCCGCGCTGGAAGCCGCGTACGCCCGCTGCCGCGCGGACGTCCTCGTCCCGCTGCTCGCCGCCGGCGGCCTGGACCGGGTCACCTGGGCGGCGAGCGCGTCCGCGCCGATGCCGCAGGACGTCGTACGGTTCTGGGCCGGGTTCGGCATCGTGATCATGGACGCGTGGGGGCTGACCGAGACGACCGGCGTGGTGACCACCAACAGCCCGCGCACCGGCTTCCGGCTCGGCTCCGTGGGCCGCCCGATCGACTGCGTCGAGGTACGGGCGGCCGCCGACGGCGAACTGGAGGTGCGCGGCGCGTCCCTGTTCTCCGGCTACCTTCAGCCGGACGGCTCGGTGAGCCCGGCGGTCGACAAGGACGGCTGGCTCGCCACCGGCGACCTCGGACGCGTCGACGCCGACGGCTACGTCTGGATCACCGACCGCAAGAAGGAGATGATCATCACCTCGACCGGCAAGAACGTCTCCCCGGCCCTCGTCGAGAACGCCCTGAAGGAGCACCCGCTCATCGGCCAGGCGGCCGTCCACGGCGACCACCGCTCCTACCTCGTCGCGCTGCTCGTCCTCGACCCCGAGACCACCCCCGGATGGGCCGCCGCCCAGGGCATCGAGGGCACCGACCTCGTCGAACTCGCCGCCCACCCCGGTGTCCTGGCCGAGATCGACCGCGCGGTCGCGGCCGCCAACGCCCGCCTCAACCGCACCGAACAGATCAAACGCCACCACGTCCTCGGCACCGAATGGTCCCCGGCCACCGGCGAGTTGACGCCCTCGCTGAAACTCCGCCGCCGCGTCGTGCGCGACAAGTACGCCGACGTACTGGCCCAGTTGTACGAGGACTGAGCGCGCCGGGGCCGGGTCAGGCGCGGCCGGCCGGGGTCACCGTCACGTTCACGTGCTTCATCAGCGGCTGGTCGCTCTGCGTGCTGTAGTCGCCGATCGCGCACAGCACGTTCATCTCCGGCATGTACCCGGCCGCGCAGCCCCGCGGGATGTCGTACGCGAGCGCCGTGTACCCCTTCAGATGCCGCCGGCTGCCGTCGCGCGCGGTGCTCGTGATGTCGACCGGGTCGAAGGGGGCGATGCCCCGCTCCCGCATGTCGTCGCGGTTCATGAAGACCAGCGTGCGCAGGTTCTTGACGCCCCGGTAGCGGTCGTCGTCCGAGTAGATCGTCGTGTTCCACTGGTCGTGCGAACGCATCGTGCCCAGCGCCAGCGTGCCCGCCTCCGGCACCACGTCCGGCAGCGGCGCCGCCGAGAACTCCGCCCGGCCCGACTCCGTGAGGAAGACCAGCTCGCGGGCCGGCTGCTTGATACGGAACCCGAGGGGGAGCCGCACCCGCCGGTTGCAGTCCTCGAACCCGTCGATGACCTGGGCCATCGAGTCCCGGATCCGGTCGTAGTCCTCGACGTACCACTCCCAGGGCGTCGAACTGCCCGGCAGCGAGGCCCGCGCCATGCCCGCGATGATCGCCGGCTCCGACAGCAGATGCTCTGACGCGGGCCGCTTCATCCCGACCGACAGATGCACCATGCTCATCGAGTCCTCGACCGAGGTGGCCTGCACCCCGCCGCGCTGGTGGTCCTTCTCCGTACGCCCGAGGCACGGCAGGATCAACGCGGAGCGCCCGTGCACCAGATGACTGCGGTTCAGCTTCGTGCTGACCTGCACGGTCAGCTCGCACGCGCGCAGTGCCTCGAAGGTGTACGGGGTGTCGGGCGCCGCCAGCGCGAAATTGCCGCCCATGCCGACGAACACCTTCACGTCCCCGCGCCGCATCGCCTCGATCGTGCCGACCGTGTCGAGGCCGTGCTCGCGCGGCGGATCGATCCCGCACGCCTTCGCCAGCCGGTCCAGGAACGCGGGCGCGGGGCGGTGGTCGATGCCGCAGGTGCGGTTGCCCTGCACGTTGCTGTGGCCGCGCACGGGGGAGGGGCCCGCGCCCTCGCGGCCCAGATTGCCGCGCAGCAGCAGCACGTTGACGATCTCGCGGACCGTGTCGACGCCGTGCTCGTGCTGGGTGACGCCCAGGCACCAGCTGATGATGCTGCGGTCCGCCTGCCGGTACACGCGGGCCGCCTCCAGGATCTGCGCGCGGCTCAGCCCCGACTGCCGCTCGATCTCCTCCCACGGCGTCGCCTCGCACACCACCCGGTACTCCTCGAAGCCGTGCGTGTGCCGCTCGATGAACTCCCGGTCGACGGCCTTCGGATCGGCGCCCGACTGCTCCAGCACGGCCTTCGCCATCCCGCGCAGGAACGCCATGTCGCCGCCGATGCGGACCTGGAGGTCGAGCGTGCCGGTGCGCGTCGCCTTGTTGAGCGCCATGTCCTTGAAGTCGTGCGGGATGATCGTGCGGGTGGCCGCCGCCTCGATGAGCGGGTTGACGTGCACGATCTGCGCTCCGCGCCGGTACGCCTCCGCGAGCGCGGTCAGCATGCGCGGGGCGTTGGAGGCGGCGTTGACGCCCATGATGAACAGCGCGTCCGTGCTCTGCCAGTCCGCCAGGTCGCAAGTGCCCTTGCCGGTGCCCAGCGCCGCCTGGAGCGCGCGTCCGCTGGCCTCGTGGCACATGTTGGAACAGTCGGGCAGGTTGTTCGTGCCCAGCTCACGCGCCCACAGTTGGTACAGGAACGTCGCCTCGTTGCCGAGCCGGCCCGACGTGTAGAAGGACGCCTCGTTCGGGCTGTCGAGGCCGCGCAGGGTCCGGCCCACCAGATCGAAGGCGTCCTTCCAGCTGCCCGGTACGTAATGGTCGCTGTCCGCGTCGTAGACCATCGGCTCCGTCAGCCGGCCCTGCGCCTCCAGCGCGGCGTCGCTCCACGTCGACAGTTCGCTCACCGAGTGCGCCGCGAAGAACTCCCTGCCCACCCGCTTGCGGGTCATCTCCCAGGTGACGTGCTTGATGCCGTTCTCGCAGATGTCCAGGTGCAGGCCCTTGAGATCGTCCGGCCAGGCGCAGCCCGGGCAGTCGAACCCGCCGTTCTCATGGTTCATCCGCATGATGGCGCGGGGGCCCTCCACAAGCTCCCGCTCCCGCAGCAGGAACCGCGTCACGCTCTTCGCGGCGCCCCAGCCGGCGGCGGGATGGCGGTACGGGTGGAACTCCGGCGTGCCCTCGTCGGGGCGGTCGGGCTGCGCGTCCAAGGCCGTTTCCTTTCCGGGACCATCGCCCCCACCCAACAACGCGGGTGCGTCGCCCGCGACAGCGGAATCATCATCCGGCGCGAGATCGGCCCCGCCAGCACCTGGAGTATGCGCCGAGGCCAGCCCCGTAAGGGGCGCGGGGAACTGCGCGCCCAGCCCCAACGCACCCGGCACTCTGGGGCGCTGCCCCAGGCCCCGCTCCTCAATCGCCGGAGGGGCTGGATGTGGGCGCTGAGGCCAGTCCCCAGGGCCCCGGGGCGGGAGGCCGGGAGCGGGCGCTCAGACAAGCCCCGCCAGGGGCGCGGGGAACTGCGCGCTCGGCCACGGCGTACCCGGCACTCTGGGGCGCTGCCCCAGGCCCCGCTCCTCAATCGCCGGAGGGGCTGGATGTTGGCGCCGAGGCCAGTCCCCAGGGCCCCGGGCCGGAGGCCTGGAGTGGGCGCGGAGGTCAGCCCCGTCAGGGGCGCGGGGAACTGCGCGAGAAGCCCCACCGGGGCTGCACCCGAAGCACAACGATCACGCACCCGGCGCTGGGGTGCCGCCTTGCCCACCCTGCCGCCCTGGGGGTCCCCCCGGACGAAGTCTGGGGGAGGCAGACTGCCCAAGGCGGCGGGGGCGGGCGGCGCCCGAAAGGCACCGGCGTTGGCAGCCCCGTAAGGGGCGCGGGGAACTGCGCGCTCAGCCACGGCGTACCCGGCACTCTGGGGTGCTGCCCCAGGCCCCGCTCCTCAAGCGCCGGAGAGGCTGGGAGTTGGTGCTGGGGCCAGCCCCAGGGAGCTGAGGGAAAGGCCCTATGTCAGCGCCGCCAGCGCTTCACGGAGCCCCGTGGGCCGCTTCGTGCCCTCCACCGGCGTCGGCCCCCACCCGGGCCCGGCCAGCAGCACCCGCGGACGCTGCCGCGCCCCCCTGACCCCCCACGCGGCCCGCACCAGATGCACCGCCAGCGGAACACTCGCCGACGACCGCGTCTGCGACCACAGCAGCACCGCGCGCGGCCCCGTACGCCGTACGGACTCCGTCAGCGCCTCGACGGGCACCGCCGCCCCCAGCATCCGTACCGGCACACCGGCCACCGCCAGCGCCGCGTACACCGCCTCCAACGGCAGCGTGTGCTGCTCCCCGGGCACGCACGCCAGCAGCACCGCCGGCGCACCCCGCGCCGGAGGACGGGCCCCGGCGAGGACCGGCGCGGTCCGCAGCGCTGTCGAGACGTGCCAGGACAGCAGGTGCTCGACCTCGACGTACCGGTCCCCGGCCGACTCCCACTTGCGGCCCACGGCGTGCAACGTCGGCATCATGACCTCCTCCCAGGCGGCGACGACGCCATGCGCGCCCACGAACGCGTCCAACTGCTCCTGGAGCGCCCCCGCGTCGAGCCGTACGGCGGCCCTGGCGAGCCCCCGGCACTCCGCGCGCACCGCCCCGAGCGGCAGCGCGGCCCCGCCGGAAGGCGCGAGCGGCACGGCCGGGGCCGGCGAAGGGGCGCCGACGCGGTGCTTGGCGGCTCGGGCGGCCTCGGCGGGCGGCAGCCCCGACGCCGTGAGCCGGCACATCTCCTCCACCATGGCGACGTCCTCGCCGCTCCAGCGCCGGTGGCGGCCGTCGGCGCGTACGGCGGGGCCGAGCCCGTAGCGCTGGTCCCAGGAACGCAGGGTGGTGGGGGAGACGCCGAGCTGGCGGGCGAGCGCCCCCGTTGTGATCCCGGCGCCCGGATCCGGGCCGTCGTGACGCGCCGGGGCACCGGCCGTGTGGTCCATGCCGTTCACCATACGACGCGGAAACGCTGCAAAGCCCAAAGCCCCGATACATCGGCGGCCCCAGACGCGCTGCGTGCATCCGCAGAGAGCCCGGCGCCCGAATCTCCGTACGGATCTCCGTACGGAACCTGATCGAAACCCGGACTGAACACAAAAACGACGCACATTCGATGCGGCTGGAGACGCCCCCGCGAGCTGGTGAGGGTGAGGGTCCCACAGAGCGGCGGAAGGGACTCCTCCCATGACTGCGCGACCCCTCACCGAGCGGACGGCCCGCGCCGACCGGGCCCCCACCGAGGCGCCCCCCGCCGAAGCCCGCATCGCCGCCGGCCTGCGCGCCGGGCAGGAAGCCGCACTCGAAGCGGCCTACCGGCGCTGGGGCACCCTCGTCCACACGCTCGCCCACCGCACCCTCGGTGACGCCCGCGAGGCCGAGGACGTCACGCAGCAGGTCTTCCTCGCCGCCTGGCACGGCCGCACCGGGTTCGACCCCGCCCGGGGCCCGCTGGCCGCCTGGCTCGTCGGCATCACCCGCAGGAAGGTCGCCGACGCGCTCCAGGCCCGTACCCGGCGCACCCGGACCGTCGAGGCCGCCGGTGCCGCGCTCACCGCCACCGCCACGGTGGGCGGCGATCTCGCGGCACCGGTGCTCGACCGGCTCGTCGTGCGCCACGCCCTGAACCGGCTGCCCGCGCCCCAGCGCCGCGTCCTGGAGCTGACGTTCTACGCGGATCTGACGCAGACGCAGATCGCGGGCGTGACCGGGCTGCCGCTCGGCACGGTCAAGAGCCATGCCCGGCGCGGCCTGCACCGCCTGCGCGACCACCTGGCCCCCGGCGACACGGCCCACGCCCGGCAGGCGGCCTGACACCCCGTCAACCCCTCCACAGAACACGGCATTTCAGTACGGCAACCGCCCCTGCGAGCGCAGTGCCCACCGGCGTTCCGCGTACGCCAGATCATCGCGCCACAGGCGTCCCGCCGCCGCGCGCATGACGGGCCGCAGCGCCCCCGCGACCTGCCGGGCGGCGACGAAGCCCCGGCGGTCGGAGGTGGCGATCACCGCCTCCACCACGGCCGTCCGGGGCCGTGGGTGGCCGGGCGGTGTCAGCGGCGTCGCGTGCGTCTCCACGACCGAGCCGCTGCCCTCCCCGTCGACGATGCGCATGACGACCGTACGCGGATCCGGCGCCGTGAACGCGGCCCGCACCGGCACCACGATCCGCGACGTCAGCTTGAACGACACCTCCACGACGAACGCGTCGTCCTCCGGGGCGAGTTCACCCCCGCCGAAGCCGTCTCCGAACCCGTCCCCGCTACCGTCCTCGATGCCGTCCCCGGAGCCGCCTCCGACTCCGTCCCCGGGGCTGTCGACCACCCGCAGGTCCACGAACGAGTACGGGTGGAACCATGCCCCGTGCCAGGGATCGAGCCGGTTGGCGACCACGTCCTCGGGCTCGCACCGCCCGAACCCCGTGTAGACGGCCTCGACCGCCCCGGCGAGCGCGGGCCGGGGCGGCGCGACCGGCGCGGCGAGCGGTTCGGGCCCGCCCGGCGCGTCGAGCCGTACCCATACGAGGACCCCGTCGTCGTGCACCGGAAGCGGTCCCCAGCCGGGAAAGCCCTCCGGGCCGAGGCGCAGCCCGTGCCAGTGGCAGACGAGCGTGCCGCAGCGCACCGGGCTGTCGCGCAGCGGCGCCCCCAGGTGCGGGCACGCGCCGGGTCCCGCGACGACGGCGCCCCGCTCGTCGCGCCACAGCACGATCTCCCGCCCGGCGACCGTCCGCCCCACGGGAGCGCCCCCGGGGACGTCCCGCGCGGCGCCCACCACGTACCAGTCGCCGCCCGGCCGGGCCTGGGCGCGCTTCAGCGCGGCCTCGATGACGGCCGGGCGCACCTCGCGCCACGTCGGCCGCTGCCGCTCCCACGCCACCGGGCGCCGCCGCAGCGCCAGCGGGAACCGGCTCCCGGCCTTCCGTCGTTTCGTCATGCCGCCTCCTGCGGTGCCGGTTCGGGAGAAGTGCCGTACAGCAAGCCGGAGTTGAGGTGCTCCCGCGCGGCCGGGTTCGCGCGGTGGCGTAGCCGGGCGCCGAGGACGCGTGCGAGGCCGTCGGCGGCGACCGCCGCCCTGCGCCGCCGGGGGACGACGGCACGGCGGTGCAGCACCGCGTACCCGTCGTCGGCGACCGCGTCGAGGATCCCCGCGTACAGCACGCACGCCGTACGGATGCACGGCCGCGCGACCGGCGACAGCATCGCCACCCCCGGCAGCGCCTCCCGGTACACGGCCCGGGTCAGCGCCTCGAACTCGGCGAACGCGCGCGTGACCCGCGTCGCGCTCCGGCCCGTGCGCCGGCTCCACAGCAGCTCCTCGCGGTCCACGTCGTGCGCGGCGAGCAGGTCGGCGGGCAGATAGACGCGGCCCCGGTCGAGGTCCTCGCCCACGTCCCGCAGGAAGTTGGTCAGTTGGAAGGCGACGCCGAGCGCCGCCGCGTACGGCTCCGCCTCCCGCCGGGGGACGACCGTGCCGAGGACGGGCAGCATCTCCAGGCCGATGACGGCCGCCGAACCGTGCATGTAGCGCCGCAGATCGGCGTAGGTGGCGTACTCGGTGACGGTCAGGTCGGCGCGCATCGCCGCCATGAAGTCCGTGAAGTGCGCGTGGTCGATGCGGTAGCGGCGGGCGGTGTCGGTGACCGCGCGGACGACGGGCTCCTCGCTGTGTCCGGCCCGCAGGCCCGCCTCCAGGCGCCCGGCGAGGCGGTCGAGTTCGCTCGCCCGGTCCGCGGTGGAGGTGTCGGCGGCGAGCCGGTCCACGATGTCGTCCGCCCAGCGCGCGAAACCGTACAGGGCGTGCACGGCCGGACGCCGGTCCACCGGCAGCAGCCGGGTCGCCAGGAAGTACGTCTTGCCGTGGCGGGCGTTGAGGCGGCGGCAGCGCGCGTAGGCGGCACGCAGCGCCGGGTCGGTGACGCCCGCGGCGTCGAGTTCACGCCGGGTCACGCGCGCACACCCCCACCGGCCAGGACCGTACGGGTGCGCGCCGGGAGGCCCGTGACGCGCGCCGCCGCGAGCTTGCCCGACAGCAGCACGGTCGGTACGCCGACGCCCGGGGTGGTGCCGCAGCCGGCGAGGACCGCGTTGCTCGTCCCGCGCACCAGATTGCGCGGCCGGAACGGGCCCGTCTGGGCGAAGGTGTGCGCGGCGGAGAACGGCGTGCCCGCCGCGTGCCCCTGCGCCGCCCAGTCGGCGGGCGTCACCAGGCACTCCTCCTCGACGGCCGCCCCGAGCCCGTCCAGGCCGCGCCGCTCCAGCTCGGCGAGGAGGCTGTCGCGGTAGCGCGGCCCGAGGTCGCTCCACCGGGCGGGCCCGGGCCCGATGTCGGTGTTGGGGCAGGGCGCGAGGATGTAGTGCAGATGCCGGCCGGGCGGCGCGAGCCCGGGGTCGGTGGCCGTGGGCCGGGTGATCAGCAGCGAAGGGTCCGTCATCAGGCTCCCGGTGCGGGTCAGTTCGTCGAACGTGCGGTGCCAGGCGGCCCCGAACGACAGCGTGTGATGGGCCAGTTCCGGCCAGGTGCGGCGCGTGCCCGCGTGCAGGACGACCGCCGACGGCGCGTGCGTCAGCCGCACCGGGCGGCGCGGCCGGTGCCCGAGCAGCCGGTAGGCGACGGGCAGATCGGGCGTCAGGACGACCGCGTCGCACGCGATCCGCTCCCGCGCGGTGACCACGGCGGTGACGCGCTCCCCGGAGCGTTCCAGGCGTACGACGTCCCGCTCGTAGAGCAGTTCGGCGCCCGCGTCCCGCGCCGCGTCCGCCATCGCCCGGGGTAGCGCGTGCATGCCGCCACGCGGGAACCACACCCCGGCGACCGTGTCCATGTACGCGATCACGGCGTACGCGGCGAGCGCCCGGGCCGGCGGCACGCCCGCGTACAGCGACTGGAACGAGAACACCCGCCGCAGCCGCTCGTCCTCGATGAACCGCCCGATCCGCGCGTCGAGCCGCCCGAACCCGCCGAGCGCCGCGAGCCGCGCCAGGTCGGGGGTGAGCAGCCCGAGCGGCGAGTCGAAGTTCGCGTCGACGAAACGCCGCATCTGCGCCCGGTACAGCCGCTCCAGCCACACCCGCAGCCGCCGGTAGCCGTCCGCCGCGCCCGGCCCGGCGAACTCCGCGACCGCCCGCTCCATCGCCTCCGCGTCCGTGTGTACGTCGATGCCGGTGCCGTCCGCGAACCGCGCCCGGTACGCCGGGTGCAGCGGGATCAGCTCGACGCGCCCGCGCAGCGACTCGCCTACGGCGGCGAACGCCTCGTCGGCGAGATCGGGCATCGTCAGCACGGTCGGGCCCGTGTCCATCCGGTAGCCACCCCGCGTCAGCAGGCCCGCGCGCCCGCCGGGCAGCGCCGCACGCTCCACGACGGTCACGCGCCGTCCCGCCCCCAGCAGATGCAGCGCCGCCGCGAGCCCGGCCAGGCCCGCCCCGACGACCACGACATGATCGGTGCGTCCGCTTACGGTCCTCATCGGCAGGCTCCTCGGGCGGCGGGGCGGTCCGCCTCGGGCGGGTGCGGTCGGGTGGGGGTGCGTTCGTACGGGGTGGTGGGGCGGCCCGCTGCGGGCGGGTGCGGTCGGGCGGCCGTGCGTTCATGCGCGGCGGTGGGGCGGCCCGTGTCGGCCGTGCGTACGGGCCTCACGGGCGGCCTCCTCGCGCGTGCGCACCCGCACCCGCACCCGCACCCGCACCCGTGCCTGCGCCAGCGGCGAGGACCGTGGGCAGGGGCGGGAGCCGGTGACGGGCGGGCGCGCCGGCGGCCAGGCGCATGAGCGCGACCAGGCGGTCCGCCGCGACGGGATCGACGACCACGCCGTCCAGATGGCGCATCGCCTGCGCGAGCAGCCGCGCGATCCGCGCCTCCACGATGCGGAGCGCACCGGTGTCCTCGAACACCTCCCTGACCTCGTCCAGCCCCCGTTCGTCCAGGTCGGCCCGGCCCAGCGCCCGCCGCAGCACCCCGAGCGCCCGCTCGTCCCTCTCGGCCTCCGCGCGGGCCAGCGCCACCGCCGTCAGATACGTGGGCTTGCCCGACCGCACGTCCTGCCCCGCAGGCTTGTCCCGGCGCGGGCCGCCGAAGACGTCGTCGAGGTCGTCGCGCAACTGGAAGGCGAGGCCCGTGCAGCGCCCCGCCGAGCACAGCGCGCGGACGGTCGCGTCGTCGGCGCCGCCGAGGGCCGCGCCGAGCTGGAGCGGGCGCTCTACCGTGTACAGGGCGGTCTTCAGGCAGGCGGCACGCACCGCGCGCGTGAGGGAGCGGGCCCGCGTGAACTCCCCGTGGATGTCCAGGTACTGGCCCGCGACCATTTCAAGCCGCATCCGCGCCCAGATCCCGCGCACATCGGCCGCCGCGGGCCCGGGCGAGCGCAGGGCGGCCACCTCGTCGTCCGCCCACACCAGCGCCAGGTCGCCCGCGAGGATCGCCGCCGACCTGCCGAACCGGGCCTCGCCCTCCGCTCCCCGCGACGCGCCCGGGCGGGCCAGGGCGATGTGCAGCGCGGGGCGCCCGCGCCGCGTACCGGCCGCGTCCATGATGTCGTCGTGGACCAGGGCGCAGGTCTGTATCAACTCCAGGGCGGCGCCCAGCCGCAGCGCGGCCTCCGTCTCCTCCGCGCCGGGCAGGCCGCAGGCGCGCAGCCCCCACCACAAGAAGCGGGGCCGGATCCGCCGTCCGCCCTCGCGCGCGAAGGCGGCGACCCGCTCGGCCACCTCGCCGCCGAACACCTCGTCCACCGCCCGCGCCTCCGCGACGCGGGAGCGCAGCACCGCGTCGAGCCGCAGCCCGACGGCCCCGGCCACGTCGGCGTCGATCGCGTGCACCCGCGCCGCGCCTGAGCGGTCGCAGGACCGGGGCACCGGCCCCGGCACCGGGGCACCCCGCTCCCGCGCGCACCGGGCCGCGTCGGCGCTGACGGCATCCGCTGCCTCGTCCGGGGCCATGCCTGCTCCTGTCGTGTGCTGGTCACCGCTGCTGGTCGCCGCGCGACGTGATCCGTACGGGCAGCGCGGCGAGATGAGCGGGAAGGGAGTTACGTACGGGGTGGGTCTCGTAGCCATTCCCCGCCGGAGGCGCGTTCGGATGCGGCAAACGGCGGACGGGCCGGGCGAGCCGCGCCGGCGGGGGAGGGGAGTGCGGTACGAGAGGACAGGCGGCGGCACGGGAAGCGGCCCCGGCGCCCGCCCCGGGGCCCCGGCCGGAACCCGCCCGTACGGCCGCATCCGAACGGGCCCCCGCCGGGGAAGGGTGAGCGGGGACGGCCCGGGCGGGCCGCGCGGCACGAGTGACAGGAGAGACGTGTGGAGCGGGTGGACATCGCCGTCATCGGGGCGGGCGCGGCGGGCCTCTCCCTGGCCGACCACCTCACCGCGCCCCTGGACCTCAGCCCCTTCGACCCCACGGGCCCCCTCCACCCCACCGCCCCCGGCCGCACCGCCGCCCGCACCAGCCACACCGGCCGCACCGCCCCCGCCCCCACGCGCGTCCCGCGCCCGACCGTCGCCCTGATCGACGCCCCGCCCGGACCGCTGCGCCCGCCCCCGCGCACCTGGTGCTACTGGGAGGCGGGCGCCGGCCGTTACGACGACGCGCTCACCGCCTCCTGGGACCACCTGCGCGTCCGCGCCCCCGGCGGCCGGGAGCTGGGCGGCGCCCTCGCCCCGCTGCGCTACAAGATGCTCCGCTCGGAGGCGTTCGAGGCGCTGCTGGACACCCGGCTCGCCGCCCGCCCCGCCCTCACCCGGCGCGAGGCCACCGTCGAGGCCGTCGAGAGCACCCCGGGCGGCGCCCGCCTCACCCTGCGCGCCGCAGACGGCAGCCGCCGCACGCTCGCCGCCCGCTGGGTCTTCGACTCCCGCCCGCTCGGCGCCCTGCCCCGCGCCCGCACCACGCTCCTCCAGCACTTCCGCGGCTGGTTCGTGCGCACCCCGGGGCCCGCCTTCGACACCGGCGCCGTCGACCTCATGGACTTCCGCGTGCCGCAGCCCCGCCACGGCCTCGCCTTCGGCTACGTCCTGCCCACCGGACCCCGTACCGCCCTCGTCGAGTACACGCAGTTCTCCGCCGCGCCGCTCACCGACGAGGCGTACGACCGGGCCCTGCACGCCTATGCGCGCGATGTGCTCCGTCTGGGCACCTTCGCCGTCGAGGAGACCGAGCAGGGGGTCATCCCCATGACCGACGCGCGTTTCGCCCGGCAGAGCGGGGAGCGCGTCTTCCGGATCGGCGCGGCGGGCGGCGCGACCCGGCCCTCCACCGGCTACACGTTCGCCGCGATCCAGCGCCAGTCCCGCGCCGTGGCCCGCGCCGTGCGCGCCGGACGCAGGCCCGTGCCGCCGCCCCCGCACACGCGCCGCTCCCTGGCGATGGACGCCGTCCTGCTGCACGGCCTGGCGGGCGGGCGCATCGACGGCGCCGCCTTCTTCACCCGCCTGTTCGCCCGCGTCCCCGCGCCCCGGCTGCTGCGCTTCCTCGACGGCGACACGAGTCTCGCCGAGGACGTCGGCATCGGGCTGCGCGGCCCGACGCTGCCCCTGCTGCGCAGCGCCCTCACGCTCCCGGCCGCGCCGCTGCGCCCGGCACCGGACCGCCGCCCCCACCCTCCCCAGGAGAACCATGCCGACCCTGCGTGACGCGCCGCTCGCCCGCGCGTTCGACCACGCCGCGCGCAGCTACGACACCCTCGTCGCCGCCAACCCCGGCTACCACGCGCATCTGCGCCGCTCCGCCCGCCGCCTCGCCCTGCCCGGCCACGGCAGCGGCCTGCGCCTGCTGGACCTCGGCTGCGGCACCGGCGCCTCCACCGCAGCGCTGCTGTCCGCCGCGCCCGCCGCACGCGTCACCGCCGTCGACGCCTCCGCCGGGATGCTGGAACGCGCCGCCGCCAAGCCCTGGCCGCCGACCGTGTCCTTCCACCACAGCCCCGCGGAAGGGCTCGCTGCGGCCGGTCTGACGGGCCCCTACGACGCGGTGTTCGCCGGGTACCTCTTCCGCAACACCACCGACCCCGACGCCGTGCTGCGGGCGGTGCGCGACGCCCTCGTACCGGGCGGCAAGCTCGCCGTGCACGACTACCTGCTCAGCGGGAAGCGGCGCCACCGCGCCGTGTGGTCAGCGGTCTGCGCCGGGCTCGTCCCGCTCACCACGGCCCTCGGCGACGGCGCCCTCTACCGGCATCTGTGGCGCAGCGTCGTCGACTTCGACACCGCCGACGCGTTCGCCGCCCGCCTCGGGCGCGCAGGGTTCACGCAGGTCCGGGTGGTGCCGCTGCCCGGCTGGCAGACCGGCATCGCGCACACCGTCGTCGCCCGCGCCCCGCGCGCCGAGGACCGCCCGTGAGCCGCCCGCAGCGGACCACGCCGCGCACCCCCGAGGGCGCCCGCGACCGGCGTGCCGCGTATCTGCCCGCCCGCCCCGGCGCGCCCGCGCCCACCGGCGCGCCGCCCGCTGTCGCGGTAGTCGGGGGCGGCATCGCGGGCCTCGCCGCCGCCACCGCGCTCGCCGAACGCGGCGTCCGCGTCGACCTGTTCGAACGCGACGCGGTCCTCGGCGGCCGCCTCTCCGGTCGGCCCACCACCCTGCGCGACGGCTCCGGGGCCACCATGAGCCGCGGCTTCCACGCCTTCTTCCGCCAGTACTACAACCTGCGTGCCCTCTTGCGCCGCACGGACCCGCGCCTGGAGCGGCTGACCGCGCTGCCCGACTACCCGCTGTGGCACGCGGACGGCCTGCGTGACAGCTTCCGCCGCGTCCCGCGCACCCCGCCCTTCAGCGCGCTCGGCTTCGCCCTGACCAGCCCCACCTTCCGCGTACGGGACCTGCCGCGCATCGACGTACGCGCGGCGGCGGCCCTCATGGACGTCACCGTGCCCGGAACGTACGACCGGCTCGACGCCACCAGCGCGCACGACTTCCTGCACTCCATCCGCTTCCCCGAGGCCGCGCACCATCTGGCGTTCGAGGTGTTCTCCCGCAGTTTCTTCGCGGACCCGCGGCAGTTGTCGGCGGCCGAGATGGTCCTGATGTTCCACATCTACTTCCTCGGTTCCGCCGAGGGGCTCCTGTTCGACGTGCCGCGCGAACCGTTCCCCGCGGCCCTGTGGCAGCCGCTCGCCGGGTACCTCGAACACCTCGGCGTCCGCCTGCGCACCGCCGAACCCGTCGAACGGATCGACCCCACCCCCGGCGGCGGCTTCCGGGTGAGCGCCGGGCGACGGCAGGCCGCGTACGACGGGTGCGTGCTCGCGCTCGACACCGAGGGGCTGCGGGCGCTGGCCCGGCACAGCCCCGGCCTCGCCGACCCGGACTGGCACGCGCGCGTGGCGGCGCTGCGGACCGCGCCGCCGTTCCTCGTCTCGCGGCTCTGGCTGGACCGGCCCGTCGCCCGCGACCGGCCCGGCTTCCTCGGCACCAGCGGCTACGCGGGCCTCGACAACGTCAGCGTCCTCGACCGCTGGGAGGGCGAGGCGGCCCGCTGGGCGCGGCGCACCGGTGGCTCCGTCGTCGAGCTGCACGCCTACGCCGTCGATCCGGGCGCCGACCACGAGAGCGTGCAGCGGCGGCTGGTCGAGCAGTTGCACGCCGTGTACCCGGAGACCCGCGCCGCCCGCGTCGTCGACGAACGGCACGAATGGCGCGCGGACTGCCCGCTGTTCACCGTCGGCGGCTACCGGGACCGCCCCGCGGTGCGCACCAGTGACCCGCACCTCATGATCGCGGGCGACCTCGTCCGTACGGGGCTGCCGGTGGCGCTGATGGAACGGGCGGCGACCAGCGGCATCCTCGCCGCCAACGCCCTCCTCGCCCGCTGGGCCCTCGCCGGGCATCCCCTGTGGACGGTCCCGCGCCGGGGCCGCAGCCCGTTGCTGAGTCGCTGGGCGGCCCGCACCCGGCCCGCCCCACCCCGCCCCACGGAAGCGAGCAGCGCTCTATGACGGAACGTCAGCAAGCCGTGTACCACTGGCTGTTCGGCGACCAGCTCGGCCCGCACTTCCTCGACCCGGCCGACGGCGGGCCCGGCCGGACCACACCGCTGGTGATGATCGAGGCCAGGTCCGTGTACCGGCGCCGCCGCTTCCACCGCGCGAAGGCCCATCTGATCCTGTCCGCGATGCGGCACCGCGCGGCCGAACTCGGCGACCGCGTACGGTACGTGCGCGCCGACACCTACCGCGAGGGCCTGCGCCGAGCCGCCGGGGACGCCCCCGTCACCGTCCGCCACCCCACTTCCCGCGCCGCCCTCGACCTCGTCACCGCGCTCACGTCCGTACGGGTCCTGCCCGCGCGCGGCTTCCTCGTCCCGCACGAGGAGTTCACCGCCTGGGTGGACGGACGCGAGGGGCCGGGGCTGCGGCAGGAGGACTTCTACCGGCGCGTCCGGCGCGCCCACGACCTGCTGATGGACGGCGACCGGCCCGCCGGCGGGCGCTGGAACCTCGACCACGACAACCGGCGGCCCCCGCCGCGCGGCGCCACCGACCTGGGTGTCCCCGCCCCCTACCGGCCGCGCGAGAGCGACATCGACGCCGAGGTCCGCGCCGACCTGGACCGCTGGGAACGCGACGGAGACGTGACGTTCCTCGGCGACGACGGCCCCCGGCGGTTCCCCGCGACCCGGCGGGAGGCGCTCGCCGCCCTGCGCCGGTTCCTCGATCACCGGCTGCCCACGTTCGGCGCCCACGAGGACGCCATGCTGAGCGGCGACCCCGTCATGAGCCACAGCCTGCTGTCCGCCGCGCTCAACCTCGGCCTGCTCGACCCGGCCGAGTGCGTCGAGGGCGCGGAGGCGCGGTGGCGGGCGGGCGAGGCGCCCCTGAACAGCGTCGAGGGCTTCGTCCGCCAGATCGCCGGGTGGCGGGAGTACGTCTGGCACCTGTACTGGTACCGGTACGCCGACGAGCGGCACCGCCGCGCCAACGCCCTCGGCCACCGGGCCCCGCTGCCCGACTGGTTCAGCGAGCTGGACCCCTCCGGCACCGACGCGCACTGCCTGGCGCACACCCTGGAGGCGGTCCGCTCCACCGGCTGGACCCACCACATCCCGCGCCTGATGATCCTCGGCAGCCACGCGCTGCAACGCGGCTGGGAGCCGGGCGCCGTCACCGACTGGTTCCACCGCGCCTTCGTCGACGGCTACGACTGGGTGATGGTGCCCAACGTCGTCGGCATGTCCCAGTACGCCGACGGAGGCTTCATGACCAGCAAGCCGTACACCTCCGGCGGCGCCTACATCAACCGCATGAGCGACCTGTGCGGCGAGTGCCGCTACTCGCCGTCCGTGCGGGTGGGGGAGGACGCCTGCCCGTTCACCGCCGGGTACTGGAAGCTGCTCCACCGCCACCGCGCCCGCTTCGCGGCCAACCCCCGCATGACCCGGGCGGTACGGGGCCTGGACCGCCTGACGGACCTGGACGAACTGCTGGCCCAGGAGGGGGCCTGATCCGATCCGCCGCGCAGTGCAACCGAAAGGCGCCTCGCGGGCGAAGAGTGCACAGGGGGGTGCGCAGATCCGTCTGCCGTCCGAAAGGCGCACCGTCATGGAACTCAAGGACGAACTTCCCCTGGACCACCGACTCGCCCGGGTCTACCGCTGGGGCGCCGCGTTCTGCGGTCTGGTCCTGCTGACCTTCGGCTGCCTCGGCCTGGCCGACCAGCTCGCCCCCTTCGACACGCACGGCGCCCATATCGCGGGCCTGACCACGAACGGCGCCCTCAGTCTCGTCTCGATCGTCGTCGGCCTCGCCCTGGTGGGCGGAGCCGTGATCGGCGGCAACGTCGCCTCGACCCTCAACATGAGCGTCGGCGTGCTGTTCCTGCTCAGCGGCTTCGTGCACATCTTCATCCTGGACAAGGGCGCCAACGTCCTCGGCTTCGGCATGTCGAACGTGCTGTTCAGCTTCGTCATGGGCCTGGTGGTGCTCACGTTCGGCATGTACGGCCGGGTCTCCAGCAGGCTCCCGCACGACAACCCGTACTGGCGCCGCCGCCATCCCCGCGAGGCGGCCCGGGAGGCGCTGGCCGCCCGCCGCGCCCCGCGCCCCGGCGAGGCCCCCGCCGTACGCGGCCCCCGCCTGCAGTAACCGCCTTGCGCAGTTCCCCGCGCCTCTGGGTGAGCGGTTGGCTCCGCCCGGTGGGGAACCTCGACTCTCGTCGTGGCCGCTCGCGCAGTTCCCCGCGCCCCTGGGGGTGGGGGGCTCCGGCCGGTGGGTCTCCTCGGCTTTCGTCGTGGCTGATCGCGCAGTTCCCCGCGCCCCTGGAGGCGGGGCTTCGCCCCTGCCTCCCCAGATAGAGGTAGCGCACGAAGTGCGCACCGAAGGGGCGCGGGGAA
>NZ_JBVKBC010000022.1:0-107670 GCF_055639095.1 Streptomyces sp. NPDC107550
AGCTAAGCCTCACAGCGCCGATGGTACTGCAGGGGGGACCCTGTGGGAGAGTAGGACGCCGCCGAACTATTGTTGAGAGAAAGCCCTGGACGGGTAACCGTCCAGGGCTTTCTTGCGTTCAAGGGCCTACCCCCTCGCCGGGTACCTCGGAGCTGAGGGTAGGGTCAGGGGGCATTGTTGGCTCGTTTCCCCACAGGAGGCCCCCGGGTGGAGGTCCAGGAGACCCGTGTCCAGACGGACCGGGTGCTCACCATCCCGAACATCCTCAGCATGGCGCGTCTGGTCGGCGTACCCCTCTTCCTGTGGCTGATCCTCAGGCCGGAGTTCGGCGGCCCCAAGAGCGACGGCTGGGCGCTGCTGGTGCTGGCGCTGAGCGGCGTCAGCGACTATCTCGACGGCAAGCTCGCCCGGCGCTGGAACCAGATCAGCAGCCTCGGCCGGCTTCTCGACCCCGCCGCCGACCGGCTCTACATTCTGTCCACGCTCCTGGGACTGACGTGGCGGGGGATTCTGCCGCTTTGGTTGACGGGCGTACTTCTCGCGCGGGAACTGGTTCTTCTCGTGATGGTGGGTATCTTGCGCCGTCACGGGTACCCGCCCCCACAGGTGAACTTCCTCGGCAAGGCAGCGACGTTCAACCTCATGTACGCCTTCCCGCTCTTGCTTCTGAGCGACGGAAGTGGCTGGCTCCACGAGCTTGCTGCTATTTTCGGATGGGCGTTCGCCGGATGGGGTACAACGCTGTACTGGTGGGCAGGAATCCTCTACGTGGTTCAGGTCCGCCGTCTTGTCAAGGCGGACTCCGAGGCCGATTGAGCTCGCCATTGGGCGTACGTAAGGCCAGATGGCCCACTGTAAAGACATCGGCGGGCCATTACTGACGAGCGAAGTCGGCTAGACCGTCGTCTCTGTTCAAGGAGGACGCTTCCGACATGAAGGCCGTCGTGATGGCTGGAGGCGAAGGCACACGCCTTCGCCCCATGACCTCGAGCATGCCCAAGCCGCTCCTGCCTGTGGCCAACAGGCCGATCATGGAGCATGTGCTGAGGCTGCTCAAGCGGCATGGGCTCAACGAAACCGTGGTCACCGTCCAGTTCCTGGCGTCGCTCGTCAAGAACTACTTCGGTGACGGCGAAGAGCTCGGAATGGAGCTCACCTATGCCAACGAGGAGAAGCCACTCGGCACCGCCGGCAGTGTGAAGAACGCCGAGGAAGCGCTGAAGGACGACGCGTTCCTCGTCATCTCCGGTGACGCCCTGACCGATTTCGACCTCACCGAGCTGATCAATTTCCACAAGGAAAAGGGCGCGCTGGTCACCGTCTGCCTGACGCGCGTACCGAATCCGCTGGAATTCGGCATCACGATCGTCGACGAGGAAGGAAAGGTCGAGCGCTTCCTGGAGAAGCCGACCTGGGGCCAGGTCTTCTCGGACACCGTCAACACCGGCATTTACGTCATGGAGCCCGAGGTCTTCGACTACGTCGAGGCCGATGTGCCCGTCGACTGGTCCGGTGACGTCTTCCCGCAACTCATGAAGGAAGGCAAGCCCATCTACGGCTACGTCGCCGAGGGCTACTGGGAAGACGTCGGCACCCACGAGAGCTACGTCAAGGCCCAGGCCGACGTCCTCGAAGGCAAGGTCGACGTAGAACTCGACGGATTCGAGATCTCCCCCGGCGTATGGGTCGCCGAAGGCGCCGAGGTGCACCCCGACGCCGTACTGCGCGGACCGCTCTACATCGGTGACTACGCCAAGGTCGAAGCCGGCGTCGAGATCCGCGAGCACACCGTCGTCGGGTCCAACGTCGTCGTCAAGAGCGGTGCCTTCCTGCACAAGGCCGTCGTCCACGACAACGTCTACATCGGGCAGCAGAGCAACCTGCGCGGCTGCGTCATCGGCAAGAACACCGACATCATGCAGGCCGCGCGGATCGAGGACGGCGCCGTCATCGGCGACGAGTGCCTGGTCGGGGAAGAATCGATCATCCAGGGCAATGTGCGGGTCTACCCGTTCAAGACCATCGAGGCCGGCGCCTTCGTCAACACCTCGGTGATCTGGGAGTCCCGCGGGCAGGCCCACCTGTTCGGCGCGAGAGGCGTCTCCGGCATCCTCAACGTCGAGATCACCCCCGAACTGGCCGTACGGCTCGCAGGCGCCTACGCGACGACCCTGAAGAAGGGCTCGACCGTCACCACCGCCCGCGACCACTCCCGAGGCGCCCGCGCGCTCAAGCGGGCGGTCATCTCGGCGCTCCAGGCCAGCGCCATCGACGTACGCGACCTGGAGAACGTGCCGCTGCCCGTCGCGCGCCAGCAGACCGCGCGAGGCAGCGCCGGCGGCATCATGATCCGTACGACACCCGGCGTGCCGGACTCCGTCGACATCATGTTCTTCGACGAGCGCGGTGCCGACCTCTCCCAGGGCAGTCAGCGCAAGCTCGACCGGGTGTACGCGCGACAGGAGTACCGGCGGGCGTTCCCCGGCGAGATCGGCGATCTGCACTTCCCGTCCAGCGTCTTCGACTCGTACACCGGGTCGCTGCTGCGCAACCTCGACACGACCGGGATCGCGGAATCCGGGCTCAAGGTCGTCGTGGACGCCTCCAACGGCAGTGCCGGGCTCGTGCTGCCCAGCCTGCTCGGGCGGCTCGGCGTCGACTCGCTGACCATCAACCCCGGGCTCGACGAGTCGCGGCCGACCGAATCCGCCGACAGCAGGCGTTCGGGGCTCGTGCGGCTCGGGGAGATCGTGGCGTCGGCGCGCGCGGCCTTCGGCGTACGGTTCGACCCGGTCGGTGAGCGGCTGTCGCTCGTGGACGAGAAGGGCCGCATCGTCGAGGACGACCGGGCGCTGCTCGTCATGCTCGACCTCGTCGCCGCCGAGCGGCGCAGCGGGCGCGTCGCGCTGCCCGTGACCACCACGCGGATCGCCGAGCAGGTCGCCGCGTACCACGGCACGCAGGTCGAATGGACGACCACCTCGCCCGACGACCTGACCCGGGTCGGGCGCGAGGAGCGGACCATCTTCGGCGGTGACGGGCGCGGCGGGTTCATCGTGCCCGAGTTCAGCAGCGTGTTCGACGGCGCCGCTGCCTTCGTACGGCTCATCGGGCTCGTCGCTCGTACACAGCTCACGCTGAGCCAGATCGACGCGCGGATCCCGCGGGCGCACGTCCACAAGCGGGACCTGGCCACACCGTGGGCCGTGAAGGGGCTCGTCATGCGGCGCGTCGTCGAGGCGGCCGGAGACCGGTTCGTGGACACCACCGACGGCGTACGCGTCGTCGAGGCGGACGGGCGGTGGGTGATGGTGCTGCCCGACCCGGCCGAGGCCGTCACGCACCTGTGGGCCGAGGGACCGGACGACTCCTCCGCGCAGCAGCTGCTCGACGAGTGGGCCGCCGTCGTGGACAGCGCCGGACGCTGAGCCTCCGCGTGCCGGCCGGCCGCCCGAACGGGCGCCGACCGGCACGCCGGTGGGGCCATTTCGAGCCAGTGGCCGCGACATGCGACGATGTGCGGCATGCCGCAGCCGCCCCCCGTTCGGAGCACCCCCAAGCGCCCCGCGCGCCCCGACGCGTCGATGTCGCTGCTGACCAACGTGATGGACCACAGCCTCGACGACGGGTACGCGGAGGCCGCCGCCCGTAAGAAGGCCGCGGGGCAGAGCGGGATGCCGAAGACACTGCGGGCCAAGCTGGGGCTCGCGGCCGGGCTCGTGCTCGCCGCGCTCGTCGTGACCGTGGGGGCCGCGCAGGCCCGCGTCGCGGCGCCGGTCGTGGCGAAGGAGCGCGAAGAACTCATCGCCCGTATCGACCAGGAGACCAAGACCGCCGACGCCCTTGAGGGCAAGGTCGACTCGCTGCGTACCGACGTCGGTGCCATGCAGCGCCAGGCGCTCAAGAAGCACGGCGGTGAACAGGGCGAGCTGGTGGGCATCCTGTCCGGGGCGCTCCCGGTGCACGGTCCCGGCGTCAAACTCGTCGTCGACGACGCCAAGTCCGCCGAGATCGGCGGCGGGAGCGGGCCGCGGGAGAGCGCCGGGTTCTCCGACACCGGGCGGGTGCGTGATCGGGACATGCAGCGCGTCGTCAACGGGCTGTGGCAGTCAGGCGCCGAGGCCGTCAGCATCAACGGGCAGCGGCTGACGGCACTGTCCGCGATCAGGGCCGCCGGTGACGCGATACTGGTCGACAACAAGCCGCTGGTGCCGCCGTACACGGTGCTCGCGGTGGGGGACGGACAGCGGCTGAGCACCCGGTTCCAGAACAGCCCCGACGGGCTGTATCTGCACGCCCTGAAGGAGAACTTCGGGATCCGGACCAGCATCGCGGCGCAGGACGACGTGAGGCTTCCCGCCGCCCCCAGCGTGATCGTACGTACAGCACAGCCGAGAGCAGAGCAGAAGGGCACATCGTGATCGCCGTACTGGGCCTCGTCGTGGGAGTGGTGGTCGGGCTGTTCGTCCGGCCCGAGGTTCCGGCGGTGGTCGAGCCTTACCTTCCGATCGCCGTCGTCGCGGCGCTCGACGCGGTGTTCGGCGGGCTGCGCGCCATGCTGGACGGGATCTTCGACGACAAGGTCTTCGTCGTGTCGTTCCTGTCCAACGTCGTCGTGGCCGCGCTCATCGTCTTCCTGGGCGACAAGCTGGGCGTGGGCGCCCAGTTGTCGACCGGTGTCGTGGTGGTGCTCGGCATCCGCATCTTCTCCAACGCCGCCGCCATCCGGCGGCACGTGTTCCGGGCGTGAGGCCGATGAGCGAGGACGACAACACCGCGAAGGACACCGGCCGGGACGCGGCCGGCGAGGGCACACCGGGCGCGCGCAGGGAACTGCCCGCTGAGATCGCGCCCGGGGAGCGGACCGCGGAGCCCGCCGAGCCGGCCGCCGAGCAACAGGGCGGGAAGTCGGGCGGGCAGCCGCAGTTGACCGGGCGTCAGCGGCTGGTGAAGGGGCTGTGGCCGCCGCGGTTCTCGCGCGCGCAGCTCATCGTCGCGCTGCTGCTGTTCGGGCTGGGGCTCGGGCTCGCCATCCAGGTGCGGTCCACCAGCGACAACAGTTCGCTGCGCGGGGCGCGTCAGGAAGATCTTGTGCGCATCCTCGATGAACTCGACGACCGTACTCAGCGTCTAGAGGATGAGAAGCAGGGCCTCCAGGACCAGCGCACCGAGTTGGAGAACAGCTCGGACCAGGCCAAGGAGGCGCGCAAGCAGACGGTCGAGAAGGAACGGCAGCTCGGCATCCTCGCGGGCACCGTGGGCGCTCAGGGGCCCGGCATCACCATGACGGTCACGGACACGAAGGGGGCGGTCCAGGCGGACATGCTGCTCGACGCGGTCCAGGAGCTGCGGGCCGCCGGCGCCGAGGCGATCCAGGTGAACGGCGTGCGGGTCGTGGCGAACACGTACCTCACGGACGGAACCGGCGGCAAGGGTGTCAGCGTCGACGGTCACAAGATCAACCAGCCGTACCGCTTCAAGGTCATCGGCAAGCCGCAGGACCTCGAACCGGCCCTGAACATCCCGGGAGGTGTGGTGCAGACGCTGGAGAAGGAGCAGGCCACGGTGGCTGTCAGCCGGTCGGAGAAGATCGTCGTGGACGCCTTGCGAGCTGCGCAGCGGCCTGACTACGCTCGGTCGTCCTCGCAGTGAGACGAGGGTGTATGGGGGATGTCGTGCAAGGGCATGAGGTTGCGGGGGGTCGGCGCACCGTAGGCGGGGTGCGTGGTGGAAACTGTTTCGCGGACCCGGACGTTGTGAGGATGTCCGTGTCAGCGAGGTACGCCGATGTGTGCAGTCAGGGTTCGTCCTGCCCCACGGGCGGGTCTGTTTCGGTCAAGGGGAATCGCCCGTGAAGTTGTTTGCGAAGTTGTTCGGCAAGAGCGCGCGTGAGGACAACCGTCACCGCGCGTCGCGCCAGGGAGATGTGCCGGAGACGCAGGTGGGCGAGCGCCCGCTGTTCCGGGACCAGGTCGGTGGAGACAATTCGGGCGGACAGGGCGCGTCGTCTGTTGACCCTGCCGGTTCCGGCCGCATAGGTTTCGGGGAACCGTCGACCTCACGTACGGGTGGAGGGTTTGGTTCCGGCCCGTACGAGTCCCACGCCCCCGCGGGGCAGCCGCGGCAGGAGGGTGATCCATCCATGTCGGCCCTGGTGTGTACGAGGTGCGGAAACCGGAACGGCGAGAACAGCCGCTTCTGCTCCAACTGCGGTGCGCCGCTGCGGGGCGGGATCGCGGCGGAGGGCCCGTCCGAGACGACCTCCACGATCTCCATCTCCGGTCTTGAGTCCTACGATCCGGAGGCCACCGGCCAGACGCAGTTGCCGGCCCTGTCGCCCGAGGCGCAGGCCGCGGTGGACGCGCTGCCGATGGGCTCGGCGCTCCTGGTGGTGCGGCGCGGTCCGAACTCGGGCAGCCGCTTCCTCCTGGACGGCGATCTGACCACGGCGGGCCGTCACCCGCAGAGCGACATCTTCCTGGACGACGTGACCGTCTCGCGCCGCCATGTGGAGTTCCGTCGCCAGCAGGACGGCTCGTTCACGGTCTCCGACGTCGGCAGCCTCAACGGGACGTACGTCAACCGTGAGCGCATCGACTCCGTGCTGCTGAACAACGGTGACGAGGTGCAGATCGGCAAGTACCGGCTGGTGTTCTACGCGAGCCAGCGAGGTATCTGAACCGTCAGCCAACCGTCAGGAAGGTCCATGCTTCACACACCGAGGGGCGGTGCCGCGGGCGGCACCGCCACTGCGGACAGTCGACAGATGAGCATCGGCACCGTTCTGAACGTGCTGCGCGAAGAGTTTCCCGAGGTGACCATCTCCAAGATCAGGTTCTTGGAGTCCGAGGGGCTCGTCGAGCCGCAGCGGACGCCTTCCGGCTACCGCAAGTTCGGTCCGGAGGACGTCGAGCGGCTGGCTCATGTCCTGCGGATGCAGCGGGACCACTACCTGCCGCTGAAGGTGATCAAGGAGCAGCTCGACGCTCTGGAGCGGGGCGAGTCGTTGCCCGTCCCCGCGCCGGGGCGGCCGGGCGACCCCGCCGATGAGGGCGAGGACGGCCCCACCGCCGCCCGGATCGGGCGCGACGAACTGCTCGCCGCCGCCGAGATCGACGAGGCGGAGCTGGTGGAGTGGGAGTCCTACGGGCTGATCGCGGCGCTGCCGGACGGCGGCTACGACGCGTCGGCCGTCCTGGTGGCCGAGCTGATCGGCGATCTGGGCCGGTTCGGCATCGAGCCGCGTCATCTGCGGGTCATGCGGGCCGCCGCCGACCGGGAGGCCGGCCTCGTGGACTCCGTCGTCGCCCCCCTCAAGGTGCACCGCAATCCGCAGACGCGGGCGCTCGCCCAGGCCCGCGCCAAGGAGCTGGCAGGGCTGACCGTGCGGTTGCACGCGGCACTTGTGCAGACCGCTCTCGGGGTGCGTCTTCCCTGATCGCAGGGGCGGGCGAGCGCCGTGGGCCCGGCCCGCGGAGCATGCCCGACTACCCAAACCGGCCGGGCACGTCCTAGGGTTGCTGTGTGAACGAGCTCGACGTCGTAGGTGTCCGGGTCGAAATGCCCTCCAACCAGCCGATCGTGCTCCTGCGTGAAGTGGGAGGCGACCGCTACCTCCCCATCTGGATCGGACCGGGGGAGGCGACAGCCATTGCCTTCGCCCAGCAGGGCATGGCCCCCGCGAGGCCGCTGACGCACGACCTTTTCAAGGACGTGCTGGAAGCGGTCGGTCAGGAGCTGACCGAAGTCCGGATCACGGACCTGCGAGAAGGCGTGTTCTACGCGGAGCTGGTGTTCGCGAGCGGGGTCGAGGTCAGTGCCCGCCCGTCCGACGCCATAGCGCTCGCGCTGCGCACGGGCACGCCGATCTTCGGCAGTGACGGGGTCATGGACGACGCCGGCATCGCGATCCCGGACGAGGAGGAGGACGAGGTGGAGAAGTTCCGCGAGTTCCTCGACCAGATCTCACCCGAGGACTTCGGGACCAACAGTCAGTGATCAGCGGGCGGCCGCCATTCGGCGGTCGCCGCGGCACATTCGGCTAGCCTTTCCCCGCGGTGGGACACGGGAAACCACTCGTAGGGTGATTATCACTCGGCGTGGCGAGTGTGGCGTTCGTTGACGCACCCCCTGTGACTGCCTACCGTCGAGAGGGCAGGTCAAAGAGGAGGTCGGCGTGAGAAGCAGCGGCGACGGTACGGCTACGGGCGGACCGTACTCGTTTCACGGCAGCGCGGCCGATCACCCTCAGCAGCTCTCGCAGGTCGTGCCTGCGGGGTCGGGGGCGGAGGGCGACGCGACGTCCGAGCAGATCGGGTACCGGGGGCCGACCGCGTGCGCGGCGGCCGGGATCACGTACCGCCAACTGGACTACTGGGCCAGGACGGGCCTGGTCGAGCCGAGCGTGCGGCCCGCGTACGGGTCGGGGACGCAGCGGCTCTACAGCTTCCGGGACGTCGTCGTCCTGAAGGTCGTCAAGCGTTTCCTGGACACCGGCGTCTCCTTGCAGAACATCCGGACGGCCGTGCAGCATCTGCGCGAGCGCGGGTTCCGGGACCTGGAGCGGATGACGCTGATGAGCGATGGGGCCACGGTCTACGAGTGCACGTCGCCGGCCGAGGTCCACGATCTGCTCCAGGGCGGGCAGGGGATCTTCGGGATCGCCGTCGGAGTGGTGTGGCGGGACGTCGAGGCGGCCCTGTCGCAGTTGCACGGCGAGCGCGTCGACACCGGCGAGACGCTGGTCGGGCACAACCCCCAGGATGAGCTGGCCAGGCGGCGCAACCGGGCCGTGTGACGTGGCTGAGGTCCCGTTGTCAGTGGCGTAGGGCAGCATCGGACATGTGAGAACCGCGCCGACGATCCTGCATCTCGACATGGACGCCTTCTACGCCTCGGCGGAGCAGGCGTCCAAGCCGAGCCTGCGCGGGAAAGCGGTCGTCGTCGGCGGGCTCGGACCGCGCGGAGTGGTGGCCACGGCGTCGTACGAGGCGCGGGTGTTCGGGGTGCATTCGGCGATGCCGATGGGGCAGGCGCGACGGCTCGCTCCGAACGCGGCGTATCTGGTGCCGAGATTCCGGCTGTACAAGGCGGTCAGCGAGCAGGTCATGGGGCTGCTGCGGGAGCTGTCGCCGCTGGTGGAGCCGTTGAGCCTGGACGAGGCGTTCGTCGATCTGGAGGCCGGGGGCACCGCCTGGGACGAGGAGTCCGCGCGGGCGGTGGGGGTGCGGCTGCGGGAGGACATCCGGCGGGTGACCGGGCTGACCGGTTCGGTGGGGCTCGCCGCCTCCAAGATGCTCGCCAAGATCGCCTCGGAGGAGGCGAAGCCGGACGGGCTCTTTCTGATACCGCCGGGGACCGAGCGGGCGCTGCTCGGGCCGAAGTCCGTGCGGATCCTGCCGGGCGTGGGACCCGCGACCGGCGACCATCTGCGGCGGGCCGGCATCCTCACGGTCGCGGAGATCGCGGAGGCGGGCGAGGACGAGCTGGTGCGGCTGCTGGGCAAGGCGCACGGCAGTCACCTGTACGCGATGGCGCTGGCGCACGACGACCGGCCCGTGGTCGCCGAGCGCGACTCCAAGTCGGTGTCCGTCGAGGACACGTACGACGTCGACATCCACGACCGGGTGCGGGTGCGGGCCGAGGTGCAGCGGCTCGCCGACCGCTGCGTGGAGCGGCTCAGAGGAGCCGGGCGGTCGGGACGGACCGTAGTCCTGAAGGTGCGGCGGTACGACTTCTCGACGCTGACCCGTTCGGAGACCCTGCGCGGGCCTACCGACGACCCCGGGGTGGTGCGGGAGGCGGCGGCGCGGCTGCTGGAGTCCGTGGACACGACCGGGGGCGTCCGGCTGCTCGGCGTCGGCGTCAGCGGGCTCGCGGACTTTACCCAGGAGGACCTGTTCGCGCAGGCCGCGGCGGCGGCTGAGCGGGCCGAGGAGGCGACTGCCGGGGGCCCGGGGGCGGGGAGTACGGGTGGGGGTGCGGAGGGCTCAGAGGGGGTTGCGGGGGCCGTGGTGGGGGTGCTGGGGGATGCGGGGGACTCTGGCTCTGGTGGGGGTTATGGGGGCGGGATTGGTGTGCGTGGGGTGGTGGGTGCCGGGGATACGGGCGGGCCTAGTGCTGCCGGTGGTGCGGGTGGAGCTGGTGGAGCCGGTGGTGCGGGCGGAGCCAGCGGTGTCGGCAGTGCCGGTGGTGCGGGTGGGGCCGGCGGTGGCGGTGATGCCAGTGGTATCGGCGATGGCGGGGGCTCCGATGGGGCCGGTGTGTCGGGCGTGGCCGGTGTTGGGCCGGGCGTGCCGGGGGGCGCGGTGGCTCAGGCGGGGGCCGGGGCTGTCGTGGCGCCCGGCGCACAGGGCGCGTCGGGGGCTGAGCGGCGCTGGATGGCGGGCCATGACATCCGGCACGCGGAGTTCGGGCCCGGGTGGGTGCAGGGCAGCGGGCTCGGACGCGTGACGGTGCGGTTCGAGACGCCGTACTCACGGGTGCCGGGGCGGGTGCGGACCTTCGCCGTGGACGACCCGCTGCTGGAACCGGCGGAGCCGTTGCCGTTGGTGCCGGTCGAGCCGGAGGCCGGTGACGCGGCGGAGGAGGGCGCGGGCAGTGCCGGGGAGCCGGGGGCGAGGAAGGAGGCGGGGAGTCCGGGATGAGCGCAGGGGAGCGAGATGCCGTAGAGAAGCGGCCGGGCGGGAGTTCCGCCGAGCGGGGGAGCGGGCGTGGTTCCAGGGGCGGTCCGGTCAGCGGCGGGGGTCGTCCTCGGGGCGGGCGGTCCGGCCGAAGGTCAGGTCGTCCGGGGCCGGCGGCGCGGTGACGTCCAGTCCGTAGTGGTGGTAGAGCTGGAGTTCCTGCTCGGGGGAGAGGTGGCGGCCCACGCCGAAGTCCGGGGCGTCCTTGATCAGGGCGCGGTCGAAGGGGACGCGGAGGGTGCCGTCGACCAGTTCGCTCGGCTCCAGGGGCACGAAGGCGTCCCGGCTGAACAGACCCGTCCGTACGGCCGCCCATTCGGGGACTCCGGTGGCGTCGTCGAGGTACACCTCGTCGATCGTGCCGATCCGGGCCCCGGTGCGGTCGAAAGCCTTGCGGCCGATCAGATTGCGCGGATCGACATCGGTCTGCACGGTGCCTCCAACTGATCGCAACTCATGTGTAAACACTACGAAAGAGCACAATGAGGAAGGCGGCCACTCGAACCCCTCGGCCAAGTAGCCGCTGGTAGGCTGGCAGACGGCTGCTGACCCCGTGCGGGAGAGTCCCCGGACAGTCGTCGGGGGCGCCGAAGGAGCAAATCCTCCCCGGAATCTCTCAGGCACCCGTACCGCACGGACGAGGTCACTCTGGAAAGCAGGGCGGGGCGCACGTTTTCCGCTCTCACCGACGGTGAAAACCGGCATGCCCCGTGGGAGCGCGGGCCGGGCCGGTGAAGCTCTCAGGTTGAGATGACAGAGGGGGAGGCCGTCCGGGCACCCGCGCCGTGGTGCCCCTCGTAGGTCGCAATGACCAGGAGGCCCCCGTCATGACCGCCCATCGCATTCCGCTCTCCGAGTTGGAGCAGGGAATCCCCTTCGAGCAGCGCCACATCGGCCCGGACGACGCCGCGCAGGCCAAGATGCTCGCGCAGGTCGGCTACGGCTCGCTCGACGAGCTGACGGCCGCCGCGGTGCCGGACGTCATCAAGAGCGCCGAGGCGCTCGACCTGCCCGGCGCGCGGACCGAGGCCGAGGTCCTGGCCGAGCTGCGTTCGCTCGCCGACCGCAACCAGGTACTCGGCTCGATGATCGGCCTCGGCTACTACGGCACGTTCACCCCGCCGGTCATCCTGCGCAACGTCATGGAGAACCCGTCCTGGTACACGGCCTACACGCCGTACCAGCCGGAGATCTCGCAGGGCCGCCTGGAGGCGCTGCTCAACTTCCAGACCATGGTCGCCGAGCTGACCGGCCTGCCCACCTCCGGCGCCTCCCTGCTGGACGAGGGCACCGCCGCCGCCGAGGCCATGGCGCTGTCCCGGCGCATCGGCAAGGTCAAGAACGGCGTGTACGTCATCGACGCCGACGCCCTGCCCCAGACCATCGCCGTGATCCAGACCCGCGCCGAGCCGACCGGCGTCGAGATCGTCGTCGCCGACCTCAGCGCGGGCATCCCCGCCGAGGTCGCCGAGCGCGGTGTCGTCGGCGTCCTCGTGCAGTACCCCGGCGCCTCCGGTGCCGTGCGGGACATCAAGCCCGTCATCGACCAGGCGCACGAGATGGGCGCGATCGTCACCGTCGCCGCCGACCTGCTCGCCCTCACGCTGCTCACCTCGCCCGGCGAGCTGGGCGCGGACATCGCCGTCGGCACCACCCAGCGCTTCGGCGTGCCCATGGGCTTCGGCGGCCCGCACGCCGGCTACATGGCGGTCCGCGAGAAGTTCGCCCGCTCGCTGCCCGGCCGCCTGGTCGGCGTCTCCGTCGACGCCGACGGCAACAAGGCGTACCGGCTCGCGCTCCAGACCCGTGAGCAGCACATCCGCCGCGAGAAGGCCACCAGCAACATCTGCACCGCGCAGGTGCTGCTCGCCGTCATGGCCGGCATGTACGCCGTCTACCACGGGCCCGAGGGCCTGAAGACGATCGCCCGCCGCACCCACCGCTACGCGACCGTTCTCGCCGCCGGTCTCACCGCGGGCGGAGTCGAGGTCGTGCACGGCTCGTACTTCGACACCCTCACCGTGCGCGTGCCCGGCAAGGCCGCCGCTGTCGTGGACGCGGCCCGCGAGGGCGGGGTCAACCTGCGCCTGGTCGACGCCGACCACGTCTCCGTCGCCTGCGACGAGACGACGAACCGCGCGCAGCTCGCCGCCGTGTGGAGCGCGTTCGGAGTCGAGGCCGACATCGAGGCGCTGGACGCCGAGGCCGTCGACGCCCTTCCGGCCGGCCTGCTGCGCGAGGACGAGTACCTGGCGCACCCGGTGTTCCACCAGCACCGCTCCGAGACCGCGATGCTGCGCTACCTGCGCAAGCTCGCCGACCGCGACTACGCGCTCGACCGGGGCATGATCCCGCTCGGCTCCTGCACGATGAAGCTGAACGCGACGACCGAGATGGAGCCGGTGACCTGGCCCGAGTTCGGTCAGCTCCACCCGTTCGTGCCCGCCGAGCAGGCCGAGGGCTATCTGACGCTCATCCGCGAGCTGGAGGAACGTCTCGCCGAGGTCACCGGCTACGACAAGGTCTCCCTCCAGCCGAACGCCGGTTCGCAGGGCGAGCTGGCCGGGCTCCTCGCGGTCCGCGGCTACCACCGCGCCAACGGCGACGAGCAGCGCACCGTCTGCCTCATCCCGTCCTCCGCGCACGGCACCAACGCGGCGAGCGCTGTGATGGCCGGCATGAAGGTCGTCGTCGTCAAGACCGCCGACGACGGTGAGGTCGACATCGCGGACCTGCGCGCGAAGATCGAGCAGTACGCCGACGAGCTGGCCGTACTCATGATCACGTACCCCTCGACGCACGGTGTGTTCGAGGAGCACGTCGCCGACATCTGCGCCGCGGTGCACGACGCGGGCGGCCAGGTCTACGTGGACGGCGCGAACCTGAACGCGCTGGTGGGTCTCGCCAAGCCGGGCCGCTTCGGCGGGGACGTCTCGCACCTCAACCTGCACAAGACGTTCTGCATCCCGCACGGCGGCGGCGGCCCGGGCGTCGGTCCGGTCGGTGTGCGCGCGCACCTCGCGCCGTACCTGCCCAACCACCCGTTGCAGCCGGCCGCCGGTCCCGAGACGGGCGTCGGCCCGATCTCGGCGGCGCCGTGGGGTTCCGCGGGCATCCTGCCGATCTCCTGGGCGTACGTGCGTCTCATGGGCGGCGAGGGGCTGAAGCGGGCGACGCAGGTCGCGGTGCTCTCCGCGAACTACATCGCCAAGCGCCTGGAGCCGCACTTCCCCGTGCTGTACACCGGGCCCGGCGGGCTCGTCGCGCACGAGTGCATCATCGACCTGCGGCCGATCAGCAAGGCGACCGGGGTCAGCGTCGACGACATCGCCAAGCGGCTCATCGACTACGGTTTCCACGCGCCGACCATGTCGTTCCCCGTGGCCGGGACGCTGATGATCGAGCCGACGGAGAGCGAGGACATCGTCGAGCTGGACCGGTTCTGCGACGCGATGATCGCTATCCGCGGGGAGATCGAGAAGGTCGCGTCCGGGGTCTGGCCCGCGGAGGACAACCCGCTGCGGAATGCTCCGCACACGGCCGGGATGCTCGGCGGGGAGTGGGAGCACGCCTACTCGCGGGGCGAGGGGGTCTTCCCTGCGGGGGTGTCTGTGGCCGACAAGTACTGGCCACCGGTTCGTCGGATCGATCAGGCGTTCGGGGATCGGAACCTTGTTTGTTCTTGTCCGCCGTTGGATGCGTACGAGGGGTAGTTGGCGGGTTTTAAGGTGCGGGTCTCTCTTCGGAGGGGCCCGTGTCCTTTTTTGGGGGTGCCCCCCGGGGGTGGGGGTTCGTGCGGGTGCGTTGGGGCTGAGCGCGCAGTTCCTCGCGCCCCTATCGGGGCTTGCCCCCTGGGGATTCGGGGTTCGTGCGGGTGCGTTGGGGCTGAGCGCGCAGTTCCCCGCGCCCCTGTCGGGGCGCTTGTCCTCTCGGGGTTTGCAGGCGTCAGGCTGCTGTTACTACTCGGGAGAGGGGGCGGTGGGGGGCGATGATCGTTCCGTTGGGCAGCAGTTCGCCGGTGTCCTCGAAGAGGAGGACGCCGTTGCACAGCAGGCTCCAGCCCTGCTCCGGGTGGTGAGCCACGGGGAGCGCGGCCTCGCGGTCCGCGGAGTCGGCTGAGGGGCACGAAGGCTGGTGCTGGCACATGGAGGGGATCTTTCGCTGCGAAGTGATCTCGATGACGTCGGCTTGGCCGTGGTGCTTGACGGTGCTCGTGGCGCTCGTGGTGCTCGTCGGGTGTGTGGTGGTCGTCGTGTGCGTCGTGTTCTGCTTGCCGCGGCTTGAAGGCTCGTTCATGGCCGCCCCCCGATTCATTCGGTCGGAACCCAGTGTTGCCCCGCGGGAGTCGTTCCGCAGGTATTTCGTAGCAGCGGTCCTCACTGGAGCTAGACGCATCACTCTTGCGGGCGGTTCAGGTCAACTGCACGGCCTCTTCGGATGGTTCGGGGTGGCCCGTGCGGGCTAGTCCTCCCGGGTGCGCGCGGCGCGGGCGCGGGCAGGGCTGTGCCCCGCGACCGGACGGCGGGCGGCGCGGGGCACAGGGCGGGTGGTGCTTCCGGTCGCGTCAGGCGATGAGGGTCGCCGGCGGCGGGGTGAGGCGGTGGGTCAGGACCGGCAGCAGGTCCGCCACGCGGTGCGGGCGGTACGCGGCGATGCCGGGCGGCGCGGGAGCGAGCGGGACGAGGATGTCGTCGGCGGCCGGCCGGCCCTCGCCGGCGTCCGCCGCGGGGTCGCCGTGCAGCCACAGGGTGAGCATGTACAGCTCCGGCACCGACAGCAGGCGCGGCTGGTAGGTCTTCGGCAGGGCCTCCGCCTGGCGCAGCGCGCGCTCGGTGGAGGTGACGTAGGGACCCTCGAAGAAGTGCGAGAACGCCCAGCCGTCCGCGGTGAGCAGGGTGTCGGCGGCGGCCAGGGAGCGGTCGTCGCAGCGGATCAGGAACCGCCAGCCGCTGAGCCGCGCGCGGGCCTGGCCTGTGGCGTCGGTGATGCGGTCCAGGACGTGGACCGGCAGCGGGAGTTCGGGGCGGGCGGAGGCCGCGGAGCGCAGCGACGGGGTGCGTGCCTCGCGGACGGCGGTGGGGGAACCGAGGGCCGTGAGGACACTGCGCAGGGCGGGCGCGGGAGCCGGCGGGACATGCAGGGGCATGGTGGGTCGCCTCTCGTGTGGACAGGCACGTGGAACGGGGCGGTGCGGAGCGAGCGGACGGCGCTGTCTGCTGCGGGTGCGCATAGGTGCGCGAGGAAAGTGCGCGGGGCAGAGGGGGCGGGGGCCTCGGCCGCGGGCGCCGACACTCTGTCTCGTCCGCGGAGTTTATACGACGTATGTTCCATCCGTGTTTCCGGATGGGCGCCGGATACACCTGGCAAGGCGTTCTTCGGCCGTCGTGGCAGCGGTGATTTGTGGGTTTGCTTCCTATTTACCGGGGAACCCACTCGGGTGACCTCGGCCTTTCCACCGGGCCGGTCGGCCGATTCCGATCGGCGTTTTTCACCAGGCTTCCGGCCGGTGAATCTGCGGCGGGCCGCATGCCTAAGGAATGTGCCGCGGGGTAACTGCTGGGAGCGTACTGCTCCGCGGGCCCGCGCGGGGCGTTATCGATCACATCGCCTGGGCATCATCCACCGTGACACGCGGCCGGATCAGCGGGCTGCCCACGCGAGGAAGGACGCTTCCATGGGGGAGAAGGTCGATGCGGGCGCCTTTGATCTGGGCGACCGGCGGCGCTACCGCCACAAGCTCGACGAGTGCCTGACGGGGCTCGGGAGGCTGCTGGAGGAGAAGCGGTTCGACCGGGCTAAGAATCTCATGGGGCTGGAGATCGAGCTGAATCTCTGCGGCCCCGACGGCACCCCGAGAATGATGAATGCGGAAGTTCTGGAGCGCATCGCGAGCCGGGATTTCCAGACCGAACTCGCCATGTTCAACCTTGAAGTGAACATTGCCCCGCACCGGCTGGGCGGCCGCGTTCTCGACCAGCTCGCCGAGGAGTTGCGCACCGGTCTCGGCTATGCGCACCGCAAGGCCAACGAGGTCGACGCGGGAATCGTGATGATCGGAATTCTGCCCACGCTCGGCGCGGACGATCTCGTCTCCGCGAACCTCTCCGCTGTCGATCGGTACACGTTGCTCAACGACCAGATCGTCGCCGCGCGCGGCGAGGACTTCCAGCTCGACATCGACGGCGTCGAGCGGCTGACCTGCACGTCTTCCTCCATCGCGCCCGAAGCGGCCTGTACGTCCGTGCAGTTGCACCTTCAGGTCACCCCCGCCCGGTTCGCCGATGTGTGGAACGCGGCGCAGGCCGTCGCCGGCGTACAGATAGCGCTCGGCGCCAACTCGCCGTTCCTGTTCGGGCGTGAGCTGTGGCGTGAGTCGCGGCCCCCGCTGTTCCAGCAGTCCACGGACACGCGTGCGCCGGAGATCGCCGCGCAGGGCGTGCGTCCGCGCACCTGGTTCGGGGAGCGGTGGATCGATTCGGCGTACGACCTCTTCGAGGAGAACCTGCGCTACTTCCCGCCGCTGCTGCCCATCGTCGACGACGAGAGCCCGCTGAAGGTCCTGGACGCGGGCGGTGTGCCGAGCCTCGCCGAACTCGTGCTGCACAACGGCACGGTCTACCGCTGGAACCGGCCCGTGTACGGGATCGCCGACGGGGTCCCGCACCTGCGTGTGGAGAACCGGGTGCTGCCCGCCGGTCCCACCGTCATCGACGTCATCGCCAACACGGCCTTCTACTACGGCGTCGTACGGGCGCTGGCCGAGGACTCCCGGCCCGTGTGGTCGCGGCTCTCCTTCGACGCGGCGTCCCGCAACTTCGACGCCGCGTGCCGGTACGGGATCGACGCGCGCCTGGAGTGGCCGCGCCGGGGCCGGTTCGGCGGCACGGAACAGGTGCCGGCGGTCGCCCTCGTACGGGACGAGCTGCTGCCGCTGGCCGCCGCCGGGCTCGACGCGTGGGGAGTCGAGCCCGCCGACCGCGACCTGTACCTCGGCGTCATCGAGGAGCGCTGCCGGCTGCGGGTGAACGGCGCGTCCTGGCAGGCCGCCACCTATCACCGGGCCAGGGAGAGCGGGCTCGCCCGGGACGCGGCGCTCGCGGCGACGACCCGCAGGTACTGCGAGCTGAGTCATGTCGGCGAGCCCGTGCACCAGTGGCCCGTGGGGCTGCCCGAACCGGCCGTGCCGCTCGGCTGACCGGCGGTCAGGAGCTCTTGGCGCCCGCCTCGATGATGGCCTTCAGGATGACCTCCTGGATGTCGGCCGGGTCGGTGACCTGGTGGCCGGAGCCGCCGGTGGCCGCCGCGAGCTGCTCGATCTCGTCCTTGTCGGTGTCCGGGCCCACCGCGATGGCGATGATCGGCACCGGGTGCTCCGCGTCGGAGAGGTCTTCGAGCTGGGAGACGAGACTGCTGCGGGAGATCGAGCCCGGGTCCTCGTTGACGCCGTCGGTGACGACGACTAGCGCGTTGAACTTGCCGTCGCGGTAGGAGGAGACGGCCTCCCGGTAGGCGGCGAGGGTCGTGTCGTACAGGCCCGTCGCGCCGCCGGGCACCGGCTGGAGCGAGCTGAACGCGGCGGACAGGCGGTCGCGCTGGGTGCCGGCGCCCTTGCGGTCGCCGAGACGCTCGGTCGGCACGAGCTTCTTGTAGTCGCGGTCGCCGTCCAAGTGTGTGGCGAACTCCCACAGCCCGATCTCGTCCTCGGGCGTGAACGTCGACAGGGCCGCCAGCATCGACGCCTTGGTGACCTCCATACGGGACTCCCCACGCCCCGGCACCGGGTTCGCCATCGACGCCGACGCGTCCACCACCGTGGAGATACGGGCGCTCTGCACGGTGATCGTCCACATGCCGAGGGTCTCCTCGACCTGCTCCTGGCTGGGCGGCGCGGCCGTCGGTTCCGCGTACGGCTGCGGGGAGCGGGCGCCCGCCTGCTCGGCGACGGCCCCGGGCGAGGCGTCGCCGTCCGTACGGAAGCCGTGCTCGCGCAGGATCGAACGGCCCTCGGGCGCGCCGAGCAGCGTCATGAAGCGGACGGCGGCCCGGCTCTGCGCGGTCGACAGGCGCGACTCGTCGACCAGGGAGAGCGGGTAGTCGAGCTGCGGGGAGCCGTCCTTCGGGTAGAAGAGGTCGAGCGCGCCGCCGTCCTCCGCGTCCTCGTTGTGCGTGAACGCGGCCTGCTCGGACAGGACCAGCGCCTGGTTGCGGCGCGGATTGCCCTGCTCGGTGCCGGAGGAGTCGCGGGCCACGGTGTCCAGGAGCTGGCCGTCCGTGTCCGAGGTGCGCTGCGAGAGGACCTTCGCCATGGCCGCCGCCTGGGTGCCCTGCTTGTCGCCGGAGTCCTTCGCGGCGGACGCCAGCTTCGTCAGCGCCAGCAGGCCGGTCGCGCTGCGGGACGGGTCGGCGGCGCCCAGGCGCAGCTTGTCGTCCTGCGTGGCGGCGCCGGTCAGCTCCGTCCAGGAGTACGTCTTGCGGGGCCAGCCGAACTGCTTCGCGGCCGCGGGCACCATGCCGACGCCGATGGGGGAGGAGGCGATGTTGCCCGCCGCCTTGACCTTGGTGGCCTTGGAGTTCTGCGCGACGCGCTGGAGCCACAGGTTCGAGTCCGGCACCCACACCTGGTAGTCGGGCGTGCTCGTGCCGGTGCGCAACGACTCCGCGACCTTGTAGGAGTCGCGGGCCGTGACCGTCACGTCGAGGCAGCGGCCGTCCGTCGTGAGCTGCTCCTTCCTGGAGTGGTCGGCGGCGTCGGCCAGCGCGGGCGCCACGTCGGGGGAGGCGACCACGCCGATGCGCACCGGGTCGCCGCAGCCGCTGCCGAGGCCGAGGAGGTCGCCGCGGACCGCGAGGGCCGTACCGGCGGCGACGACGAGCACGAGGGCCGTCGCGATGGCCACCGTCCGCCCCCGCGACCGGGGTCGTGGGTCGGCCTCGGCCGTCCCGTACCCGTCGGGCATGCTGCTGTGACGTCCCATGGCGGTGGTGCCCCTCCCTGAGCCATAAAGGCAGTTGCGATATAAGCGGTGAAGCAAGAGAGGGCTGCGGTGCGGCAGTCTGCGGCGCCCGTCCCCCTCGGCCTGTCGCGCGCGATCTTCGTACCTGCATTCGAGACCCTAGCGGGGCGGCGTGAGGGATGCGGCGCGATTACTGAACTGGAGTCAACTGTGCAGGTGGAGACGGGGTCCGTGGCCGGATCTTTTCCCGAAGAGCGGTCCTCGCGGCGGATTCTGCGGGACGAGACGGTGCTCGTCCTGGCGCTTTCGCTCGGTGCGAGCGGAGTATCCGCCCTGATCAGCTTTGTCGGGTCGGTCACCAAACCGGGCGGTCTCAAGGACCAGGCCGCCACCCTCAACGCCTCGGCGGCGCCGGGGCGTCCGTGGCTGGATCTCGCGTGGCAATTGTTCGGGATCGCCAGCGCGCTCGTGCCCGTGGCGCTCGTCGCGCACTTCCTGCTGCGGGAGGGCGGAAGCCTGCGCACGATCGGCTTCGACCGCGCCCGGCCGTGGTCCGACACCGGGCGCGGGGCGCTGGTGGCCGCGTGCATCGGCAGCACCGGCATCGCCTTCTACCTCGCCGCGCGCGGCCTCGGCTTCAACCTCACCGTCGTGCCCGAGGCGCTGCCCGACGTGTGGTGGAAGTTCCCGGTGCTGATCCTCTCCGCCGCGCAGAACGCGGTGCTGGAGGAGGTCATCGTCGTCGGCTATCTGCTGCGCAGGCTCGGCCAGTTGGGCTGGTCGCCGGGGACGGCGCTCGTCGCGTCGTCCGTGCTGCGCGGCTCGTACCACCTCTACCAGGGCATCGGCGGTTTCTTCGGCAACCTGGTGATGGGCGTCGTCTTCGTCTTCCTCTACCGGCGCTGGGGGCGCGTCGGCCCGCTCGTCGTCGCGCACACCCTGCTCGACATCGGCGCGTTCGTCGGATACGCCCTGCTCGCCGGGAAGGTGGGCTGGCTGCCGACCCCCTGAACGCGCGGCGCCCTCACACCGCAAGCTCCCCGTCGAGCACGGTGACCGCGTCGCCGGTGAGCAGGGTGCGGGCGCCGCGCAGGCCGACGCGGACGAGGCCGGTGCGGGCTGACGCCTGGAGGCCGGTGAGATCGGCGCGGCCCAGACGCGGGCCCCAGAAGGGGGCGAGCGCGGTGTGGGCGCTGCCCGTCACGGGGTCCTCGTCGATGCCGACCCGGGGGAAGAAGCACCGCGAGACGAAGTCGTACCCGCGCGCCGGGTCCGCCGCGCGCGCCGTGGCGATGATCCCCCGCTCGGACAGGGCGGCCAGCGCCCGCAGGTCCGGCGCGAGCCCCCGTACGGTCTGCTCGTCCGCCAGTTCGACCAGCAGGTCGCCGATGGCCTCCCCGGTGTCGTACGCGCACAGCGGCGCGGCCCCGAGCACCTGCACGAGCCCCTGCGGTGCGGGTTCCTCGGTGAGCGGCGCGGTCGGAAAGTCCAGGGTGATCGCGCGGCCCGGCCCCGGCTCCGCGACGAGCAGCCCGCCGCGCGTCGAGAACCGTACGGGGCCATCGGCGGCGCCCGTCGTGCGCAGGACGTGGGCGGTGGCCAGCGTCGCGTGGCCGCACATGTCGACTTCCGTCGTCGGCGTGAACCAGCGCAGCTCCCAGTCCGCGTCGCCGCCCGGCGGAAGGGGGCGGGCGAACGCGGTCTCGGCGTGGTTCATCTCGGCGGCGACGCTTTGGAGCCAGGAGTCGTCCGGGAAGGCGTCGGTGGGGTAGGCGTCGAGGAGCAGTACGCCGGCCGGGTTGCCGGCGAAGGGGCGGTCGGTGAAGGCGTCTACGACACGGATACGCATGCCGGAACGGTAGGGGCCGGGCCGGCGCCCGCGCCAAGGCCAATCCGGGGTGACTGGCCTTGGCGCGGGCGCGGGCGTCGGTGGTCCGCGCGGCTCAGGGTGCTTTGTTCGTCCGGTGAGGTCGAAGAGGTGTACGTCGTCGATCTGTTGGTCGCGGTCCCGCCCGACGCCTCTACCTGACCTTGGCCGGGTCGAGGAGATCCGGGCCGTAGAGGTTCGGGGCGTGGAGGTCTGGGGCGTGGAGGTCTGGGGCGTGGAGAAAAGCGCCTTCTCCGCTTGGTGTTGCGTCGGCGGAGAAGGCGCCTTTGTCTTTTCTGCTGCCCGGGGTGCCAATTCCCTTTCCGGCTGGGTGTGTTGCTCCGGTGAGGGGAGTTCCGGGCTTTTGGGTGGTCAGGCCTTGTCGAGGTAGAACTTCTCGTGCTCGCCGCCGTTGGCGTTGATCTGACAGTTGACCGTTCCGCCGGGGCCCGTCGCGGTGGTGACGCCGCTGCCCGTCACCATCCTGAGGAAGATGTTCGGAAAGGCCGCCGACTCGAAGGAGAACGAGCCGTCGGACTGGGCCCGCAGCCGGTACTTCTCATAAGGCCCGCAACCGAACTGACAGTTCACCGTGCCGCCGCCGGCCATGGTGGTGGGGACGCCGGTGCCGTCCATCCTGAGGTACACGTTCGGGAACGCCGCCGATTCGAAGGCGTACGTCCCGTCCGACTGCGGCCGGACCTTGAACGACGTCCAGGACCCGGGGCCGTACTGACAGTTCACCTTCCCCGCGCCCGGGTCGGTCGCGGTCGTGACCCCGGTGCCGTCCATGCGCAGGCAGATGTTCGGGAAGAACGTGGACTGGATCGTGACGGGTGCGTCGCCCAGCTTCGCCAGGTCGGCTGCCGATAACGGCATGATGGCCTCTTCCTTCGCGTAGGGAGGTGCGGGAAACGAGCGGGATCCGGTGCCGGTGACCGTGAAGTCGCGGCGCGGGAACCCGGGCAGGGGAAAGCCGTGACGGTGCCTGGTGATACGGCTTCATGAGTGACCGCTTATACGGAACTCATGGAAAAGCGGAATCCTCGTGAGGATGCCGCTCATACCCCCCTGATTTCCTGCTCTCTTGCAGGACCCGGCATCACTGTATGGACGGCTTTACAGACTGTCCACACTCCCGCTGCGACGAATTTTCCGCCCGGGCGGAAATCGGCCAGGTGGGAAGCCGGTGGGAGAATTGTGCTGGGAAAGACCGGTGGGGCTGCCGGCGACAGCGGGGATTCGTTCAGGGCATCCCGGCGGTGCCGGTGGGGCGGGGGGCCTCGGTGGGGTGCGGGGCACGGTCGAGGGGGTTCGGGGCGCAGAGCCAGCCGTTGACGGCGAAGCGGCTGTCCTCGTACCGCTTGCTCGGGCAGACGACCGGGCGGACCTCGTGCCAGGCGGTCGGAAGGAAGAAGACGATGCTGTCGTGTTCCGGCTCCCAGTCCCGCCAGGTCTGCTCCTGCCAGCGCCCGGCCGGCTCGGAGTACAGCGGCAGCGCCGCGTCGAACATCCGCAGCGCGCCGCCGGTGAAGGGGCGGGGTGTGCGGTGCAGGTAGTAGACGAAGGTCAGCAGGCGGCGGGGCGCGTACTCGCGGCTGGTGTCCTGGTGGGACCGGTAGAAGTCGCCGTCGTTGTGCACGTTGAGGCTGTAGTCGGGCTCGGTGTGGCGGCAGGAGACGCCGAGGGTGTGCTCGACGGCCGGGAGTACGTCGGCGATGGCCGCGAGGAGTTCGGGCGCGGCGAAGTCGGGGCGGGAGCGGGAGCTGCGGACCTCGGGGGCCAGCTCCTCGTCGCCGATCAGGGAGGGGTGGAGGGAGCCGCCGGGGGAGGTCAGCGCGCGGTCAAGCAGGGCGTTCGCCGTGGTCGCGCCGAGGAACTGGGTGACGCGGCAGACCGTGACAGGCAGCCGCCAGACCGCTTCCGCGGACAGGCCGGGCGGTTCGGACGGTTCGGAGGGCGCGGGCGGTACGGGTGTTTGTTGTGCGGGTCCGTCCGGCGCGCCCGGGGCCGGGTGGTGGGCCGACGCGGCCTGGGGCGATGCGGGCCGGGTCGATGCGGGTCGGGGCGATGCGGTCTCGGTCGTCATGAGGGTCGTCCGTCCTTGTCGGCGCCGGCGGCGACGGTGGTGGCGGCCGGTTCGGTGCCGGGCGCGGGTGCGGGGGTGGCGGGCACGGCCGCGCGCAGGTGTTCGACCTCCTCCGTGAGGTCGGCGATACGGCGGTGTAGGGCCTGCACGCTGACGAGGGCGACGCCGAGGGCGTCCACGACGGAGATCGTGGTGTCGTCCGGATTGAACCCGAACGCCGCGTGCCAGTCCTGTGCCATGGGGCCGAGGTGCCGTACGTCCTCGGGCTCCCAGAGGTAGCGCCAGGTGCTGATGGGGAGCGCGGCGACCGTCTCCAGGATCGCGTGCCCGTTGACCGGGCCCGCCGGAGCAGTGCCGCCCGGCTCCCGCGCCGGGGCCGCGGGCCGCGCCGGGTCGCCGGGGGCGGCGGGGGCGGCGGCGGTACGGGAGCGCAGGCGCGGGAGCCGCACGGTCACCGGCTCCAGTCGACCGGGACGACGTCCTGCTTCAGCGCCCGGTCGCTGCACACCGAGCACGGCGAGTTCGGCACGCCGGGGCCCTGGTCGGTGCCGATGGTGATCGCGCCGTGGGCGCCGACGGGGGCGTGGACCCCGTCGCCGACCATCGCCGCCTCGTAGCCGCCGAGCAGTTCCTGGAGGGTGCCGGGGCCCAGGTTCTCCGGGGCGGTGATCGCGGCGATGCCGTAGTAGTCGGTGTAGGCGACGCCGAGGGTGCGTCCGCCCACGGTGGCGAACACGATCTTGGCGCCGCGGATCGGTTCACCCGTCACGGCGTCGGACGCCGTCGCGTTGATGTTCTCCAGTTGCATCTGGGTGACGTTCAGGCTGCCCTGACTCGCGCTCAGGCGCGTCGGCCGCAACTCGGTGCACGACGCTCCGCTGCACGACGGGTCGGCGGTGGGTGCGGCGGCCGCGGTCGCGCCGCCGCCCACCCCCAGCGCCGCCATGGCCACGGCCATGGCGGAGACGGCAACACGCCCCGAAGACCTCACGGTTGACTCCTCAGTGTCGGTGTGGATGCCGCCACGACCGGGCGGCTCGCAGACCATATGGGCGCCGGACCGGAAGTAGTACGGAATGAACGCGGATGCGTCCTATCAGGTGAAGCGGGCGTGTGACGCTGACGCGGACGCCCCCGACTCGGCGTCGTCCTCCATCTCGTCCGCCCCGCACGCGCTGTCCGCCGCGCACGCCCTGCCTGCACGTTCGCTCGCCCGTGGGGTCACGTCGGGTTACGTCGACAGCAGAGGCACCCAGTGTTCGCGCACGTCGCGCAGGCGCCGCCGGTGGTCCGCGATCCAGTCGTCCGGCGGGACGAACGGCACCCGCACGGTGACCATGGACCCCGACTCGTCCTCGACGACCGCTTCGGGGCAGCCGCGTTCGCCGTCGAGCCGCACGGAGAGCGTCGGTCCCCTGCTCAACTCCATCCAGGCCACGTCCTCGCCGGCGTCGAGCCGGTTCAGCGCGGCGGCCCAGGCTTCCAGCTTCCGGACGGTCAGAGCCAGGTCGAGGCGGCCGGACACGAACGGGGTCCGGTGATCCTCGCTCGCCGGGGAGCGCGGCCGCCAAGCGGTTTTCGCGGCCTGCGGGGGCCGGTTCGGAGTGGGTGACCTGTCGGGGCGGGCGTTCGCGCTGGTCGGAGGGTGTTGTCAGGCGACCGGTTCCGATATATCGTTGAGGCATCGGCGATCGGTCAAGATCGTTGTACCGAGGCGTGCGAAGCGCCTGATAGTGAAGGAAAGGGATGGTTCCCATGCGTACTCATGGACATGACCACGGACACGGAAAGTGCGGGCCCGGCTTCGGGCACGGAGAGTTCGAGAGCCGGCGTGCCGCGTTCGGCGGATTCGGGCCCGGCTTCGGGGGGCCCGGCGGCTTCGGTCCCTGGGGCGGCCGCGGCGGACGAGGAGGCGGCCCGCGCGGGCGAGCCCGGCGCGGCGACGTGCGCGCCTCGATCCTCGCGCTGCTCAAGGACCGCCCGATGCACGGCTACGAGATGATCCAGGAGATCGCCGAGCGCAGCGGCGGCGCCTGGAAGCCGAGCCCCGGTTCGGTCTACCCCACGCTCCAGTTGCTGGAGGACGAGGGCCTGATCGAGAGCGCCAGTGAAGGCGGCAAGAAGCTGTTCTCGCTCACCGACGCCGGCCGCACCGCCGCCGACGAGGGCCCCGACGCCCCGTGGGAGGAGGCCGGACGCGGTGTCGACTGGGACGCCATGAACGAGGTCCGCCAGGCCGGATTCGGCCTGATGGAGGCGTTCGGGCAGGTCTGGAAGACCGGCAGCCAGGACCAGCGCGAGAAGGCCGTCGCCGTCATCAACGAAGCGCGCAAGAAGCTGTACCTGATCCTCGCCGACGAAGACTGACCCCGTGCGGGCACGGCCGACGTCCGACAGTGAGGCAGAGATGAACAGGCGCCCCGTACATCGCGTACGGGGCGCCTTCTCGTGCGTGCCGGGGCCGGGTCCGGGGCAGGGTCTGGGGCTGAGGTCGGAGCCGGGCCCGCATCCGGAGCCGGGCCGGGGAGGGAGGGGGCGTCAGGTGACCAGGCCGGCCAGCTTGCGCAGCGACTCCGTCAGCGCGGCCGTCGCCGAGTCCTTCAGCTTGCCGGCCATCAGCGAGACGGCCGCGCCCGTGAACTCGCCGTCCGCGCGGACCAGCGTCCCGTCGCCCTCCGGGGTGAGGGTGTAGCGCGTGCCGACGTTCACCCCCATCGGGCCCTTGCCCCGGATCGCGAACGCCCGCTCGGGCACCAGGTCCTCGATGGTCCAGGTGACCTCGGCCGGGAAGCCCATCAGCTTCATGTTCTCCTCGAACTGCCCGCCCACCGCGAGCGCGGCCGGGCCGCCCTTGGGGAAGTCGGTGTGCGTGGCGTTCCACTTGTTCCACGAGGAGAAGTCCGTGAGCTGCGCCCACACCTTCTCGGCGGGTGCCTCGATGCGTGCTTCCGCGCTGACTTCGGCCATGCGGCCACCCCTTCGCGTCGTGAGCCGGGACGCCCCGCGCCGCCGCGGGAATCGCGTCGTCGCGGAACGTAGCGGTGCCGCCTCGAACATTCAATACTGATGAACCGTCAGAAAGTTCCGGCGCCGGCGACGGGCCGGTCACCCCATCCGCTCGATCTCCGCCGCGTCGAACACGTCGTACGCGCGCGGATACGGACCCTCGTCATGGCAGTGCCAGGCGTCCCAGAACAGGTCCGCGGGGAGCGCGTCGTCGGGGGCGTACACGCGGTACACGTACTGCCTGCCGTCGACCGCGGGCAGGGCCACGAGCCAGCAGCCGCTCTCCATGGCTCCTCCCCTCGCCTGCTCCCTCTGCCTTGTCGTCTGCCCCGTCACCTGCCCCTTCTGACCTGTCACCTGCCCCTTCTGACCTGTCGGACGTACGGGGAGGGGGTGGTGGTTGCGTCCTCGCGTGCGGGCAAGGCGGCGCGCGCGAGTCCGGGGCGAACGGCTAGATCTCCTCCCTGAGGAGGAGAAACCGTTCATCAGTGCCCACCCTGTGTCGGACGCGGAAATGCTCCCCGCCGGGGATGCCCGCGCCCGCGGGGGCTGATGGGGTGAGAGATGTGCAAAGCCCTACCCCGCCGGACGCCTCAGCGCCCGGAATCGCCCGCGACGACCTCGTCGGTATCGGCCGCGACGACCTCGCCGGTATCGGCCGCGCCGACCTCGCCGGTATCGCCCGCGACGACCTCGTCGACGCCCCGCTGAGCGACGAACTGGCCCTGGTCGTCGCGGGAGCCCGGCGGCGCGCCGTGCGCGACGGGGACCGCCAGATCGACACCGCGCATCTGCTGCACTCCCTGCTGGAGGCCGACCCCGAGGTGCGCGGCGCGTTCCCCGAGGGCGAGCAGGTCGCGCGGCTGCTCGGCTATCTCGTGCAGCGCAGCATCGGGTACGGGCTCCAGTGGCAGGGCGCTGTCGAGGACTCCGGCGCCATGCCCGTCCTCAGCGGCGCGCCCGGCTGGTCGTCCGTCGCGGCCGCCGCCCTGGAGGCGGGCGTCGCGCGCGCCACCGCCCGCGGGGACGAACGGGCCAGGGGCGTCGACGTCCTCGCCGCCCTCGCCGACGACATGGAGTGCCGCGCCGTCGAGGTGCTCGGCCGGGCCGGCGTCGACGTACGCGAACTGCGCCGCCGCCTGAACTGACGCGCGCGGCACGTCCGTACCGTGAGACAGGGGTCATCGGGGATGACGCTCCTGTCGCCGCCTGTCATGATGTGCCGGTGCACGGGTCAAACGGTTCTTCGGGGAGCAAGGCAACCGGCGGGCGTGGCTTCGGACTGGGACTCGCCCTGGTCTCCGCGCTGGCGTTCGGCGGCTCGGGAGTGGCGGCCAAACCGCTGATCGAGGCGGGTCTCGACCCCCTCTACGTGGTGTGGCTGCGGGTCACGGGCGCCGCGCTCGTCATGCTGCCCGTCGCATGGCGCCACCGCGCGCTCGTCCGCGCCCGGCCCGCGCTGCTCGCCGGGTTCGGCCTGCTCGCTGTCGCCGGTGTGCAGGCGTGCTACTTCGCGGCGATCTCCCGCATCCCCGTGGGTGTCGCCCTGCTCATCGAGTACCTGGCGCCGGCGCTCGTGCTCGGCTGGGTGCGGTTCGTGCAGCGCAAGCCCGTGACCCGCGCCGCCGCGCTCGGTGTCGTCCTCGCCGTCGGCGGTCTCGCGTGCGTCGTCGAGGTCTGGTCGGGGCTCAGCTTCGACGCGCTCGGCCTGCTCCTCGCCCTCGGCGCGGCCTGCTGCCAGGTCGGTTACTTCGTCCTGTCCGACTCCGGCAGCGACGCGGGCGACACGGGCGGTACGGTCCCCGATCCGCTCGGCGTCATCGCGTACGGGCTGCTCGTCGGCGCGGTCGTGCTCACCGTCATCGCGCGGCCCTGGGGCATGGACTGGTCGGTGCTCGCGGGCAGCGCCGACATGAACGGCACCGCCGTCCCCGCCTGGCTCCTGCTCTGCTGGATCGTGCTGCTGGCCACCGTCGTCGCCTACGTCACCGGAGTGGTCTCCGTACGGCGGCTGTCGCCGCAGGTCGCCGGGGTCGTGGCGTGCCTGGAGGCGGTCATCGCGACCGTCCTCGCCTGGGTGCTGCTCGGCGAACACCTGTCGGCGCCGCAACTGTTCGGCGGCGCGGTGGTGCTCGTCGGCGCGTTCATCGCGCAGTCCTCCACCCCGTCGTCCGGCGACGCACCGCGGGACACGGTCGAACCGGAAACGGCGTTGTCCCGCTCCGGCGGGGCCGTCTAGGCTCGCGCCCATGCACACGCACACGCTTCTCCTCTCCCCGCCGCAGGCCGTCTAGGGCCTTTCCTTCGGGTCAGGCCGGATCAGGGAGCGGGCTCTGGTGCGGTGCGGTGCATCGCAAGGCGGAGGAAGCGCTCGTGCTGCTGTCGTGTGCCGGGGTCGAGGGGCTGGTCGCGCCGGTCGCGCATCCGGTGCTCGTCCTCGGGCTGCTCGCCTACATCGCGTCCGTGCCGACCGCCCTCGCCTACGCCCTGTACTTCGCGGGCGCGGCCGTCGTCCGGTCCGCGACCGTCTCCGTGATCATGCTGCTCGAACCGGTGGGGGCGGCCCTGATCGCCGTGACGCTGCTGGGGGAGCGGCTGACCGGGGCGACGGTGGCGGGCACGGGGTTGATGCTCGCGGCTGTCGCCGGGCTCGCCGCGGGGGAGGCGCGGACCGGCGGCTGAGCGCCCGCCCGCGCCCCGGCCGGGTCAGGACTCCGTCGCGCGGCGGCGCCGCTGGGTGGCGAGCGCCGCCGCGTCGCGGGGTGCGCCGCGTTCGGTGAGGCCCCGCGCGATGCGGTCCTGCACCTCCTGCTCCCGGTGCCCCGCGTACTTGAACTTCGCCCGGACGTCGGTCACGCGCAGCCGCAGCACCCGGATGCCGGGCAGTTTGCGTCCGTACGGGGCTTCGCCGGGGCGGGCCGGCACCGACATGCCGGGCGGCTGGAAGTGCAGGACCTGGCGGTTCAGCAGCTCCGCCTTCAGCTCGGGGTCGTCCACCACCTCGGCCGTGCACCGCAGTTGGACCGCCGCGTAGACGCTCGTCGGGGTGCCGTGCTCGGGTGCCTCGTCCGGGCCGGCCTGCCAGGGGCCCGGTACGTACGCGTAGTCGTCGACGACGCTGAGCAGGACCTCGGGGTCGGCGTCGAGCGCGGCCCAGATCGGGTTGGGCCGGGCCAGATGCGTCACCGCCTCGCCGAACTCGCCGCCGCCCGCCGGGTCGTACGCGAAGTGCAGGGGCTGCACCGAAGGCGGCTCGCCCGGCATGCCGTTGACCGCGAGCTGCCCGAAGTCGTGGGCGGACAGCCATTGTTGCCACTCGGCGGCGTCCCGTGCCGCGTCCCAGGGGCGGATCAGCATCACGACTCCCGCAGATATCCGGGGACGTCGATGCCGGGGGCGAGGTCCGCCGATGGGACGAGCGCGCCGTACGTGCGCTGCACCGGGACCACGCCCGCCCAGTACGGCAGGTCCATGTCCTCGGCGTCGTCGTTCGGGCCGCCCGCGCGGACCTTCGCGGAGACCTCGGCCAGATCCAGGCTCAGGACGGCGGTGGCGGCCAGCTCCTTGGCGTTCGCCGGGCGGGAGTCGGCGGCGCGGCCCGCGACGACGTGGTCGACCAGCGCGTCGAGGGCCGCGCGCTTCTCGTCCGGGTCGGTGACCTGGTGGGCCGTGCCGTGGATGACGACCGAGCGGTAGTTGATCGAGTGGTGGAAGGCGGAACGCGCCAGCACCAGGCCGTCCACGTGCGTCACCGTCAGGCACACCGGCAGGCCCGGGTCCCGCGCCTCGCCCGCCATGCGCAGCGGGCGCGAGCCCGTCGAGCCGTGCACGTACAGGCGCTCACCGACCCGCCCGTACAGCGTCGGCAGCACGAACGGCGAGCCGTCGCGCACGAAGCCGAGGTGGCACACGTACGCCTCGTCGAGTATCGCGTGCACCAGCTCGCGGTCGTACGTGACGCGCTCCCGGGCGCGGGTGGGGGACGTGCGCTCCGAGGGGGCGTACGGGACTGCCGCAGCGGGGGCGGACTCCGGGGCGGGGGCGGGTGCCGACGCGGGGACGGACTCGGGGGCCACGCTCATCTTGCGAACTCCATTGCACTAGTGCAAAATGTGGTTTGTGCTAGGAGAGTATCCGATTCAAGGGCGACGCGCAGCCGAGATCGCCGCCAGTGTCGAGCGAGCCGTCGCGGAAGGCGGCCTCGAACCGGGGCAACTGCTGCCCCCGATGCGGGAGTTGGCGCAGCGGCTCGGCGTCAACCCCAATACGGTCGCGGCCGCGTACCGCACGCTGCGCGAGCGCGGGGTCATCGAGACGGCGGGCCGGCGCGGCAGTCGCGTACGCCCGAAACCGGCCACGACCGGCCGCGAACACATCCGCGTGGACGTGCCGGAAGGCGTACGGGACGTGTCGCACGGCAACCCCGACACCGCCCTGCTGCCGTCCCTCGTGGACGCCTTCACCGAAGCCGCCAGGGCCGCCGCGACCTCGCCCGTGCTCTACGGTGACGACGCGCTGGAGCCCGCTCTGGTGCGGCAGGCGCGGGCCGCGTTCGACGCGGACGGGGTGCCCGGCGGGCCCGTCGCGGTGTCCTCCGGGTCCCTCGACGCCATCGAGCGGGTCCTCGCCGCGCACCTCAAGCCGGGGGACGCCGTCGCCGTCGAGGACCCCGGGTGGGGCAGCATGCTCGACCTCGTGCCCGCGCTCGGGCTGCGGGTCGTCCCGGTGGGCGTGGACGACGACGGGCCGCTGCCCGAGGACGTCGAGCGGGCGCTGCGGGACGGGGCGCGGGCCCTCGTCGTCACCGACCGCGCGCAGAACCCGACGGGGGCGGCCGTCACCGCCGCGCGGGCCGGGGAGTTGCGGGGCGTACTGCGCGGGCATCCGGACGTGCTGCTCATCGAGGACGACCACGGCCACGGCATCGTCGATCTGCCGCTCAGTCCGCTGGCGGGCGTCACACGGCACTGGGCATTCGTGAGGTCCGTCGCCAAGGCGTACGGGCCCGATCTGCGGCTGGCCGTGCTCACCGGGGACGAGGTCACCGTGGACCGGGTCCGGGGGCGGCAGCGGCTCGGGCCCGGCTGGGTCAGCCGCATCACGCAGCGGGCCGTCGCCGCGCTCTGGGCGAGCGGGGCGGTCGACATCCCGGCGGTCTCGGCGTCGTACGGCGAGCGGCGTGACGCGCTCATCCGGGAGCTTGCGGCGCGGGGGGTGCGGGCGCGGGGGCGCAGCGGGCTGAACGTGTGGGTGCCGGTGCCTGATGAGACCGGGGCGGTCGCGCGGTTGTTGCATGCGGGGTGGGCGGTGGCGCCCGGGGCGCGGTTCCGGCTCGGGGGCGGGGTTCTTGGGGGCGGGAGTCTTGGGGGCGGGCCTTTTGGGGGTGGGGTGCGGATCACCGTGTCGGGGTTGGTTGTGGGGGAGATGGGGGTGGTGGCCTCTGCGGTGGCTTCCGCGGTGGGGGGTGGCCGGGGGGATTTTGGGCGCGGGGTTTGAGTGTGCGGGCCTGCTTTTTGGGGGCGGTTCTGGGGGTGGGGGTTTGTTTGTGCGGGGTGTTGAGCGTGCTGTGCGCGGTTCCTCGCGCCCCTATAGGGGGCGGTTCCCCAGGGGGTTTGGTTTTTGCGGGGGGTTGTGCTTTCTGTGCGCGGTTCCTCGCGCCCCTTCAGGGGGCGGTTCCCTTCGGGGTTTGTTGAGGGCGGGGCGCTGGGTGTGCTGTGCGCGGTTCCTCGCGCCCCTTTGCGGGGCGTTTCCTGCGGAGGCGAGGGGGTTAGGGTGGGGGTGTGAGGCCTGTGCATGTTGTTGTCAAGGGGCGGGATCAGCGGGGGTTGGGGCGGTTCTGGGCCGAGGCGTTGGGGTGGAGTGCCTACCCTGCCGGCGCCGGGACGTTCGTCGCGCCGCCCGGCGGGCCCGTGTGGCCTGATCCGGTGTACATCGGGCTCGACGTGCTGCCCGTACCGGACGCGGGGACGACGGCGAAGAACCGGCTGCATCTCGATCTCGCCATCGAAAGCCCCGCGCACCAGGCCGAGTTGGTCGCGCGGTTGAAGGAGATCGGGGCCACGGACCTCGACGTCGGGCAGGGTGACGTGCCGTGGACGGTGCTCGCGGACCCCGAGGGCAACGCTTTCTGCGTGCTGGAGCCCCGCGAGGTCTACCGGGACACGGGGCCGATCGCCGCGTTCGTGCTCGACAGCGCCGACCCCCGGGCCATGGCGCGGTTCTGGAGCGCCGCCACCGGCTGGACCGTGTGCGAGGCCGGCGACGAGCAGGCCCGGCTGCGCGCGGCGAGCGGAGTCGGGCCGTACCTGGAGTTCGTACGCACCCCCGACGCCCCCACGGACACGCCCGACCGGCTCCACCTCGACCTGCTGCCCGCGCCCGGCGACGACCGGGCCGCCGAACTGGCCCGGCTGCGGGCCCTCGGCGCCCGGGACCTCGACGTCGGGCAGGGTGACGTGCCCTGGACCTGTCTGACCGACCCGGAGGGGCACGCCTTCTGTCTCCTCGCCCCGCACTGATGCGAAGGGCGGTCCCTACCGCTTGGCCCGTGACTGGGTGAGCGCCGCGCCCGCGAGGACGACGACCGCGCCGACCGGGGTCGACCAGCTCAAGGACTCGCCGAGGACCGCGACGCCGGCCGCCGTGGCGATGACCGGGATGAAGTACGTGACCATCTGGGCCGTCGTCGGGCCGACTTCGGCCACCAGCCCGTACTGGATGAGGACCGCGAGGCCCGTGCCGAGCGCCCCGAGGGCGACTACCGCGAGCAGCGGCACGAGCGCGAACCGGCTCGGGAGCGAGGTGAACAGGGGCGTGACGAGAGCCAGTTGGCCCGTCGCCAGGAGCAACTGCGCTCCCGTCAGCGCCAGATGTGAGGTGCCGTCGGTCCGGGCGAGCGTCCGGCGTACGTAGATCCAGCCGACCGGGTAGCTGAACGACGCGAGCAGGGCCATCGCCGTGCCCGTGACATCCAGGCCGTGGAAGCCCTGCCAGACGCCGAGCACGGTCAGCACGCCGAGGAAGCCCAGGCCGAGGCCCGCGACCCGGCGCCGCGTCGGGCGGTCCTCCGAGAGCGCGACCAGGGACAGGGCCATGCCCCACAGTGGCGAGGTCGCGTTGCAGATGCCGGCCAGCGTCGAGGGGATCGTCTGCTCGGCGAACGCGAAGAGGGAGAACGGCAGCGCGTTCAGCAGGAGAGCCGCCACCGCCAGATGCCCCCACGTGCGGGCCCCGCGCGGCAGCCGCTGCCGCTTCACCGCCATCGCCCCGAACAGGACCAGCGTGCCGAACAGCAGCCGCCCGAACGTCACTTGGAAGGGCGCGTAGCCGTCCGTGCCGACCTTGATGAGGAGGAAGCTGAAACCCCAGATCAGGGAGAGCGCCCCGAAGCGCAGCCGCCAGTCCAGGGCCCGGCGCGCGCCGGGCGCGGCCCGCCCGGACGGGGGTGCGGGATCGGGGCTGGGGGCGGGCGCCGGTGTGGCCAAAGAAGGGCTGGCCAGAGGCGGCGTGGCCGGAGAGGGTGAGGCCGGGGGAGGCGTGGCCGGGGACGCGGTGCTCATGACGATCAGGGTCGCGCCCGCATTCTCGTAGCACAAGCGAGATTTTGTACGGATTATCGCTTAGCATCGCTTAGGTGTCGGCGGGGGGTCGCGCGGCGTGACCGGCGCCGGGACCGTCGTCGAGCGCCGGGAGGGCATGTGTTGAATCTGGAGCGGCTGCGTGTGCTGGACGCGCTGGCCCGGTACGGGTCGGTGAGCGGGGCCGCCGGGGCCCTGCACGTCACCACGTCCGCCGTGTCGCAGCAGATGACCAAGCTGGAGCGTGAGGCCGGGGAGCAGCTGCTCGCCAAGCACGGGCGGGGGGTGCGGCTGACCGACGCCGGCCGGCTGCTCGCCGACCACTCCGCCCGCATCCTCTCCCAGGTCGAACTGGCGCAGGCCGACCTGGAGGCCCAGCGCGGGCAGGTCGTCGGCGAGCTGCGGCTGTCCGCCTTCCCGACCGCCGCCCGGGGCCTGTTCCCGGCCGCGCTCGCCGCACTGCGCGCGGACCACCCGCAACTACGCGTCCGCTCCCAGGAGTTGGAGCCGGAAGCGGGTGTCACGGCCGTCATCCGGGGCGATCTCGACCTCGCCGTAGTGCTCGACTGGTACAACAAGCCGATGCCGCTGCCGGACGGCCTGGTCAAGGCGAGCATCCTCGACGACCCGGCCGACGTGGCGATGCCGGCCGGCCATCCGCTCGCCGGGCAGGAGGAAGTGGACCTGGAGGACTTCGCAGACGACGAGTGGATCACCTGGGGCGAGGGCGAGTTCTGCCACGAGTGGCTGCTGTTCACGCTGCGCTCCAAGGGCGTGGAACCGCAGATCGCCCACCGCGCCGCCGAGACGCACACCCAGCTCGGTCTCGTCGCCGCCGGCCTCGGCGTGTGCGTCGCCCCGCTGCTCGGCCGCCACCCCGTCCCGGAAGGGGTCGTCACGGTGCCGGTGCGGCAGAAGGTGCGGCGGCACGTGTACGTGGTGTGGCGGTCGGACGCCGACCGGCGCCCCTCGATCCGCGCGGCCGTCGACGCCCTGCGCGCAGCGGGCGCGGACCTTGGCGGGGCCGCCGCCGGCTGACGCGCGGGCGGCTCCCAGACCCCGGGCCGCCGCCGACTGACGCGCGCGCGGGCCGCTCTCAGCCCCCGGAGCCCGGCATCTTGCGGAAGTCCCAGGACGTGACGCGCTCCGGCGTCAGCCGCGCCCAGGCATGCCGGCCGTCATGGACCATCTCGGCAAGACCGAAGTTCTTCCGCGCGAACAACCGCTCGGGCACGTCGAGTTCCGGACACGGCTCTCCCGTACGCGGGACCTCGCCCACGAACTCCACGCGGCCCGACAGCTCGACGCCGCGCAGCTCCCCGTACTCCTCGCCCGCGTCCACCACCACCGCCACCCGAGCGTCCGCGCGCAGCTCGGCCCAACGGCGGCTGCGGGACAGGGAGTACAGCCACAGCGACGTGCCGTCCCACACGAACCACAAGGGGCTGACATGCGGGGTGCCGTCCGCCGCGACCGTCGCCACCCGGCAGGTGCGCTGCTCGGTGAGGAACGCGTCCCGCTCCTGCGGTGACATCATGATCCTGCGGCCCCGGCGCTGCGTCACGGTCATCTGGGCTCCCCGGTACGTGGACTGACGTCCTGTCAGGAAGGCAGCATGCGGCCTCTTCCGTCCGCACGCAATGGTGGCTAGTGTCCGCCGCCCCGGACCACCGACCGCCGCCAGGGGGCGCCATGCCGACGCGTGAGAACCTCGCCGAGCTGCTCGACCCGGCCACGACCGTCCTGCTCACCGTCGAATGCCAGCAGGGCGTCGTCGGCCCCGACAGCGCCCTGCCCGAACTCGCCGCGCAGGCACGGGAGTCCGGCGCCCTCGCGCGCGTCGGCCTGCTCGTCGCCGCCGCCCACGACAGCGGCGTCCAAGTGCTGCACGCCATCGCGGAACGGCGACCCGACGGGCGCGGCGCCAACCGCAACGGGCGCCTCTTCCGCGCCGCCGAGCGCCTTCCCGTACAGCAGGTGAGCGGGTCGCGGGCCGTGCGGGTCGCGCCGCCGCTGGAGGTCGCCGAGGAAGACCTCGTCGTGCGGCGGCTGCACGGGCTGTCGCCGCTCGCCGGGACCGACGTGGACCCGCTGCTGCGCAACCTCGGCTGCCGCACCCTCGTCGTCACCGGCGTCTCCGCCAACGTGGCGATCCCCAACGCCGTCTTCGACGCGGTCAACCTCGGCTACACCGTGGTCGTGCCCAAGGACGCCATCGCCGGGGTGCCCGCCGACTACGTCCCCGCGATGGTCCGCCACACGCTCGCCCTCGTCGCCACCGTCGTCACGGCCGAGGACGTGCTCGGCGCGTGGCAACGGCCCCGGCGCGCCTGACCCGTACGCCGTTGGGGCCGGGCCTCACGCCAGCCCGATGGAGTCACCGCTCGTGCGGACGCTCTTCGCGGCGAGCGGCTGGGTCGCCGGGCCGTGCCGTACGGACCCGTCCTCGATGGAGAACTTGCTGCCGTGGCACGGGCAGTTGATCGTGCCGTCCGCGACCTGCGTGACCGGACACTGCTGGTGCGTACAGATGTTGGTGAACGCCTTGAACTGGCCCCGCGTCGGCTGCGTCACCACCACGCCCGCGTCGGCGAAGATCTTGCCGCCGCCCACCAGGATCTCCGAGAGCTTCCCCAGCTCCTTGTTGCCGCCGCCGTCCGAGCCGCCGCAGGCGCTCAGCGCGGCGGCGATGCCCGCCACGCCGACGGCCGCGACGACGGAACGGCGGGTGGGACCGCCGGTGGGGACGCTCTCCTGTGCTGCGGTCATGCTGTCGCTTCCCTTCACGTGGGGGACGTGCCCGGACCTGCCCGGACGGGCCGGGCTCGTGACTGCGTACGGGCGGCGCCCCCGGAATGTTCAACGCGTGCGCGCTCTGACTCCTAACGCCTCCCGGCCGCACCGGCGTCACGGCACCGCGCGAAGTCACCCCAACGGACCCGCGCCCGGGGCCTAGGGCGTGTCCGCAAAGTCCCGTCGTCGTCCGAAGGACGGCCCCGCGGCGTCTGGTGCGTGCTCTCGGCGTGCCGGGTGCAAGGCCTCGTACTGGATGTACTTGGCCTTACGCCCGGTGCGGCGAGAGTGCGTGCCAGGCGTCGCGGGGCAGGCGGGACTTTGCGGACACGCCCGAGGCCGCCCCGCGCCGCCGGTCGGGGATCATGGAGGCCGGGGCGGGCGCACTACGCTCGTCCCGGCCGCCGGACGCGGCGACAAGCGAGCAGGACGACCGATGGAGCAGCTGACGTGTTGACGCAGGCCGCCGTGGCCCGTTACATCGCCCCCCTGAGGGAGGGCGGATCGCTGCCCGGCCTGGTCGAGGGCGACGACCTGAACCCGTACGTCATGAAGTTCACCGGGGCCGGACAGGGACGCAAGACGCTGGTCGCCGAGGTGATCTGCGGCCAGCTCGCCCGCGCGCTCGGGCTGCGCGTGCCCGCGCTCGCCGCGCTCGACCTCGACCCCGTGATCGGCCTCGGCGAACCCGACACCGAAGTGCAGGAACTACTCAAGGCGAGCGGCGGCACCAACCTCGGCATGCGGTTCCTGCCGCGCGCCCTCGGCTTCGACCCGCTCGCGTACACCGTCGACCCGGTGGAGGCGGGGCGGGTCCTCTGGTTCGACGCGCTGATCAACAACGTCGACCGGTCCTGGCGCAACCCCAACATGCTCGTCTGGCAGGGCGAGCTGTGGCTCATCGACCACGGCGCCGCCATGATCTGGCACCACAACTGGCGCGGCGCCGCCGCCTGGGCCGCCAAGCGCTACGACGCCCGCGACCACGCCCTCGCCCCCGCGGGCCCCGACCTCGCCGCCGCCGAGGCTGACCTCGCCGCCCGCGTCACCGAGGACCTGCTCACCGCCGTCGCCGCCGACGTGCCCGACGTGTGGCTCGCCGACGAGCCCGGCTTCGACACCCCCGACGACGTGCGCCGCGCCTACGTGAGCACCCTCCTGGAGCGCGTCCGCGGCCTCACGAGCCGCATCGACCTGCCCGCCGCCACCCCCGCGGCCGACCGGCGCGAGCCGGGCTGGATCACCCCCGAAGGAGCCGCCGAGTGAGCCGCCGTGACGTCTTCGAGTACGCCCTGCTGCGCGTCGTCCCGCGCATCGAGCGCGGCGAGCAGATGAACGCGGGCGTCGTCGTCTACTGCCGCGCCCGGTCCTACGTCACCGCCCTCACCCACCTCGACGAGGCGCGGCTGCGCGCCCTCGACCCCGAGGCGGACATCGCGGGCGTACGGGCCCTGCTGGGCGCCGTCGAACGGCACTGCCGCGGCGGCGACGGCGCGGGTCAGGCGGGCGAGGACGACGCCGGCCGGCGCTACCGCTGGCTCGTCGCGCCGCGCTCCACGGTCGTGCAGCCGGGGCCCGTGCACACCGGCCTCACCGCCGATCCGGAGGCCGAGGCGCACCGCCTGCTCGACCTCCTGGTGCGCTGAGCGGGGCCGCGCGCGGGCCTGAGTGATCAGCGGCACCCGGTGGGTACGTTGACACCGGGTGCCAGGGCTTCTAGCGTCACCCGCACAGGGTACTAAGCGGTCGCTCACCCGTATCGGAACCGGGCGGCCGCACCTCTAGGGCGAGGAGACCGAACAGCATGTCCACCACTGAGCAGCGCGTAGCGATCGTCACCGGGGCCGCGCGCGGCATCGGCGCCGCCACCGCGATCCGTCTGGCCGAAGAGGGCCGCGCCGTCGCCGTGCTCGACCTCGACGAGGCCGCCTGCAAGGACACCGTCGAGAAGATCACCGCCGCCGGTGGCAAGGCCCTCGCCGTGGGCTGCGACGTGTCCGACGAGGCGCAGGTCGAGGCCGCCGTCGCGCGCGTCGCCGAGGAGCTGGGCGCGCCCACCATCCTCGTCAACAACGCGGGCGTCCTCCGCGACAACCTGCTGTTCAAGATGAGCGCCTCCGACTGGGACACCGTCATGAACGTGCACCTGCGTGGCGCGTTCCTGATGTCGAAGGCCGTCCAGAAGCACATGGTGGACGCGAAGTTCGGCCGCATCGTCAACCTGTCGTCGTCCTCGGCGCTCGGCAACCGCGGCCAGGTCAACTACTCCGCCGCCAAGGCCGGCCTCCAGGGCTTCACCAAGACGCTCGCCAAGGAACTCGGCAAGTTCGGCGTCACCGCCAACTCCGTCGCCCCCGGCTTCATCGTCACCGAGATGACCAAGGCCACCGCCGAGCGCGTCGGCATGGGCTTCGAGGAGTTCCAGGCCGCCGCCGCCACCCAGATCCCCGTCCAGCGCGTCGGCCGCCCCGAGGACATCGCCAACGCCATCGCCTTCTTCACCGGCGACGCGGCCGGCTTCGTCTCAGGACAGGTCATGTACGTGGCCGGCGGACCGCTCAACTAAGGCCGGGGGCAACCGACATGACTGCTGAACCCACGGGCAAGGTCGCCCTCGTCACCGGCGCCAGCCGCGGCATCGGCTACGGCATCGCCGAGGCCCTCGTCGCGCGCGGCGACCGCGTGTGCCTCACCGGACGCGGCGAGGACGCGCTCAAGGAGGCCGTCGAACGGCTCGGCCCCGACCGCGCCATGTACGTCGCCGGCAAGGCGCACGACACCGCGCACCAGGCCGCCGCCGTCGAACGCACCATGGAGGCGTACGGCCGCGTCGACTTCCTCGTCAACAACGCCGGTACGAACCCGGTCTTCGGCCCCATCGCCGAACTCGACCTGGACGTCGCCCGCAAGGTCTTCGAGACCAACGTCGTCTCCGCGCTCGGCTTCGCCCAGCAGACGTGGAAGGCGTGGCAGAAGGAGAACGGCGGCGCCATCGTCAACATCGCCTCCATCGCCGGCGTCTCCGCCTCGCCGTTCATCGGCGCGTACGGCATGAGCAAGGCCGCCATGGTCAACCTGACCCTCCAGCTCGCGCACGAGTTCGCGCCGAAGGTACGGGTCAACGCCATCGCCCCGGCCGTCGTCAAGACCAAGTTCGCGCAGGCGCTCTACGAGGGCCGCGAGGCCGAGGCCGCCGCCGCGTACCCGCTGGGCCGGCTCGGTGTCCCGGAGGACATCGGCGGCGCCGCCGCGTTCCTCACCTCCGCGCAGTCCGACTGGATCACCGGTCAGACGCTGCTCGTGGACGGCGGCATCTTCCTCAACGCGGGCGTCGGCTGACCGGCCCCGCGAAGGAGATTGCGGGCGTCGGATGACAACGCCTGACAAACGTCCGCACGTGTGAAGTGCCCCGCTGGATCAAGGAGTTGATCCGGCGGGGCACTGCGATATGGTCTGCCGATCCCTGGCATGTCCGATCGAGGAGCGTGCGCGTGTTCAAACGGTTGCTTGCCCCCCGCGCGTTGGCGGCGACTGCGTCCATGGCCCTGCTCGGCGGCTGCGGACTGATGAGTTCGAACGACTCCGCCGGCGCCGATCCCATCGTCGTCGGCACGACCAGCGCCCCGAGCACACTCGACCCGGCGGCCTCCTGGGACGGCTCCTGGGAGCTGTTCCGCAACGTCTACCAGACGCTCGTCTCGTTCCCCACCGGCGCCGCCCAGCCCGAGGCCGACGCCGCGCACTGCTCGTTCCAGGACAGCGCGAACCAGGTCTACCGCTGCCGGCTGCGCGCCGACATGAAGTTCTCCGACGGGCACGCGCTGGACGCGGCGGCCGTCAAGTACTCCATCGACCGCATCCGCGCCATCAAGGTCAAGGGCGGTCCCGCCGGCATGCTCGGCAGCCTCGACCGCGTGGAGACCAAGGGCGCGCGGGACATCACGTTCCGCCTGAGGAAGCCCGACGCGACCTTCCCGTTCGTCCTCGCCACGCCCGCCATGTCGATCGTCGACCCCGAGTCGTACCCGAAGGACAGGGTCCGCGACGACGGCGGCGTCACCGGCTCAGGACCGTACGCCCTGCGCTCGTACACGGACGGCGACAAGGCCGAACTCGTCCGCAACGACCACTACTCGGGCTTCGCCGACCGCAAGAACGACGCCGTCACCATCCGCTACTTCAAGACGTCCGCCGACATGGTCGCCGCCCTCGAGGCCAAGCGGATCGACGCCACCTTCCGCGGCCTCGCCGCATCCGACGTCGTCGACCTCCAGACCGCGGGCAACGGCAAGCGGGGCCTCCAGCTCGTGGAGGGCGCCGGCACCGAGATCAGCTACCTGGTCTTCAACCCCAAGGACCCGTGGGCCGGGAAGAAGGCGGTGCGCCGGGCCGTCGCCCAGGTCATCGACCGCGGCGCCATCGCCCACGAGGTCTACAAGGACACCGTGGAACCGCTTTACTCCATGGTCCCGCGCGGCCTCGCGGGGCACACCACGGACTTCTTCGACCAGTTCGGCGAGCGCCCCGACGCCGCGAAGGCCGCCCAGATGCTCGCGCGGGCCGGCGTCCCCACGCCCGTCCCGCTCACCCTCTGGTTCACCACCGACCGCTACGGCTCCGCGACCGCCCCCGAGTTCGCCGCGCTCAAGCGCCAACTGGAGGCGTCGAAGCTGTTCAAGGTCACCCTCAAGAGCCGCCCCTGGAAGACGTACGAGGCGGGGTACCGGGCCGGTGAGTACCCGGTGTTCGGGCGCGGCTGGTTCCCCGACTTCCCCGACGCGGACAACTTCATCGCCCCCTTCGTCGGCAAGGACAACGCCGTCGGTACGCCGTACGAGGCGCCCGAGATCACCGACGTGCTGCTGCCCCAGTCCCGGCGCGAGAGCGACCGCGGGGCCGTCGTGCGCCAGTTCCGGCGGGCGCAGCGGATCATGGCCGACGACGTGCGGCTGCTGCCGCTGTGGCAGGGCAAGCAGTACATCGCGGCCAGCGACGAGATATCCGGCGGCGAGCGCGCCCTCGACCCCTCGACGATCATGATGATGTGGGAGCTCCAGCGGAAGACGAGCTGGTGAGCGGGGGCGCGGGCCGGGCGGGACGGCCCGTTGTCAGTGGGGGCCGGTAGGTTCGGGGACATCGATACGGCGACGCCCTCCGCAGGGGCGGGCGGCGCCGTGCACATGTCCTGACCCCGGAGGTTGTTGACGTGACCGACACCGCGATGCTGCCCGAGTCCTGGCGCGGCGTCCTCGGCGACGAACTGCAGAAGCCCTACTTCAAGGAGCTGACCGAGTTCGTCGAGGAGGAGCGCGCCAAAGGTCCCGTCTACCCGCCGCGCGAGGAGGTCTTCGCCGCCCTCGACGCCACCCCGTACGACAAGGTGAAGGTCCTCGTCCTCGGGCAGGACCCCTACCACGGCGAGGGCCAGGGGCACGGACTGTGCTTCTCCGTGCGGCCCGGCGTGCGCACCCCTCCGTCCCTGCGCAACATCTACAAGGAGATGCAGGCCGAGCTGGGCACGCCCATCCCCGACAACGGCTACCTCATGCCGTGGGCCGAGCAGGGCGTCCTCCTGCTCAACGCGGTGCTGACGGTCCGCGCGGGCGAGGCCAACTCGCACAAGGGCAAGGGCTGGGAGAAGTTCACCGACGCCGTCATCAAGGCCGTCGTGGACCGGCCCGACCCAGCCGTCTTCGTCCTGTGGGGCAACTACGCGCAGAAGAAACTGCCTCTCATCGACACCGAGCGGCACATCGTCGTCAAGGGCGCCCACCCCTCGCCGCTGTCCGCCCGCAAGTTCTTCGGCTCGCAGCCCTTCACCCAGATCAACGAGGCGATCGCCGCGCAGGGCCACGAGCCGATCGACTGGCGCATCCCCGACCTGGGCTGAGCCGCGCCTGACCGTGATCGCCGGTGGCGGCCGTTAGCGTCGACAGCCGTGACCGGCGCGGGGCCGGACACCGGGAGCGAGGAGGAGCAGCCAGTGGCACACCAGCGCGAGCAGGCGGCCGACGACGCCATGATGTCCCGCATCGGACAGGTGGTGATGCTGGCGCACGCCGGGGACCGCGAGGAGGCCCGGGACCGCTTCCTCGGGCTGTGGGCGGAGATCGGCGAGGACGGCGACCCGCTGCACCGGTGCACGCTCGCGCACTACATGGCCGACACGCAGGACGACCCGTCGGACGAACTGGCCTGGGACCTGCGGGCGCTGACCGCCGCCGAGGCCGTCACCGAGCGGCGGCTCGCCGCGCACGACCGGTCGGTCGCCCTGCGCGCCCTGTACCCCTCGCTGCATCTGAACCTCGCGGCGGACTACGTGAAGCTGGGGCGCGCCGACGCGGCCCGCAGTCATCTGGCCCGGGCCTGGGACGTGGTCGACGCCCTCGGTGACGACGGGGACGGTGACTACGGCTCGGGTGTGCGGGCCGCGCTTCGGCGACTTGAGGCGCGGGTTGCCGGGTTGTCCGCCGGGGGCGGGGGCGCGGGTGGGGGTGGGGGTGATGAGGGCCCCGGGCACTCGGGTGGGGAGGCGTTGGGGCCGCCCCGCGCGGGGTCCTGACGGCGGCCTGCCGGCGGGGGCTGGGCGTGTGGTTCCCCGCGTCTCTGGGGGGCTGGTCGTGGTTTCTTCGTCCTCGGCTCGTGTCGTGCTGAGCGCGCAGTTCCCCGCGCCCCTGAGGTAGTGGGGGCTGGCCGTGCGTGGTCGGCCATCGGCCGGTGGGGGCTGGTTGCGCAGTTCCCCGCGCTCCTGGGGGGGGGTGGGCCTGCTCGTGCTTGGTCAGCCACCGGTCGGTGGGGGCTGGTCGCGCAGTTCCTCGCGCCCCTTCGGGGGCGCGGTTTGCGTCAACGGCCGTATGTGGCCTCGCAGATGATGGACTGGGGGCTGTCTGAGGGCCATCCGCCGTAGCGGCGGCCCAGTTCGCAGACGTCCGTTTGTGGGGGAGCAGCCGGTGGCTCGGGGGTGGGGGAGCGTTCGGGGGTGGGCGCGTGGTGTCGGGGCGGTGGGGGTGTGCGGGGGGCGGGGGCGAGCGTGCGGGGTGGTGCGGTGGTTCGGGCGGGGGCGGCGGTGGCGGGGCCCGTGCGGCGCATCGCCTCTCGTGCCGGTTCGGGGGCGGTTACGTGGGGCCGGGGCGCGGGGGCGGGTGCCGGGGGAGTGGTGGTGACGGCGGGGGTCGGGGTCGGTACGCCGACGCAGCCGGTGGCGCCGGCCGCGGTGACGGCTGCCGCCGTCAGCAGGAACAGGCGGGACCTGGACGATCTGAACACCGGCCCACTCTCCGGCACGGCCGTGTTCCACTCACCCGAACGGCCGTCAAGTGCCCCGCACGAGTGACGGCGGGCCCCGGCATATGCTGGGGGAGGCCGGGGCGCGAGGTCCCGCCGGCGGGAGGAGCACCAGACGTGAAGGTCGCCTGTATCGGACTCGGGGACATCGCGCAGAAGGCGTACCTTCCGGTGCTGACCGCGCAGCCCGGCATCGAACTGCACCTCCAGACGCGGACGCCCGCGACCCTCACCCGCGTGGCCGACCAGTTCAACGTGCCCGGCGCCCGCCGCCACGCCGACCTGGACGCCCTGCTCGCCGAGGGCCTGGACGCCGCCTTCGTGCACGCCTCCACCTCCGCCCACCCGGAGATCGTGGCCCGCCTGCTCGACGCCGGAGTGGCGACCTACGTCGACAAGCCCCTCGCGTACGAATTCGCGGACTCCGAGAAGCTGGTGCGGCTCGCCGAGGAGCGCGGAGTCAGTCTGGCCGTCGGGTTCAACCGCCGGCACGCCCCCGGGTACGCGCAGTGCGCCGACCACCCGCGCGAGCTGATCGTCATGCAGAAAAACCGCGTGGGCCTGCCCGAGCAGCCCCGCACGATGATCCTCGACGACTTCATCCACGTAGCCGACACGCTCCGCTTCCTCGTGCCAGGCACCGTCGACGAGGTCACCGTACGGGCGCACGGCGCGGACGGCCTGCTGCACCACCTCGTGCTCCAGCTCTCCGGCGACGGGTTCACCGCGCTCGGCGTGATGAACCGGCTCAGCGGTTCCACCGAGGAGATCCTCGAAGTGTCGGGCCAGGACTCCAAGCGGCAGGTCCTCAACCTCGCCGAGGTCGTCGACCACAAGGGCCAGCCGACGATCCGGCGGCGCGGCGACTGGGTGCCGGTGGCGCGGCAGCGCGGCATCGAGCAGGTCGTCGTCGCGTTCCTCGACGCGGTCCGCGCGGGCCAGGTCCTCGACGCGCGCGACGCCCTCGCCACGCACGAGCTGTGCGAACGGATCGTCCAGGAAGCCACCGACCGCATCAGCTAGGGCCGCCCCGGCCACCCCGCGTCCCGGGCCGGGCCGCGCCCCCGTACCGCCCGCCCGGTGTGAGCCGGATCAGCGGCTGCCGGAGACGCGCGCCGCCGCCACCGGCGCTTCCTGAGCCGGGCGCCGCAGCCGCCGCGCCGCCTCAGCCACCGCCAGGACCACCAGCACCGCCACCGCCGTGTGCACGGGCCAGTCACCGAACCGTACGTACAGGGTCGTGCCGTGGGCGGTCGGGACCGTGTACACGCGCGCCGCGCTCGCCGACGTGCCCAGCCACGGGCCCGCCCGGTGCCCGTCGGGGCCGTACACGGCGGAGACCCCGGTGAGCGTCGCGTGCACCATCGGGCGGCCCGTCTCCGCCGCCCGGAGCGCCGCGAGCGTGGCGTGCTGCTCGGGCGCCCACGTCTGCTGGAACGACGACGTGGACGACTGCGCGAGAAGGACCCGCGCGCCGTCCCCGGTCAGCTTCCGCGTCATGTCGGGGAACGCCGACTCGAAGCAGACCAGCGGGCCGATCCGCAGGTCACGGCCGTCATGCCGGGCGTCCATCACGACCTGCCGGGTGCCCCGCATCCGGTCCTCGCCCGCCGCCTTGCCCACCGAGGTCGCCCAGCCGAGGAGCGAGCGGGCCGGAATGTACTCGCCGAACGGCACGAGCCGCATCTTGTCGTAGCGCGGGCCGGTCGGACCGTCAGGACCGATGAGCACCGAACTCTTGTAGATGCCCTCGGCGCTCGCGCCGCCGCCCGCCGGCCGGCGCGCGTCCACGTTGACCAGGATGTCGGCGTCCACGGCCCGGGACAGCGCCGCGATCCGGCGGGCCAGGTCCGGGCGGGCGGCCAGGTCGAAGCCGACGCTGCTCTCGCCCCAGACGACGAGATCGACGTCCTCGCCCACGAGCCGGCGGGTCAGCGTCTCCTCCCGCGCGAACCGGCGCGCGCCGCTCTCGTCGCCGTCGAACATGCCCGCCTGCACGACCGCGATCCGCGCCTGCCCGTCCTGCACGGGGCGCGGCGCCCACGCCCAGGCCGCGCCCGTCACCGTGACCGTCGCCACGAGCCCCGCGACGGCGGGCGTCCGGGCGTCGCGGGCGACCACGAGCAGCGTCACCACGGTGTTCACGGCCACCACCAGCAGGCTCACCAGCCACACCCCGCCCACCGAGGCGAGCCGCAGCGCGGGCGTGACCTGCCACTGGCTGGATCCGATCATGCCCCAGGGGCCGCCGAGGCCCTGCCAGGACCGGACGAGTTCGACCATCAGCCAGCACGACGGCACCGCGACCAGCGCGGCCGACGCCTGCCGTGCCGTCGGTGTGCCGGCCAGCAGGCGGCGCACCAGCCGGCCCCACGGCGCCCACAGCGCGCCGAGCAGCGCGGCGAGGACGACGGTGAACACGTGCAGGCTCGGCAGCAGCCAGTGGTGCACGGCGAGCATGAAGCCGAGCCCGCCGAGCCAGCCGTCACGCGCGGCCCACCGGCCGGTCGGCGCCGAGCGCGCCAGCAGCATCCACGGCACCAGGGCCACGTACGCCCACCACCACAGCGACGGCGCGGGGAACGCGAGGGCGGGCAGCGCGCCCGCCACGATCGCCGCCGCGCCCCGCCACCAAGGCGACGAGCCGAACCGCTGCCGCCACGTCTCCATGCGCCGCGCCTCCCTGCTCGTACGCCTCACCCGTGCCCCTCAAGTGTGCGCGCCGCAAGCGATCAACGACAGTGGGCGCCGGGCGCACGGGCCGTGAGGTGGCCGGATCAGGCCGGGGGCGCGGCGGCCGGCTCCCGGCTGCGGCGCCACTTCTCGTGGACCGTGACGCGCAGCAGCCGCCACCCGGCGGGCGTGCGCACGGCCTCGAAGGCGTACCGGCCGCCGCACTCGAAGTCCGGGGCGGTGCCGGGGCCCGCGAACCGCATCGGGTTCGCGTAGTCCGCCTGGACGGCCGCGGTGTCCCCGGTGTCGTGGTCGAGGCGGCCGAAGCGGACGCGGCGGTTCACGATCAGGTGCTGGCGCGTCGGGAACAGTTCCATCGTGGCCGCCAGCCAGCGGGCGATCTCCTCGGCGCTGCCCTCGGCCCCGCCCGCCGCCCGGTAGTCGGCGCGGCCCGCGGGCGCGAACAGCGCGCGGTACGCGGTCCAGTCGCCGTCGTCCACGGCCACCGCGTAATCGGTCACCAGCTCGTCGAGCGCGAGCCGGTCGAGGACGGTGGCGAGTTCCCCACGCTGCGTCATCGGCCCAGTCTGGGGCTCGCGCGGCTCGCGGCCAAGAGGCGTGCGCGGCTCTTGTCACGCGCGTAGCATGCAGTCACGTACGGCTTCGCACCGTCCAACTCCAGGCGATCAGGGGGAAGTTGATGAAGAACGAGGACCGCAAGGCCGCGTACGAGCGGCAGACCGGACGTACCGAGTTGACGCCGCGTCAGAAGCGGCGACTCGCCAAGAAGGCCCGTCAGGGCAAGGGCTGAGCTTCGCCCGGCGGGAGCCCCCGGCCGCCCCGCGCGGCGGCCGGTCCCGCCGGGCGGTAATTCCCCCGGCGGCGGCGGTGATCGCTGCTACGGTCGCCGCCATGCCAGCTGACACCAACGCCCCGGGCCCGGTCACCGCCGACGACGTCGGCGCCGCCGTCACCCTCACCGTCGCCGCCCTGACCCCGGCCCGCGACGCCGACTGGGACGCCCCCGCGGGCTCCCTCGACTGGACGTGCTGGGAGACCGGCGAACACCTCGCCGACGACCTCTTCTGGTACGCCGCCCACATCGGCACCCTGCGCGAGAAGACCGACGGCAACCTCGACCTCGGGTGGAGCAGGCGGCGCCCCGAGGGCCCCGCCAACACCGTCACGGCCGACCGGGAGGCGGGTCCTGACGCCCTGTTCCAGGTGATGGAGGCGTGCGGCGGGATCCTCGCCGCCGTCGTACGGGCCCTGCCGCCCACCGCCCGCGGCTTCCACGTCTTCGGCGTCTCCGACCCCGAGGGCTTCGCCGCGATGGGCGTCGTCGAGACCCTGGTCCACGCCCACGACATCGCCGCCGGGCTCGGCGTCCCCTTCGAACCCTTCGAAGCGCCCGCCGACCTCAGCGCCCGCGCCCTGCACCGCCTCTTCCCCGACGTGGACCCCGGCCCCGACCCGTGGACCGCGCTCCTGTGGGCCACCGGGCGCGCGGAACTCCCGGGCCGGGCGAGGCGCGAGCAGTGGCGCTGGTACGGTGCGCCCGGCGCGACATGATCATCCGCCCGGCCCGGTCCACCCCTGTCCGCGCCGGGCGCCCATCCTCCAGGAGGACCGCTTGACCAGCACCGTCACCCTCGTCACCGGGGGCAGCCGGGGCATCGGCGCCGCCACCGCGCTGCGCCTCGCCCGCGACGGGCACGACGTCGCCCTGTCGTACCTCCACGACAAGGACGCCGCCGAACGCACCGCCGAGGCCGTACGGGCGGCGGGCGCGCGCTGTGCCGTGCTGCGCGCCGACACGTCCGTCGAGGACGACGTGGAGCGCATGTTCACGCAGGCCGAGGAGGCGCTCGGGCCGCTCACCGGGCTGGTCAACAACGCCGGGGTCACCGCCCCGCTCGGCCCCCTCGCCGACGTCAGCACCGAGAACCTGCGGCGCGTCGTCGACATCAACGTCCTCGGCGTCCTGCTCTGCTGCCGCCGCGCCGCCCGCGACATGGGCGCCCGGGGCCGGGGCGCCATCGTGAACGTGTCGTCGGCCGCCGCCACCCTCGGCAGCCCCGGCGAGTACGTGCACTACGCGGCGTCCAAGGCCGCCGTCGACACGCTCACCCTGGGCCTCGCCACCGAACTCGGTCCGCTCGGCGTGCGGGTCAACGCGGTCGCGCCCGGCGTCATCGACACCGAGATCCACGCCTCCAGCGGCGACCCCGGCCGCGCCGCCCGCACCGCCCCCGGCATCCCGCTGCGCAGGCCAGGACGGGCCGAGGAGATCGCCGCGTCCATCGCCTGGCTGCTGTCGTCCGAGGCGTCGTACGCGACGGGCACGGTGCTCAGGGTGGCCGGCGGACGCTGACGTCCCGGGCCCGCGCCGCGCAGGGCTCGCCACGCGTGAACCGGGTCAGGCCGCGTGCGGGACTCCCGCGCGGACGGCGGCCGCCCACTCCGTCACCAGCCGCTCGTACTCTTCGCGCTGCGCGGCGGTCAGCCGTCCGCCCGTGCGCAGCCACAGGCCGCGGATCTGCTCGTTCACCTCGTCGGCAGACCGCGCGGGTGGATAAGCGGGTGGATACGGGACGGGCGGCATGGGCCAAGGCTACGTGCGGGCCGACCGGTTGGGAACCCTGAGCGAGCGGATGACCGCGCCAAGTGATCACTCCCGTACGAGAGTTGTCGTAGGCCGATCGGTACGGGTGGGCGTCAGCCGGAGGACTGCGCGGCGTGCGGGCTCAGGACGCCCACCGAGACGAGCACGAACAGGGCGATGCCGAGCGCGACGCGGTAGTAGACGAACGGCATGAACGACTTGCTGGAGATGTACCGCATCAGCCAGGCGATCACCGCGTAGCCCACGCCGAACGCGATGAGGGTCGCCAGGATCGTCGGCCCCCACGCGATGTGCCCCTGCGCGCTCGCGTCCTTCAGCTCGAAGACGCCGGAGGCGAGGACGGCCGGGATGGCGAGGAGGAAGGAGTAGCGGGCCGCCGACTCGCGGGTGTAGCCGAGGAAGAGGCCACCGCTGATCGTCGCGCCGGACCGGGAGACCCCGGGGATCAGCGCCATCGCCTGGCAGACGCCGTAGATCAGGCCGTCCTTGACCGACAGGTCCTTCAGCTCTTTGCGGGAGCGGATCGCGCGGTGCCGGCCGCCGATCTCGTCGCGGGCCGCGAGCCGGTCGGCGACGCCGAGCACGATGCCCATGACGATGAGCGTCGTCGCCGTCAGCCGCAGATCCCGGAACGGGCCCTCGATCTGGTCCTTCAGCGTCACCCCGAGCACCCCGATCGGGATCGAGCCGACGATGACCAGCCAGCCCATCTGCGCGTCGTGGTCGCCGCGCATCGACTTGTCGGTGAGCGAGCGGAACCACGCCGAGATGATCCGCGCGATGTCCTTGCGGAAGAAGATCACCACCGCCGTCTCGGTGCCGAGCTGCGTGATCGCGGTGAACGCGGCGCCGGGGTCGCCCCACCCGGCGAACGCGGCGGTCAGCCGCAGATGGGCGCTCGACGAGATCGGCAGGAACTCCGTCAGCCCCTGGACGAGCCCGAGTATGAATGATTCGAACCAAGACATAGAGGTAGCTACGCGATCCAGACACTGGGCGGAACCGGCCGCGAACACGGTCCGGACATGAGGACGCGAGCCCCCGCGACACGGGTCTCGGGCGCACGCGTGGGGCAGCGTAGCGCCCGAAAGTGACGGGAACACGACGGGGTCGGGACGCCCAGGCGAACGCCCCGCCGCCCCCGCGCCCACCCGCCCCTGCGCCCCCGCCCCCGCGCCCTCAGCCCGCGCCCTCGGAGCCGCCCCCGCGCCGCGGCCCCTCCCCGGAGCCGGCCGGCCCGCCCGGCTCGCCCGTCCGCTGTGCCGCGAGGAGGGCGCGGGCCGTGGGCGTGTGGAAGTAGAGGACCGAGCGGCCCGCGCGGCGGCGGGTGAGGAGGTTCGCGTCGAGGAGGACCTTGAGGTGGCGGCCGACCGAGCCGAGGGGGCGGCCGGTCAGCGCCACCAGCTGGGTCGTCGTCAGCGGGTGGTCGAGGAGCTGGAGGATGCGCGCGCGGGAGGGGCCGAGCAGCGCGGCGAGCGCGGTCGGCGGCGCCGCGCGGCCCGCGTCGGCGAGGGCGCCCGCGCACGGGTACATGACGGCGTGCCGGGTGCCGGCCGCGTCCCACGCCAGCCAGCCCACCTGCGGCGTCACCGGGACGAACACCAGGCGGGTGCCGGCGAGGTCCCGGGGCGGATACCCGTGCGCGTTGACCCGCAGCCGCCCCTCGCCGAGCCACGCCATGGACGGTTTGAGCCCGCCGAACGCGCCGGACCAGCCGCCCCGCGTCAGCTCCCGCGTCCGCGCCACGACATCCGCCTCCAGGACCCGGCGCCTGCGCGGCCACTCCGGCAGCACGGTCTCCTCCCACACCCACGCGAGCAGGCCCGCCGCCCGCTCCGCGAGCCCCGTCGCCCGGACGAGCGCGGCGGGCAGCGGGCCCGGGGACGACACGGCGAGGTCGGCGCGGACCGCGTCGTCGCAGGCGGCGGCGATCCGGTCGAGCCCGTCGCCCAGGTCGTCCTCCTCGGCGCCCGGCGGGGGAGGGGTGAGGAAGTCCGCGTTCCAGCGCGCCCCGAGCGCCGCGTCGAGCAGCGCCCCCGTCACCGGATCGTCCGCGAGCCGCGCCCGGTAGGCGGGCGAACGCGTCTGGAGCCAGGCTCGTTCGCCCGGGTGCGCGGCGCGGTCCGCGTGCAGCAGCTTCAGGCAGGCCACCGTCTCGGCCAGCCGTGACACCGCGAACCGGCTGCTCGCCAGCGTGTCCGCGTCCACCAGCCAGATCCCCATCGCGCCCCCACGTTTCGCCGGTGCGCGAAACATTAACCCCGGCCCGGGCCCGCCCCGCATCCTCCGTCCATGCGCACCTACCGGGATCTGTTCCGCGCCCCCGAATACCCCGCCCTGTTCCTCTCGTACTCCTCGCAGACCGCCGGATCGACCGTCGCCGGGCTCGCCCTCGGCTCCCTCGTCTACGCCCGCACCGGCTCGCCCGTCCTGTCGGCGCTCGCCATGTTCGGGCCCGCGCTCGCCCAGGTCATAGGGGCGTTCACGCTGCTGTCGGCGGCCGACCGGATTCCGCCGCGCGGCGCGCAGACGGGCCTCACCCTGGTCTTCTGCGGGCTCACCGCGCTCCAGGCGCTGCCCGGCCTGCCGACCGGCGTCGCTCTCGCCCTGGTCCTCGCCCAGGGCCTCCCGGCGGCCCTCATCGGCGGGGTCCGCTTCGGTGTGCTCACCGACATCCTCACCGCGGACGGCTATGTCCGCGGCCGGTCCGCCCTCAACATGAGCACCGGCCTGTGCCAGATCACCGGTTTCGCCCTCGGCGGCGTCCTCGTCGCGCTCACCTCACCGCGCGGCACCCTCCTGATCGCCGCCGCCTTCCACCTGCTCTCGGCGGCCGTCGTCCGGTGCGGCACACGGGCGCGTCCGGCCCGCGCCACCGGCCGGCCCTCCCCGCGCGAGACCCTGCTCGGCAACGCCCTGCTGTGGTCCTCGCGCCCGCGCCGCGCGGTCCTGCTCGCCCTGTGGGTCCCCAACGGCCTGATCGTCGGCTGCGAAGCCCTCTTCGTCCCCTACGACCCCGCCCACGCGGGCACGCTGCTGGCGAGCGCCGCCCTCGGCATGCTCGCCGGGGACCTGTTCACCGGACGGTTCCTGGCGCCCCGGCTGCGCGCCCGGTTCGCTTCGCCGCTGCGGCTGCTGCTCGCCGCGCCCTATTTGGTCTTCGCCGTCCACCCCGGGCTCCCGGTCGCGGTCCTCGCCGCGGCGGCGGCCTCCGTCGGCTACTCCGCGAGCCTGCTGCTCCAGGAGCGCCTGGTCACGCTGGTGCCGGACGCGCTGCAAGGACACGCGTTCGGCCTCCAGTCCGCGGGCCGGCTGACCTGCCAGGGGCTCGCCGCCCTCATCGCCGGCGCCCTCGCCCAGCTCACCGGCCCCGGCACGGCGATCGCGCTGCTCTCCGCGGCCTCCCTGGCGGTGACCCTGGCGCTCGGCCCCGCGCTCCGCGCACCCACCCGGGCATCCGTGCCGGGTGAGGAGTCCCAGGGGCCCGGGCGACCTCCTCGTACGGGGAAGGACGCGCGCCCCGCGCCCGGCCGCACCGGGAGCTGACCCGGCGGGCGGGGAGCTGACCTGTGCCGGGGCCCCGGATCAGACGCGGGCGCGCAGCTTGTGCCGCTTGAGCCAGGCCACGACCGCGCCCGCGAGCGCCGTCACCGCGATGAACCCCATGGCGATCAGGAAGGCGGGCGAGTCCGGCGTGGCCGCGCGGGCGCCCGCCACCACGTACGCCGCCGTGTTCGGGACGGAGCCGAGCGCCGTCGCCAGGAGGAACGACGGCCAGGTCATCTTGGAGACCGCCGCGCAGTAGTTCGCCGCCCAGAACGGGATGCCGGGGAAGAGCCGTGCCGCCAGCATCGAACGGAACCCGTGCCGGCTCAACTGCCCGTCCGCCGCCTTCAGCCACCGCCCGCGCAGCAGCGGCCGCAGCGCGTCCTGCCCGAGCAACCGCCCCAGACCGAACGCGACGCCCGCGCCCAGCACCGTCCCGGCCAGCGCCCCCGCGAGCCCGAGCTGCGAGCCGAACAGCGCGCCCGCCGCCAGGTTCAGCAAGGGGCGCGGCACGAACGCCACCGTGCACAGCCCGTACGCCACCGCGAACAGCAGGACCGCCGCCGAGCCGCCGGCCTGGGGCGGCCAGCCGTCCGCCAGGAGCCGCTGCGGCTCGTACAGCAGCACGCCGGTCGCGCCCGCCGCGAGCAGCAGCACCAGGAGCGTCAGCCGCGACCATGGCGAGAGCAGTGCTCTCGTCCAGCGCGCGGACGGGCCGGCGGGACGGGCGGGGACGGATTCGAACATCCGGGGAGACTAGCCCAGAGCGCCGTAAGATCGCCGTAGGTTGTGTCTCACTTCTCCGACAGTTCCCGCGGAGCCGACGGAGCGTCACATGACGGTCACCGCACCGCCACCGAGCACGCCCGCCGGCACCCTGCTCGACCGGCTCCCCGCCGTCTTCGGCGCCGCCCCCGACGCCGTACGCGCTTTTGTCACCGCCCCACCAGGGCGCCCTCTCCTCGCTGTCCGTCCGCGAGGCGCCGGGGCCCGACTCCCGTACGACCGGCGGAAATCCGGTCGACGCGGGACGCCGGGTCGGACATGATCTGACCCATGTTCCGGTACGCCTTCCTCGCAGCAGCGCCCGCAGTCGCGGGCGCCGCGAAGGCTGCCGCCCTGCTCGCCGCCGTCGTCGACGGCGCGCGACGCTGACCCTCCCCGGACATTCCGGCGGACCCCGCAGGGGGAGGGTCGGTCCGGCTCAGGGGTCCCCGCCTCGCATCCAGGAGGCCACACTCTTCTGTTCCGGAAAGGGACGACCCCAGCCATGCCCAAGACGGCATACGTGCGCACCAAGCCCCACCTCAACATCGGCACCATGGGCCACGTCGACCACGGCAAGACCACCCTCACCGCCGCCATCACCAAGGTCCTCGCGGACCGGGGCGCGGGCGCCACCCGGTACGTCGCCTTCGACCGCATCGACAAGGCGCCCGAGGAGGCGCAGCGCGGCATCACCATCAACATCGCGCACGTCGAGTACGAGACCGACACCCGGCACTACGCCCACGTCGACATGCCGGGCCATGCCGACTTCGTGAAGAACATGGTCACCGGCGCGTCCCAGCTCGACGGCGCGATCCTCGTGGTCTCCGCGCTCGACGGGATCATGCCGCAGACCGCCGAACACGTACTGCTCGCCCGCCAGGTGGGCGTCGACCACATCGTCGTCGCGCTCAACAAGGCGGACGCCGGCGACGAGGAGCTGACGGACCTCGTCGAACTGGAGGTGCGCGAACTGCTCACCGCGCAGGGCTACGGCGGCGACAGCGTGCCCGTCGTCCGGGTCTCCGGCCTCAAGGCGCTGGAGGGCGACCCGCGCTGGACCGCGTCGATCGACGCGCTGCTCGACGCCGTCGACACCTATGTGCCGATGCCCGAGCGGTACGTCGACGCGCCGTTCCTGCTGTCCGTCGAGAACGTGCTGACGATCAGCGGCCGCGGCACCGTCGTCACCGGCGCCGTCGAGCGCGGGCGCGTCCGCGTCGGCGACCGCGTCCGGGTGCACGGCCCGGCCGAGGACGCCGAGACGGTCGTCACCGGCGTCGAGACCTTCGGCAAGCCGATGGAGGAGGCGCAGGCCGGGGACAACGTGGCGCTGCTGCTGCGCGGGGTGCCCCGGGACGCGGTCCGCCGCGGCCATGTCGTCGCGGAGCCCGGCAGCGTCACGCCCGCCCGCCGCTTCACCGCGCGGGTGTACGTCCTGTCGGCGGCCGAAGGCGGGCGCAGGACGCCGGTCACCACCGGGTACCGGCCGCAGTTCTACCTGCGCACGGCGGACGTGGTCGGGGACATCGACCTCGGCGATGCCTCCGTCGCCCGTCCCGGCGACACCGTCACGATGACGGTCGAGCTGGGCCGGGACACGCCCCTTGAGCCCGGTCTCGGCTTCGCGATCCGCGAGGGCGGCCGGACCGTCGGCGCGGGCACGGTGACGTCGGTGGAGTGAACCGGCGGCCCGGCGCCCGGGTCCCACCCGTGAGGGCGGGCCCCGGGCGCCCGGCACAATGGGGGCGTGGACGTCAGTGAGCCAGGCGCAGAGCCGATACCCGTCAGCCGAGAGGTCGATCACGGCAGCGCCCGGCTGCTGCCCGACGTGGACCGGCCCCGCGCCTGGCTGCTGACGGTCGACGGCGCGCCCCAGTCCTACGTCGACCTCGACGAGCCGACCCATCTGGAGTTCGAGTACGCGCGCCGCCTCGGGCACGTCCTCGACACCGCCGCGGAGCCCGGCGCCCCGCTCGACGTGCTGCACCTCGGCGGCGGCGCCCTCACCCTGCCCCGGTACGTCACCGCGACCCGCCCCGGCTCCCGGCAGACCGTCGTCGAGGCGGACCGGGCGCTGCTCGCGCTGGTCACCGAGCATCTGCCGCTGCCCGCGGGAGCGGCCGTCGCCGTGCACGGGGCCGACGCCCGCGCGTTCGTCGAGGCGGCGGACGAGGACAGCGCCGATGTCGTCGTCGCGGACGTGTTCGGCGGCTCCCGGGTGCCCGCGCATCTGACGACCCTCGGCTACGCCCGGGCCGCCGCCCGCGTGCTCCGCCCCGGCGGCACCTACGCGGCGAACCTCGCGGACGGGGCGCCCTTCGACTTCCTGCGCGGGCAGCTCGCCACGTTCCGCGCGGTGTTCGCGCACGTCGCGCTGGTCGCGGAGCCCGCCGTGCTGCGCGGGCGCCGATTCGGCAACGCCGTACTGCTCGCGTCGCAGACCCCGTACGACGTGACCGAGCTGGCCCGGCGCACCGCCCGCGACGCCTTCCCGGCCCGCGTCGAACACGGCCCCGCGCTCGCGCGGTTCACCGGGGACGCCGCGCCCGTCACGGAGGAGGAGGCGACGCCCTCACCGCTGCCGCCCGGGGGCTCGTTCAGCGTGGGGTGACCGGCGCCTCGGCGGGGCCTGGTTCAGCGTGGGGCGACCGGGGCCTCGGCCTGCTTCTTCGGCGCGGTCACCGGCTCCGCGCCCGCCTCGGCCTCCGTCGCTGCGGCCTGTGCCTGGGCGGTCGCCTCCGCCGCCGCGACCGGCTCGGCCGGCTTGCGGCGCAGCCCGCGTACATCGGGGACGAACAGGACGGCGGCCGTCGCCAGTACGACGAGACCGGCGCAGCCCCAGAGCGCTGCCGTCCGGCCGAACGCCGACTCGGCGGGCCCGGCGAGCGCCGTCGCCAGCGGCACCATCGCCACCGAGCCGAACCAGTCGTAGGCGGAGACCCGGGACAGCTTCTCCTCCGGGATCTCCTGATGCAGCGCGGTGATCCAGGAGACGCCGAAGATCTCGATGGTGACGCCGCTGACGAACATCACGGCGACGAGCACCGGCAGCGGCACGGGAATGGCGAGCGCCGCCGAGGGCAGCGCCAGCGAGAACACCGACAGGGTCGCAGCGAACAGCAGCCGGTCCGGCTTCCAGCGCATCATCAGCAGCCCGCCGAGCACCGTGCCGACGCCGAACGCGCCGAGCGCCAGCCCCCAGGGCCCCGCGCCGCCCAGCTCGTCGCGCGCCACGAGCGGCCCGAACACCGACTCGGCGGCGCCGACCACCGCGACGACCACGGAGAACTGCGCGACGATCGTCCACAGCCAGGGCCGCCCGATGACCTCACGCCAGCCCTCGCGCATGTCCGACAGCAGGCCGCCGCCCGCCTCGCGCGGCGCGATGTGCCCCACGTCGAGGAACGCGCGCAGCGCGCCCGCCACCGCGAACGCCGCCGCGTCCACCGCGAGCACCCAGCCGGGCCCGAGCGCGGCGACCATGGCCCCGCCGAGCGCGGCGCCGCCCACCGCCGCGCCGGACATGCCCATCCGGAACAGGGCGAACGCGCGGCTGGCCTGCTCGCCCCGCACCGACGACATGAGCATGCCCTCGGCCGCCGGATTGAAGAACGCCTGGCCGGTGCCGCCGAGGGCGCTGAGCGCCATCATCTGCCAGAGCTTGGGGTCGCCGTGCAGGACGAGCAGGGCGAAGGCGCCTTGCGACAGGAAGTTCAGCGCGTTCGCCGCGACCATCACGCGGTGCCGGGGGAGCCGGTCCGCGACCGCGCCGCCCACCAGCAGGAACACCACGAGGAACAGCGTGCGCGCCGCCGCGACCAGTCCTACGTCACCGCCGTCGCCGCCCGTCTCCAGGACGGCGAACGCCGACGCGATGAGGGCACCGTGGGCGCCGAGCGTGGTGATGAACGCCGAGACCGCCAGCAGTACGTAGTTGCGCCCGGCCCACGCGGGGCGGCGCGAGCGCTTGGACGGCGGCGGCTCGGACGGCGGGGAGGCGGCGGCGGAGGTCACTGAGGGACTATCGCCGCCCGCCGCCCGTTTGCCAAACCGATTTTCCCCGGCCGGGCCCGAGGCGGCCGGGGCGGGCCGGGATCAGGACTCGGTGGGGTCCTTGTAGTAGCGGACCGAGCTGAGGATCTTGTCGATCGTGGCGTCCGGCACCTCGTCCTTGACGCCCTTCGCGGACCACAGGTCCCAGGAGACGAAGTCGCCCGCGCCGTTCTGGAAGGCGAACACGACCGCCTTGCCGTCGCTCGCGCACTTGCCCTTCTTCGGGGTGTGCGAGGACGACGCCTTGATGAGGCTGCCGGAGACGCCCTGGGCGTTGGTGAAGGACTTCGCCTTGCCCATGGTGATCGACTTGGTGTCCGGCTCGGTGTAGCCGCCGTAGACCCACCACGGCACCCGGTTCTCGGCGGCCTGCGCGGCCGTCTTCGCGCCGTCCTCACCGCGCGTGCCGACGCCCGCGAGGGAGTGGTCCTCCTGGCGGCCGTCCTGGTCGGTGTCGTCCGAGCACCACTTCGACTTGTAGGCGGCGGGCGCGGAGACGGTCGTCATGCCGTGCTCCTTCTTGCCGCTCTTGTTCTTGTAGTCGTACTCGAAGCCGGTGATCTGGTCGGCGCCGCCCGCCGCGACCTCCCAGCCGGGCGGCACGTCGAACACCGTCTTGTGCTTGGTGTTGACGACGGGCTGCCAGCCCGCGATGACCGGCTTGACCGCGCTGCCCTCACCACGCGGGTTGTCGTCGGTGGCGCCCGAGGCGGACGCGCTCGCCGACGCGGAGGCGGACGCGGACGGCGACGCCTTCTTCTTGCCGCCGCCCTTCGCGTCGTCGCTCTTGTCGCCCCCGAGCACCAGGAAGCCGGTGACGCCCGCGGCGATCACGACGGCCGCCGCGGCGACGATCGCCACGATCTTGGTGTTGCCGCCGGGCTTCTTCGGCGGGGGAGTCGTCCCCATCGGAGCCGTCGGCGCGTTCCACGCGGGCTGCTGCTGGTACGGGTTGGGCTGCTGGTACCCCTGCTGCTGATAGGGGTTCGGCGCCTGCTGAGGTGCCGGTGCCTGGTGCGGTGCCGGTGCCTGGTGCGGCGCCTGCGGAGGCGCCGGCGGCGACGGGTAACCCGGCTGCTGGTACGGGTTCGGCGCCGGCGTCTGCGGAGTGTTCGGGTAGGAGGGGTTGTTCGGGTCCTGCGGGTTCTGCTCGCCCCCGGGCGGCTGCTGTCCTGGCCACATGGCCGTCAACGATAGAGGGTCCCCGGCGCCCTGAAGGTCCCTGGCCTGTACCGGACGTGCAACGGTTGGCGCACGGACCGGCCGCGCCGATCAGGTGCGGCCCGCCCCGGGAATCGGCGGGACCCGGCCCGCGGATCAGTGGGCGGCACGGTGTGGACCCGTAAGCTACTCGCAGGTAACGTGCGGGGCATGACCGCAGACCAGATGTCCATCGGCGAGATGCTCGCCGCCACCGTGCCGATGGCGCGCACGCTGAACCTCGACTTCGTCGAGACCACCCCGGAGAAGGCCGTCGTCGCGCTCCCGGACCAGGCGGACTACCACAACCACGTCGGCGGACCGCACGCCGGCGCCATGTTCACGCTCGGCGAGTCCGCGAGCGGGGCCATCGTCCTCGCCGCGTTCGGCGAGCAGCTCTCGCGCGCCGTGCCGCTGGCCGTCAGCGCCGAGATCTCCTACAAGAAGCTGGCCATGGGCCCGGTCACCGCCACGGCCACCCTCGGCCGCCCGGCCGCCGAGGTCGTCGCCGAACTGGACGCCGGACAGCGCCCCGAGTTCCCCGTCAGCATCGCCATCCAGCGCGAGGACGGCGCGGTCACCGGCGAGATGACCGTCGTCTGGACGCTGCGCCCCAACGGCTGAGCGGCCCCTCTGAAACACGAAGCGACGCCGAGCAGGGCTCGGCGTCGCTCGATCGGCACCGGATCAGCGGTGCTCCTTCCCGGCCTTCGCCGCGCCGCCCTCCTCGGGCCCGGCGCTCGCGCCACCGGACTCGTCGGAGCAGTGCGCCATCCACTCGGCCTGCGTCAGCTTGTCGTCCGTGCAGTCGACCTTCTTCGTCTTCTTCACGTCCGAGGGCTTCGGCTCGGCCTTGCCGTCGTCGCCCCCGCCGCCCGAGCAGGCGGTCAGGGCGGCCAGAAGCAGTGCGGCCAAGGCCGCGGTCGCGCGAACGCGCATGTTCTCTCCCACAGTTGAGCTGGCCGCAACACCGTAGTGCACGCGGAGCGGGCCAAGGGCGTGTCCCCGGTCCGCGCCCCGCCAGGTAGGCTGCCCGGCAGCGTTGGGTGAACGGCACGGGAGGCGACGGCGTTGCACGTCCAGGAATGGCTCGACACGATTCCGGCGGTCGCCATCTACGCCTTGGTGGCCGGCGTCATCGGTCTGGAGAGCCTCGGCATCCCGCTCCCCGGCGAGATCGTCCTCGTCTCGGCGGCGCTCCTGTCGTCCCAGCACGGCGACGTCAACCCCGTCGTGCTCGGCGTCTGCGCCACGGCGGGCGCGGTCATCGGCGACTCCATCGGCTACGCGATCGGCCGCAAGGGCGGGCGCGGGCTCCTGGAGAAGATGGGCCGCAAGTTCCCGAGGCACTTCGGGCCCGCCCATGTCGCCACCGCCGAGCGCTCCTTCGAGAAGTGGGGCATGTGGGCCGTGTTCTTCGGCCGCTTCATCGCCCTGCTGCGGATCTTCGCGGGCCCCCTGGCGGGCGTCCTGCACATGCCGTACTGGAAGTTCCTCACCGCCAACTTCCTCGGCGGCGTCGCCTGGGCCGGCGGCACGACCGCCGTCGTCTACTACGTCGGCATCGTCGCCGAGGACTGGCTCAAGCGCTTCTCGTACGTGGGTCTCGCGGCGGCGGTCCTGGTCGGCGCGGCCTCCATGCTCATCGTCAAGCGCCGGGCGGCGAAGATGGCCCGGGAGACGGAAGAGGCCACGGACTCGGAACCGGCCCACTCCTGAGCCTCCCGGCCCCCGCCCCGCGCGAGGCCCCGGCCCCCGCCTACTCGTGGACGGCCCGGTGCTCGCGCCCGAGGCCGACGTAGAACTCCCCGTTCAGCGAGACCCCGGCCCGCTCCTCCTCGGTCAGTTCCCGCTTGACCTTCGCCGGGACCCCCGCGACGAGCGACCCCGGCGGCACGACCATCCCCTGCGGGACGAGCGCCTGCGCCGCGACCAGCGAACCGGCGCCGATGACCGCCCCGTTGAGCACGGTCGCCCCCATCCCGACCAGGCAGTCGTCCTCGACGGTGCACCCGTGCAGCACGGCGTTGTGCCCGACGGACACCCGCTCGCCGACCGTCACCGGGAACCCGGGATCGACATGGACCGTGCAGTTGTCCTGGATATTGCTGTCGGCGCCGATCACGATGGGCCCGCAGTCCGCGCGCAGAACCGCCCCGTACCAGACCCCCGCCCCCGAGCGGAGCGTCACGTCTCCGATGAGGACCGAGGTCGGCGCGGTGAACGCCTCCGGGTCCACCTGCGGTTCCTTGCCGCCGAATCCGGCGATGAGGGGCTCGTGGGACATGCCGTCGTACTCCCTGTGTGTGCGGGTCTGCGTCGCGCCTGAGCGAACCGTACCCGTGGGGTGAAGATCACAGGTCACCGAGGTGGGGCCCGGCCGTACGGATGAGTAACGTGGCGCCGTGCCGATGAACTGGAACGCGTATCCGCCCCGCGCGCGACGCACCGCGAAGCGCGGCGGACTCGCCCACCGGGCCGTACAGGCGGGCTGGCGCTGGGCGCAGCGCCACGGCGCGGTCACCGCCGACCACCCCGGCGGCCACCCCTTCGGCGCGATCGGCCCCGGCACGAAGCTCGCGTTCCCGCAGGGCACCCTCTTCGGCGAGCCCTGGATCCGGCTCGGCGCACACTGCATCATCGGCGAACAGGTCACGCTGACCGCCGGATTGATGCCCGACCTCGACCTCGGCCCCGACCCGATCCTGACCTTCGGCGACGGAGTCGTCATCGGCCGCGGCAGCCATGTCATCGCGGACACGACCGTCACCGTCGGCAGCGACGTCTACATGGGCCCGTACGTCTACATCACGTCGACCAATCACTCCTACGACGACCCGCACGAGCCCATCGGCAAGCAGTGGCCCCGCATGGAACCCGTGTCCATCGGCCCCGGCTGCTGGATCGGCACCGGCGCGGTGATCCTGCCCGGCGCGCGCCTCGGGCGCAACGTCGTCGTCGCGGCCGGCGCGGTCGTCCGCGGCGAGGTACCCGATCACGCGGTCGTCGCCGGCGCGCCCGCCCGTCCCGTACGCACCTGGGACGAAGCGCGGGGCTGGCAGCCGCCGTTGCGCACCCCGGCGCCGCGCCCCCTCCCGGCCGACATCACGCCCGAGCAGCTCGTCGCGCTGGCCGACTGGGAAGAGGACAGGGGCGCCTGAGCGCGTGGGGTCCGGTGCTCAGCCCGTCGTGCGGGTGAGGACCAGGAGCGACCGCGGGACCCGGGTGAGCGTCGAGGACGCCTTGTGCTCCGACTCGTCCGGCGGCGGATCCTCCTCGGCCGTGTCGATCCGCGTCGTCCACGCCTGCCCGTACGAGGAGTCCGGCAGCCGGAACTCCACCGGGTCCCAGCCGAAGTTGAACAGCAGCAGGAACGAGTCGTCCTTGACGCGCTCACCCATCGCGTCCCGCTCCTTGATGGCGTCGCCGTTGAGGAACACGGCGAGCGCGTGCCCGTCCGGATCGTTCCAGTCGCCGTCCGCCATGCGCGTCGCGTCGGGGCGCAGCCACTCCACGTCCGGCAGCGGCTCGCCGGCGCCGGGCGCGGGCTCGCCGCGGAAGAACCGGCGCTGGCGCAGCACCGGATGTTCGGCGCGCAGCGCCACCAGGGCCCGCGTGAACTCCAGCAGGGACCGCCGCTCGCCGTCCAGGTCCCAGTCGATCCAGCTCAGCTCGTTGTCCTGGCAGTAGGCGTTGTTGTTGCCCTGCTGGGTGCGGCCCAGCTCGTCGCCGTGCCCGAGCATCGGGATGCCCTGCGACAGCAGCAGGGTCGTGAGCAGGTTGCGCTGCTGCCGGGCGCGCAGCGCGCGCACCTTCGGGTCGTCGGTGGGGCCCTCGGCACCGCAGTTCCACGACCGGTTGAAGCTCTCGCCGTCCCGGTTGCCCTCGCCGTTGGCCTCGTTGTGCTTGTCGTTGTACGAGACGAGGTCGCGCAGCGTGAACCCGTCGTGCGCGGTGATGAAGTTGACGCTCGCCCTCGGCCGGCGCCGGTCGCGCTGGTAGAGGTCGGCGGAGCCGGTCAGCCGGGACGCGAACTCCGCGAGCGTGCCCTGCGCCCGCCACATGTCCCGTACGCAGTCGCGGTACTTGCCGTTCCACTCGGACCACTGCGGCGGGAAGTTGCCCACCTGGTAGCCGCCGTCACCCAGGTCCCACGGCTCGGCGATCAGCTTGACGCGGCTGACCACCGGGTCCTGCTGGATGAGGTCGAAGAACGCCGACAGCCGGTCCACCTCGTGGAACTGCCGGGCCAGCGTCGCCGCCAGGTCGAAGCGGAAACCGTCCACATGGCACTCGGTCACCCAGTAGCGCAGCGAGTCCATGAGGAGCTGGAGCACGTTCGGGTGCCGCATCAGCAGGCTGTTGCCGGTGCCCGTCGTGTCGTAGTAGCGGCTGAAGTCGTCGTCCGACAGGCGGTAGTACGAGGCGTTGTCGATGCCGCGGAACGACAGTGTCGGCCCCTTCTCGTTGCCCTCGGCCGTGTGGTTGTAGACCACGTCCAGGATCACTTCGAGGCCCGCCGCGTGCAGCGCCTTCACCATCGACTTGAACTCCGTGACCTGCTCACCGAGTGTGCCGTGCGCGGAGTAGGCGTGGTGCGGGGCGAAGAAGCCGATGGTGTTGTAGCCCCAGTAGTTGGACAGCCCCCGGTCGCGCAGGAAGCCGTCCTGCACGAACTGGTGCACCGGCAGCAGCTCGACCGCCGTCACCTTCAGCTCCGTCAGATGCTCCAGGACGGCCGGCTCGGCGAGCCCCGCGTACGTGCCGCGCAACTCCTCGGGCACCCCCGGGTGGCGCGCGGTCAGCCCCCGTACATGGGTCTCGTAGATGACGGAGTCCGCGTACGTGCGGCACGGGGGAGTGTCGTCGCCCCAGTCGAAGGCCGGGTCGACGACCACTCCGCACAGCCCCTCGCCGTCCGCGCCGGCCGAGCCCGAACGGTCGTGCACGGCCTTCGCGTACGGGTCGAGGAGCAGCTTCTTCGGGTCGCAGCGGTGGCCCGACGCCGGCTCCCACGGGCCGTGCACCCGGTACGCGTACTGCTGCGGCGGCGCGACGTCCGGCACGTACCCGTGCCACACCGTGCCGTCCACCTCCGGCAGGGTGACCGTGTGCTCGGTCCCGTCCGGGTCCAGGAGCACCAGGTCCACCCGCTCGGCCACGGCACTGAACAGGGCGAAGTTCGTGCCGTGGCCGTCGTACGTCGCGCCCAGCGGGTAGGGGCGACCCGCGCGGACGCGCGGCGCCCCCTTGCTCGTGGTCCGCTGGGTCACGAGGCGGTACCCGCGCTCACGGAGACGGCGTCGGTGTCGGTGTCGGGCCGCACGATCACCGTGCGCGGCACGTCGAGCGCCTCGCTCGCCGTGGGCGTCGGCCGCTTCGGCACCAGGAGCTCGCGGTCGCCGGTGCGGCTGCGCAACGAGAACCAGACGATGTGCTGCGCGTCCTTGGTGCAACTGCCCCAGCCGTCGCTCATCGCGGCGAGCTGCTCCGAGCACAGCGCCGGCAGCTCATGGACGCGGGCCGCGCCGAGACCGTCGTAGGAGACGGCGTTGATCAGGTGCTGGCCCGTCCACCACGCCTCGACCTCGACGCGGGTGTCGGGCACGCCCTGGACGGCCTGGTCCAGCAGTAGCCCGAGACCGCGGGTCGCCGAAGGGGCCAGGCGCTGCAGACCCCAGTACCGCAGGTGCGCCGCCATGATGCGCTGGACCTGCCCGACGCGTTCGGGGGCCGGTTCCACAGCGACGTGGTAGTAGCGGGGCGTTTCCTGATGCATGGTTCTCGCTCCTCACCGCGGAGTCCACGGTTCCGTCGCTCGGGACGCTCCGTCGCGCACGGAAGGTGAACAGTGATCGCTTGAGAGTCACTGACCAGCGTGTGCGCGCTGCTCCGTTCGTGCAACCGGAGCGTGTCCGGGCGGCCACGCTCGGTTCAACAGGCCGGATCGCGCGACACGCCGCACCATGGGTGAGAGCGCCGCACGGTGACGGCGCGTTTTCCCTCCGTGAACGGCTCACGGGCCCGCCCGGGTCCGACGTGACGGAGGTGCGGAGGTCGATGGCGATGGAGGCGATGGAGACGTCGCGCACCACCGGTGAGGTCGACCGGTGCCTCAGGAGCTACCGCTCGTGGGAGCGCCGCTTCCTGGCCCGTCCGGCGGACTCGGAGACGTACCGCGGTTTCGCGCGGGCCGTGGCCGACCTGTGCCGGGTGACGGGCAGGCGGTGCGGACGCGAGGCCGCCGAGGCGGCGGAACGGGCCCGGCCGCGGCCGGCCGGCGCGCGAGGTGGTGCCGCGTGACGGCCCCCACCGCCGCCGGAGTCCCGCTGCCCGTCGAGGACGTGCGCCCCGCCGTCGACGGTGGGCGCCGCCCCGCCAAGGCCGTCGTGGGCGAGGAGTTCACGGTCAGCGCGCTCGTCCTCGTCGAGGGCAACGCCGTGCTCGGCGCCGAGGCCGTCCTCGGCGACCCGGACGGGCGGGAGATCCGGCCCGTGCCCATGACCGAGACGGGCCCCGGCACCGACCGCTGGAGCGCCGAGGTGCGCGCGCCCGCGCCGGGCCGCTGGACCTACCGCGTGCGCGCCTGGTGCGACCCCGTCGCCACCTGGATGCGCGACGCCACCGTCAAGGTGGGCGCCGGCGTGGACGTCGAGATCACCCTCGAAGAAGGCGCCCTCCACCTGGAGCGGGCCCTGTCCCGCCACCCCGACCCGCATCTGCGCGCCACCCTGCGCACCGCCCTCGCGGCTCTCGCCGACGCCTCCCGCGCCCCCGCCGAACGCCTCGCGGCGGCGACGGCCCCCGCCGTCCGCGCCGCCCTGGCCGCGGCCCCCGTACGGGAACGGCTCACCGAGTCCCGGCCGATGCCGCTGCTCGTGGAGCGGGAGCGGGCGCTGTTCGGGTCCTGGTACGAGTTCTTCCCGCGCTCGGAGGGCGCGGTCGTCGAGCCCGGCAAGCCCCCGGTGAGCGGCACGTTCGCCACGGCCGCCGAACGGCTCCCGGCCGTCGCGGAGATGGGCTTCGACGTGGTGTACCTGCCGCCGATCCACCCGATCGGCCGCACGTTCCGCAAGGGCCCGGACAACGCGCTGACGGCGGGCCCGCACGACGTGGGCGTGCCCTGGGCGATCGGCTCGCCCGAGGGCGGCCACGACGCGGTCCACCCGGACCTCGGCACGCTCGCGGACTTCGAAGCGTTCGTCGCCCGCGCCCGCGGCCTCGGCCTGGAGATCGCGCTCGACTTCGCGCTCCAGTGCTCCCCGGACCACCCGTGGGTGGACAAGCACCCGGAGTGGTTCCGGCACCGCCCGGACGGCTCGATCGCGTACGCGGAGAACCCGCCGAAGAAGTACCAGGACATCTACCCGATCGCCTTCGACCAGGACATGCCCGGACTGATCGCGGAGACGACCCGGGTGCTGCGGCACTGGATGGCCCACGGCGTACGCATCTTCCGCGTGGACAACCCGCACACCAAGCCCGTCGCCTTCTGGGAGCGCGTGATCGCGGACATCAACGCGACCGACCCCGATGTCGTCTTCCTGGCCGAGGCGTTCACCCGCCCCGCCCTGATGGCCTCCCTCGCGCGGGCCGGCTTCCAGCAGTCGTACACGTATTTCACCTGGCGCAACACCAAGCAGGAGCTGACGGAGTACGTCACCGAGCTGGCGGGCGAGTCCGCGGCCTCCATGCGGCCCAACTTCTTCGTCAACACCCCCGACATCCTCCCGGAGTTCCTCCAGCACGGCGGGCGACCCGCGTTCGAGCTGCGGGCCGTGCTCGCCGCGACGCTCTCTCCCGCGTGGGGTGTCTACAGCGGCTACGAGCTGTGCGAGAACACCCCCGTGCGGCCCGGCAGCGAGGAGTACCTCCACTCGGAGAAGTACGAACTGCGGCCCCGCGACTGGGAGTCCGCGGCGCGCGAGGGGCGGACCATCGCCCCGCTGCTCACCGCCCTCAACGCCATCCGCCGGCGCAACCCCGCACTCCAGGGGCTGCGACAGGTGCGCTTCCACCACGCCGACAAGGACGAGGTGATCGTGTACTCGAAGCGGCGGGGCGCGAACACCGTGGTGGTCGTCGTCAACCTCGACCCGCACCACACCCAGGAAGCCACGGTCCGCCTCGACTGCGAGGCGCTGGGGCTCGCCCCGGACGCCACGTTCCGCGTCCGCGACGAACTGACCGGCGACACCTACGCCTGGAGTTCCACGAACTACGTGTGCCTGACGCCGGGCCGCACGCCCGCGCACATCCTCACCCTCGGCTGAGCCAGGAACAACCGCTCCGCCGGGCACGGCAGGAACCGAACGAGGGAGAACCCTCATGACGACGCATGACTTCACGCTGCCCGCATCCTCCGACGAGAAGGAGAACAAGCCCCGCGATCCCGAGTGGTACAAGCGTGCCGTCTTCTACGAAGTGCTGGTCCGCTCGTTCTACGACAGCAACGGGGACGGGGTCGGCGACCTCAAGGGCATCACGGCGAAGCTGGACTACCTCCAGTGGCTCGGCGTGGACTGCCTGTGGCTGCCGCCGTTCTTCAAGTCGCCGCTCCAGGACGGCGGGTACGACGTGGCCAACTACATCGCCGCGCTGCCCGAGTTCGGCGATCTCGCGGACTTCGTGGAGTTCGTGGACGCGGCGCACCAGCGCGGCATGCGGGTCATCATCGACTTCGTCATGAACCACACGAGCGATCAGCACGAGTGGTTCCAGCAGTCCCGCAGCGACCCGGAAGGCCCCTACGGCGACTACTACGTCTGGGCGGACGACGACACGCTGTACCGGGACGCGCGGATCATCTTCGTGGACACCGAGGCGTCCAACTGGACCTTCGACCCGGTCCGCAAGCAGTACTACTTCCACCGCTTCTTCTCGCACCAGCCGGACCTCAACTACGAGAACCCGGTCGTGCAGGAGGAGATCCTCGCCGCCCTGCGGTTCTGGCTCGACCTCGGCATCGACGGCTTCCGGCTCGACGCGGTCCCGTACCTGTACGCCGAGGACGGCACGAACTGCGAGAACCTGCCCGCCACGCACGAGTTCCTCAAGCGCGTCCGCAAGGAGGTGGACGCGCACTACCGGGACATCGTGCTGCTGGCGGAGGCCAACCAGTGGCCCGAGGACGTCGTGGACTACTTCGGTGACTTCGCCTCCGGCGGCGACGAGTGCCACATGGCGTTCCACTTCCCGGTCATGCCGCGCATCTTCATGGCGGTGCGCCGCGAATCCCGTACCCCCGTCTCGGAGATCCTCGCCAAGACGCCCGCGATCCCGTCGTCGTGCCAGTGGGGCATCTTCCTGCGCAACCACGACGAGCTGACCCTGGAGATGGTCAGCGAGGAGGAACGGGCCTTCATGTACGCCGAGTACGCGAAGGAACCCCGGATGCGCGCCAACGTCGGCATCCGCCGCCGCCTCGCGCCGCTCCTCGACAACGACCGCAACCAGATCGAGCTGTTCACCGCGCTGCTCCTGTCGCTGCCCGGCTCGCCGATCCTGTACTACGGCGACGAGATCGGCATGGGCGACAACATCTGGCTCGGCGACCGCGACGCGGTGCGTACGCCGATGCAGTGGACGCCCGACCGCAACGCGGGCTTCTCCTCGGCCGACCCGGGGCGCCTGTTCCTCCCCGCGGTCATGGACCCGATCCACGGCTTCCAGGTCACCAACGTGGAGGCCGCGATGGCGTCGCCGTCCTCGCTGCTGCACTGGACCCGCCGGATGATCGAGATCCGTAAGCAGAACCCCGCGTTCGGCCTCGGCACCTACACCGAACTGCCGTCCTCCAACCCTGCGGTGCTCGCGTTCCTGCGCGAGTACAAGGACGACCTCGTGCTGTGCGTCCACAACTTCTCGCGCTTCGCGCAGCCCACCGAACTCGACCTCCAGGAGTACGACGGCCGCCACCCCGTCGAGCTGATCGGCGACGTGCGCTTCCCCGCCATCGGTGAACTGCCGTATCTGCTGACCCTCGCCGGCCACGGCTTCTACTGGTTCCGCCTGCTGCCCTCGGGCCGCCTCACGCCCCGCGTCGCTCGTCACGATTGGACCTGACGCCATGAACACGATCCTGGCCGAACTCGACGGCCCGACCTCGCTGGTGCTCGGCTCCTCCCTCACCGACCTGCTGCGGCGCTGGCTGCCCGGGCAGCGCTGGTACACCGGCGCCGGGCACGGCATCACGGACGTCGTGGTCGTCGCCGCGACCGAACTCGCCCCCGACTGCTTCCACCTCGTCGTGCGCGTCCGCGAGAGCGGCGACCTCGACGACGCCCACTACCAACTGGTCCTCGGCGCGGCCGTCGACCCGCCGCCCCGGCTGCGGCACTGCGTGATGGGCCGCGTGGACGGCCCCGGCGGACGCGACCTCATGGTGTACGACGCCGTGCACGACCACCGCGTCGCCGTCCTCCTCCTGGACCGGATCCGGCGCGGGGGCAGCACCGGCCATCTGCGCTTCGAGTCCTTCCCCCGCACCGCCGTGCCCGCCGACCTCGCCCCGCGCGTCGTCAGCGCCGAACAGTCGAACACCTCGATCGTCTACGGCGACACCCTCATCCTCAAGCTGTTCCGGCGCCTCCAGCGCGGCGTCAACCCGGACCTGGAGGTGCCGACCGCGCTGGCCCGCTCCGGCTACCCGTGGGTGCCCGCGCCGACCGCCTGGTTCTGCACGACCGTCCCGTTCTGGGCGACGCTCGGCATGGTGCAGCCCTTCATATCCGGCGCCACCGACGGCTGGACGCTCGCGCTGCGCTCCGCGTCCTCCCGCGGCGGCTTCGTCGAACAGGCCCGCGACCTCGGCCGCACCACCGGCGAACTGCACACCGCGCTCGCCCGCGCCTTCCCCACCCGCACCCCCTCCGCCCACCATCTGGCCCGGCTCGCCGAGGAGATGACCCGCAGACTCGTGCACGCCGCCGACACCGTCCCGGCGCTGCGCCGGCACACCGCCGTGCTGCGCGACATCTACGCGGCGGCGGCCGTCGGCGACGAGGACCTGCCGCTCCAGCGCATCCACGGCGACTACCACCTCGGCCAGGTGCTGTGGGCGCAGGGCCAGTGGCACGTCGTCGACTTCGAGGGTGAACCCGCGCAGCCGATGGCCGAACGCTGCGGCGACCGCTCGCCGCTGCGCGACGTCGTCGGCATGCTCCGCTCCTTCGACTACGCGGGCCACATGGGCCCCAACACCCGCCCCGAGTGGGCGGAACGCTGCCGCACCGCGTTCTGCGCGGGCTACGGCGAGGGCGGCGGCTTCCGCCTGCTCGCCGCCTCGACCCTGCTGCGCGCCTACGAGGCCGACCGCGCCGTCTACGAAGTGCTGTACGAGGCGGCCCACCGGCCCGACTGGATCACCGTGCCGCTGCGCGCGGTGGCCCGGCTCGCCGCCCGCCCCGCGACCCGGTGACCCAGCGAACCCGTCCGACGACCCCAGGCCCGATCCCCCGAGGCGAGGAGCCCTCATGAGTGTCAGTGCCGACCCGGCCACCACCCCGCGCACCCGGAGCGCAGCCGCCCCGGACATCGACGCGGACACGCGGGCCCGCCTGCTCTCCGGCACGCACCACGACCCGCACGCCGTCCTCGGCGCCCATCCGGCGCCCGGCGGCACGGTCGTACGGTGTCTGCGGCCCGGCGCGGTCGCGGTGACGGCGCTGGTCGACGGCGCGGAGTGGGAGCTCGCGCACACCGGCGACGGCCTGTTCGCCGGCCGGCTGCCCGTGCCGCCCGCCACCCCCTACCGGCTGCGCGTCGCCTACCCCGAGGCGCCCGGCGCCCCGGTCGAGCAGGACGACCCGTACCGCTTCCTGCCCGCGCTCGGCGAGACGGACCTGCATCTGATCGGCGAGGGCCGCCACGAGGAGCTGTGGACCGCGCTCGGCGCGCACGTCATGGAGCACCAGGGCGTGTCCGGCACCCGGTTCACGGTGTGGGCGCCCAACGCGCGCGGGGTCCGCCTGGTCAGCGCCTCCACCTACTGGGACGGCACCGCGACCCCGATGCGCTCCCTGGGCGCCTCCGGCGTCTGGGAGCTGTTCGTGCCCGGCGTCGGGGAGGGCGAGCTGTACAAGTACGAGCTGCTCGGCCCCGACGGATCGCGCCGCCAGCATGCCGACCCGATGGCCCGCCACACGGAGAAGCCCCCGGCGACCGCCTCCGTCGTGCACGTCAGCCGGCACGTCTGGCAGGACGAGGAGTGGCTGGCCCGCCGCACCGAACGCCCGGTGCACGAGGCGCCGTTCTCCGTGTACGAGGTCCATCTGGCTTCCTGGCGACCGGGCCTGACGTACCGCCGGCTCGCGGAGGAGCTTCCCGCTTATGTCTCCGAACTGGGTTTCACGCATGTGGAGTTGATGCCGGTCGCGGAGCATCCCTTCGGCGGCTCGTGGGGCTATCAGGTCACCGGCTTCTACGCGCCGACCGCGCGGCTCGGCACCCCGGACGACTTCAAGTACTTGGTCGACGCGCTGCACCGGGCGGGGATCGGCGTGCTGATGGACTGGGTGCCGGCGCACTTCCCGCGCGACGAGTGGGCGCTCGCCCAGTTCGACGGGCAACCCCTGTACGAGCACGGGGACCCGCGACGGGCGGCGCACCCGGACTGGGGCACCCTGGAGTTCGACTACGGCCGCCGCGAGGTACGCAACTTCCTGGTCGCCAACGCCGTGTACTGGTGCGAGGAGTTCCACATCGACGGCCTGCGCGTCGACGCGGTCGCCTCCATGCTCTACCTCGACTACTCGCGCGAGGACGGCCAGTGGACACCCAACCGCTTCGGCGGGCGCGAGGACCTGGACGCGGTCGCCTTCCTCCAGGAGATGAACGCCACCCTCTACCGGCGCGTGCCGGGCGTCGTCACCATCGCCGAGGAGTCCACGGCCTGGAACGGTGTGACCCGGCCGACCCACGAGGTGGGCCCGGACGGCCTGGGCGGGCTCGGCTTCGGCCTGAAGTGGAACATGGGCTGGATGCACGACTCGCTCGCCTACATGAGCCACGAGCCCGTGCACCGCAAGTACCACCACAACGAGATGACGTTCTCCATGGTGTACGCCTACAGCGAGAACTACGTGCTGCCCATCTCGCACGACGAGGTCGTCCACGGCAAGCAGGCGCTCGTCTCCAAGATGCCCGGCGACTGGTGGCAGCAGCGGGCCGACCACCGCGCCTACCTGGCCTTCATGTGGGCCCACCCCGGCAAGCAACTCCTGTTCATGGGCCAGGAGTTCGCGCAGGGCGCCGAGTGGTCCGAGGAGCACGGGCCGCAGTGGGAGGTGCTGGCCGACCAGTGGCCCGCCCGCGAGGACCACCTCGGCGTACGGCGGCTCGTCGCCGACCTGAACCGGATCTACCGCTCCACGCCCGCCCTGTGGGAACGGGACACCGACCCCGCCGGGTTCACGTGGACGGCCGCTGACGACGCCGACGACAACGTCCTCGCGTTCCTGCGCCGCGCCGCCGACGGCAGCCCCCTCCTGGGCGTCTTCAACTTCTCGCCCGTCGTCCGCCCCGGCACCCGCCTCGGCGTCCCCGCCACCGCGTCCGGCGCCTGGACGGAGATCCTCAACACCGACGCCGGTACGTACGGCGGCAGCGGCGTCCTCAACCCGGGGCCGTTGCGCGAGGAGGCCGTCGCCCACCAGGGGCAGCCCGCCTCCCTGACGGTGACGCTGCCCCCGCTGGCGGCGCTCTGGCTGACCCCCGCGAGCGGCGGCTGAGGAGCCCCGGCGCACGGGCCCGTGCCGCTCACCCGCCCGGCTCACCCGCGCCGCTCACCGGCCCGGCTCACCCGCCCCGCTCACCCGCGCAGCGCCCCGGCCGCCGCCGCAAGGACCGCCCCGGCGACCGAGGCGAGCGCGGGGGAGTCCAGCTTCCACTGCTGCCAGTACAGCGGCACGTCCATCGGTTCGTCCGGCGCCAGCAACGTCAGGCGCCCGGCGCGCAGCAGCGGCCCGGCCTGCGCCTCGGGCACCATGCCCCAGCCCAGGCCCGCCGCGACCGACTCCGCGAACCCCTCCGAACTGGGCACCGCGTGCCGCACCGGGCCCGCACCGCCCCGCCCGCCGCGCAGCCGCCTGACGAAAGCGTCCTGGAGGTCGTCGCTCCGGTCGAAGGTCAGCACCGGCGCCGCCGCCAGACAGGGGCCGAGCGGCCCGTCGAGGTGGCGGGCGGTGAACTCCGGGCTCGCCGCGGCCAGATACCGCATCCGCCCCAGGAGCCGCACCGAACACCCCGCCACCGCGTCCGGCGACGAGGTCACCGCCGCCATCACCCGGCCCTCCCGCAGCAGCGCCGCCGTACGCGTCTCGTCCTCGCGGTGCAGGTCGAACGCGACCGGCGGGCCCCCGGGCGGCAGCCGCGTCAGCGCGCCGAGGAACCAGGTCGCCAGCGAGTCCGCGTTCACCGCGACGGAGACGCCGACCGGGCCCTCGTCGGCGGCCATGCCGAGTTCGGCCCGCGCGTCCCGCTCCAGACGGGCGAGCTGCCGGGCGTAGCGGACCACCACCGCGCCGGACTCCGTGGGCCGCACCGGCTTCGACCGCACGAGCAGGACGCGCCCGGTGCGCTGCTCCAGTGCCTTGACGCGCTGGCTCACCGCCGAGGGCGTCAGACGCAGCGCGGCCGCCGCCGCGTCGAACGTGCCCGCGTCGACCACCGCGAGCAGCGTGCGCACTTGATCGACCGGAAGCTCGGGAATCATCACGGCGGCTAATGCTACGTAAGAATCTTTAGCTGTACGCGCGGTGATCCACTTCGTAGCGTCGGGGTCATGTCACCCTCGCTCACCGCCGCCGCGGCCGGTTTCGGCACCGGACTCTCGCTCATCGTCGCCATCGGCGCGCAGAACGCCTTCGTGCTGCGCCAGGGCGTCCGCCGTGACGCCGTGCTCGCCGTGGTCGGCATCTGCGCCCTGTCCGACGCCGTGCTCATCGCCCTCGGGGTCGGCGGCGTCGGGGCCGTCGTCGTCGCCTGGCCGGGGGCGCTGACGGCCGTCGGCTGGATCGGCGGCGCGTGCCTCATCACGTACGGGCTGCTCGCGGCGCGGCGCGTCCTGCGCCCGGCGGGGGCGCTGGAGGCGGCGGGGGAGGGGGCCGGGTCGCGGCGGCGGGCGGTGCTGACCTGTCTGGCGATGACCTGGCTCAACCCGCACGTCTATCTCGACACCGTGTTCCTGCTCGGGTCGGTCGCGGCCGGGCAGGGGGCGCTGCGCTGGACGTTCGGGCTCGGGGCGGTCCTGGCCAGCCTCTGCTGGTTCGTCGCGCTCGGCTTCGGGGCGCGGCTGCTCGGCCGGTTCCTGGCGCGGCCCGCGGCCTGGCGGGTGCTCGACGGGCTGGTCGCCGCGACGATGCTCACGATGGGGGTGCTGCTGGTGGCTGGGGAGTGAGGTCGCCGGGGAGTGAGACGCCCGTTCCGCCCGGTCCGGTGGTCCTGCGATAGTGAACCGCGCACCGATAGATGTAGCGGCCAGTCAGTCACGTACGGGCCGGCCCGGGGCGGAACCGAACAGGCCAGCGGACCAGGACGACAGACGACAGTGGACACCAGCAAGAGCAGCACCGGCGCGGAACCCTCCACGGAGCCCGAGCCCGGACCTTCGCCCGCGCCCCAGCCCGAGCCCGCCGCTCCGGACCGTGACGAGGGGCGGGCCGGCCGGCGTGGCTGGCGCCGCTTCGCCATGGACACCCGGCCGCTGCGCGTGCCCGCCTACCGCCGCCTGTGGTCGTCGACCATCGTCACCGCGGTCGGCAGCCAGCTCACCGCCGTCGCCGTGCCCAAGCAGATCTACGACCTCACGCACTCCTCGGCCTGGGTCGGCGCGGCGAGCCTCGCCGGACTCCTTCCGCTCGTCGTGTTCGCGCTGTGGGGCGGGGCCGTCGCCGACACCATGGACCGCCGCAAGCTCCTGCTCATCACCAACACCGGCATCGCCGTGACCTCGGTCCTGTTCTGGCTCCAGGCCGTCGGCGGGCTCGGCTCGGTGGTCGTGCTCATGGTGCTGCTCGCCGTGCAGCAGGCGTTCTGGGGGCTCAACGCCCCGGCCCGCAACGCCTCCATCGCCCGGCTCGTGCCCGAGGGCCAACTGGCCGCCGCCAACGCCCTCGGCTCGACCGTCATGCAGACCGGGCAGGTCGTCGGACCGCTGCTCGCGGGCGTCCTCATCCCCGTCATCGGCCTGCCCGAGCTGTACCTCATCGACGCGCTCGCCCTGTGCGTCACCGTCTGGGCCGTCCACCGGCTCCCCGCCCTGCCGCCGCTAGGCGAGGCCCTCAAACGCCGGGCCGGAGTGCGCGAGATAGCCGCCGGTTTCCGCTACATCGCCGCGCACAAGGTGCTGCTGCTGTCCTTCCTCGCCGACATCATCGCCATGGTCCTCGGCATGCCCCGCGCCCTGTTCCCGCAGCTCGCCGCCGAGACGTACGCGCCGTGGGGCGAAGGGCTCGCCCTCGGCCTGCTGTTCGCGGCGATCCCGGTGGGCGCGGTCGCGGGCGGGCTGTTCTCCGGTACGTTCTCGCGGGCGCGGCGGCACGGGTGGATGGTCATCGGCGCGGTCGTGGCGTGGGGCGCGGCGATCACCGGGTTCGGGCTGAGCGGCAACCTGTGGCTCGCCGTCGTCTTCCTCGCCCTCGCCGGGGTCGCGGACATGGTCTCCATGGTGTTCCGCGGGGCGATCCTGCTGTCGGCGGCCACCGACGAGATGCGGGGCCGGATGCAGGGCGTCTTCACGGTCGTCGTCGCGGGCGGCCCCCGCCTCGCGGACGTCCTGCACGGCACCGCGGGGTCGGCGTTCGGCGCGCGGACGGCGGTCGCCGGCGGGGGCCTGCTGGTGATCACGGCGATGCTGGGCCTCGCCCTCGCGGTACCCGCGCTGCGCCGGTACGCGATCTGAGACCGGCCCCGTTCCGAAGCCGCACGTGCGACGGCCGGACGCCGGTGCCCGGGACGCGGCGAGCCGGGGGAGGGGCGGTGCGGGCGGTTACGTACAAGAGGTACGGGAGGGGCGGCCCGAGGCCGGGGCGTACGGGAGGGTCAGGCTTCGGGGCGTGCGGGCGGTCAGCCCGAGGCCAGCAGGACCGTGCCGACCAGGGCGAGGCCCGCGCCCGCCGCCTGGATGCCGCGCAACCGCTCATGGAGGACGCCGCGCGCGGCCAGGGCCGTGACCACCGGGTACAGCGAGGCGAGGACGGCCGCGACGGTCACCGGGCCGTGCTGCGCGGCCACCGCGTACGTACCGTTGGCGGCGACGTCCGCGAGACCCACGAACGCCAGCGCGGGCAGCGCCGCCCGGATCGCGTCCAGGCCGCCGCTCTCGGGCAGGACCGCGCCGCCGCGCCGCGCGGAGACGTACAGGGCCGCGCCGCCCGCCGCCACGTTCGTCACGCGCTGCACGAACAGCGCGAGGAACAGGCCCGTCAGCGTGGTCGACGCCGACGCGATCAGCGTCATCACCGCGCCGAACCCGAACGCGGCCAGCAGCGTCAGCAGCACCGCCCGCCGCTGCACCGGAGCACCCCGCAACTGCGGCCCGCCCGCGAGGACGACGCCCGCCACCGCCACCGCGACGCCCACGCCCTGCAGCCACCCGGGGCGCTCCCCGAGCACGAGCCCGACGCCGACGGGGACGACCACCCCGAGCGAGCCGAGCGGCGAGACCACGCCCATCGGGCCGAGCGCCAGCGCCTTGTAGAACGCCAGCATGGCGACCGGGCCGACCAGACCGGCCGCCACCGCGTACCACAGCCGCGGCCCGGCCTCGCTCCAGCCGCCCGTCGCCACCACGATCGCGCCCAGCACGAGCGCCGCGAGGGACTGGGAGACCACGACGACGGTGAGCGCGGGCGTCCGCCGGGTCAGCAGACCGCCGCCGAAGTCGGCGAGCCCCCACAGCAGACTCGTGGCGAGGGCGAACAGTGCTGTCATGCGGGGCCTCGCAGTACAGTGCGGTGGACGGTGGGGTGCACCACACCGTAGTTCAGTGAAGTGAATGCTGTCATCCAAAATATTGGACGGAATGTGCCGGACCTCGATCTCCTGACCCAGTCGCTCGCGCGCAACGTCAAGCACTGGCGTACCGAGCGCGGCTTCACGCTCGACACGCTCGCCGCCCGGGCCGGCGTCAGCCGCGGCATGCTCATCCAGATCGAGCAGGCCCGCACCAACCCCAGCATCGGCACCGTCGTGAAGATCGGCGACGCCCTCGGCGTCAGCATCACGACCCTCCTCGACTACGAGCAGGGCCCCAAGGTCCGCATCGTCCCCGCCGACCAGGCCGTACGCCTGTGGTCCACCGACGCCGGCAGCTACCACCGCCTCCTCGCCGGCACCGAGGCGCCCGGCCCGCTGGAGATGTGGGACTGGCTGCTCCAGCCCGGCGAGGGCCACGCATCCGACGCCCACCCGCAGGGCACCGTCGAACTCCTGCACGTCCTCGACGGCACCCTCACCCTCGTCGTCGACGGCACCGCCCACGAGGTCCCCGCCGGAGCCAGCGTCACCTTCGAGGCCGACACCGCCCACGAGTACCGCAACGACGGGCCCGTCCCCTGCGCCCTCGTGATGGCCGTGTCCGTGCCGTTCGTACGCTGAGACGCCCACCGCCCGTGCTGCGGGCGGCCGTCAGCGTGCCGCCATGCGCGCACCCATCGGCTCCTTCGACCACGGCAAGGCCCTCGCCGAACTGCCGGGCGCGGTCGTCCTCGACGGCCTCGGCACCGCCTGACGGCCCGTCCGGCGGCGGAGTGGCAAGATCGCCGGTGGAACGCCGACCGGCGGCCCGCCGGCCCGCGCCGGGCGCGCCGCACCCCGACAAGGAGCGTGACGTCTTGACCTCCACCGCCAAGCCGACCGTCGCCGTCCTCGGCACCGGCATCATGGGCGCCGCCATGGCCCGCAACATCGCCCGCGCCGGCCTGCCCGTACGCGCCTGGAACCGCAGCCGCGCCAAGGCCGAACCGCTCGCCGCGGACGGCGTCGAGATCGCCGACAGCCCGGCCCGCGCCGTCGCCGGCGCCGACATCGTCCTCACCATGCTCCACGACGGGCCCGCCGTCCTGGACGTCATGCGGCAGGCCGCCGAGGGGCTGCGCCCGGGCACCGCCTGGCTCCAGTCGACGACCGCCGGGCTGACCTCCGTCAAAGACCTCGCCGAGTTCGCCGCCGCGCACGGCCTGGTCCTCTTCGACGCGCCCGTCCTCGGCACCCGCGAACCCGCCGAGGCCGGCCAGCTCCTCGTGCTGATCGCCGGGCCGAGCGCCCACCGCGACACCGTCGCCCCCGTCCTGGAGGCCGTCGGCTCCCGCACGGTGTGGGCGGGGGAGGAGGCGGCGCAGGCGGGCGCCACGCGGCTCAAGCTCGTCGCCAACAGCTGGGTGCTGGCCGCCACCAGCGCCGCCGGGGAGGTCCTCGCGCTGTCCAAGGGGCTCGGCGTCGACCCCCGGCAGTTCTTCGACGCCATCGCGGGCGGCGGCCTCGACATGCCCTACCTGCGGCTCAAGGCCGACAAGGTCCTCGACGACCGGCTCACCCCGCCGCAGTTCGCCGTCGACACCGCCGCGAAGGACGCCCGTCTCATCCTGGACGCGGCCCGCACCGCCGGCGTCCGCCTCGACGTCGCCGAGGCCAGCGCCGCGCGCCTCATCCGCGCCTCCGAACTCGGGCACGGTGACGAGGACATGGCGGCGGCCTACTTCGCGTCCTTCGAGTAACCCCGGGCGGGGGACCGGCCCCGGCCCTGGTCAGCCCAGGCGGGGGATCTCGATGGCGGGGCAGCGGTCCATGACCATCTCCAGGCCCGCCTCGCGCGTGCGCGCGGACGCCGCCTCGTCGACGACGCCGAGCTGGAACCAGACCGCCTTCGCGCCGACGGCCACGGCCTGGTCGGCGACCTCGCCCGCGAGGTCGCTGTTCACGAACACATCGACCACGTCCACCGGGAACGGGATCGCCTCCAGCGAGGGGTAGCCCTGTTCGCCGTGGACCGTCTCCGCCTTCGGGTGCACCGGGACGATGCGCTTGCCGAAGCGTTGCAGTACCTCCGCCACTCCGTACGCGGCGCGGGACCTGTTGGACGACAGGCCCACCACCGCCCAGGTGTCGCCGCTGCCGGTCAGGATCCTGCGGACGGTCTCCGTGTCGCCGTACATCGTCGCTCCCTCGCTCATGCGGTATCTCTCTTGCCGGCACAACGGGTGGCACCGCCCCGGGATTCCCTCCGGGCGGCGGGTCACGCTCGTGCGTGGGCGTCTGCGAGCGGGTGGTGGCTGGCCGCGCAGTTCCCCGCGCCCCTGTCGGGGCACTACGCGCGCGTGGTCACCTGCGGCCCGGTGGGGGCCGGTCGCGCAGTTCCCCGCGCCCCTGGAAGCGGGGCTTCGCCCCTGCTTCCCCCGATGGAGGCGGCGACGCAGTCGCCCCTCCCGCTGCCCCCAGGGGGGAGGGTGCGACGCAGTCGCCCCTCCAGGGGCGCGGGGAACTGCGCGACCAGCCACGACGCGAGTCGAGGACCCCCCGGCAGAGCCACCCACCCGCGCGGGGGAAGGAGAACTGCCCGAGGGAGTTCAACAGGCCGCACACCAAGAACCCGCCCCCCCCCGGAGGGAACCGTCACCCCACATGCACCCGCGGCCGCCGCCCAGGCACCCCCTCGGCCCGCCGCAGAACCTCCCGAGTGACCGGCGCCACCTCCCCGTCCCCGAACACGAGAAACCGCAGCAGATGACTGACCGGATGCCCCTCCGTCCAGGTGAAGTACGCATGCGGCACCTCCCCCGTACGGTCACGCAGATCCATCAGCACCGCCGCCACCGTGTTCGGCACCCCCGGCCCCCGCACCCGCAGCCGCCGCACCCCGTGCTTCTCGTCCCCGTGCACGAGCAGATCCTCCGTGAAGTCCGAGGAGTCCCGCACGAACACCTCAAGGAAGAGCACCGGCCCGTCCTCGGGGATCGGCGTGTCCTCGCGCTGGGACTCCTCCTTGCGGCGGTACTCGGCGGTCGTGTGCTCCTGCGGCTCGTTGGCGATGATCCGCAGCGGTCCGTGCGCCGCCGCCTCCTCGACCAGCCGCAGCGCGGCATCGTCGTACGTCACCGCGCCCGCGCGCAGCTCGAACGCCCGGTGCACGCGCGAGGCGAACGACGAGACCAGGATCGCCACGATGAAGATCAGGGCGATCTTGATGCCGTCGGGCCGCTCCACCACGTTGGTGACGAGCGTGTACGCGAACACCGCCGTGATCGCCCCGAACCCGGCCGTCGCCGCCCGGCGCCCGCGCCGGTGCACCGCGACCGTGGACGCGAACGACGCCGACAGCATCAGCACCAGTACGCCCGTCGCGTACGCGCCCGACTGGTCGTCCACGTTCGCGTTGAACCACAGCGTGATCGTCACGGCCGCCGCCATGAACACCAGCACCAGCGGCCGCACCGCCCGCGTCCACTCCGGCGCCATGCCGTAGCGCGGCAGGTAGCGCGGTACGAGGTTCAGCAGCCCGGCCATCGCCGACGCCCCGGCGAACCACAGGATGGCGATGGTCGACAGGTCGTACACCGTGCCGAAGCCCTCGCCGAGATAGGTGTGCGCGAGGAACGCCAGCGCGCGCCCGTTCGCCGACCCGCCGGCCTCGAACTCGCGCTGCGGGATCAGGATCGTCGTGGCGAGGCTCGAAAGCAGCAGGAAGCCGCTCATGATCAGCGCGGCCGTCGTCAGGAGCTTGCGCGTGTCCCGGATGCGGCCCCTCGGCTCCGCGTACGTGTCCGAGGCCGCGCCCCGCACCTGCGGCATCACCGCCACGCCCGTCTCGAAGCCCGACATGCCGAGCGCCAGCTTCGGGAAGACGAGCAGCGCCACGCCGATCATCACGAACGGTGACGAGTGCTGGGCGGTCATGGCGTGCCACCAGTTCCCGATCCGCACCGGCTCGTCGAACACGTGCACGGCGGCCGTCACCAGGACCACCACGTTCAGCAGCAGATACGCGCCGACCAGGACGACGGCGACCCGGATCGCCTCCCGGAACCCCTTCAGGAAGACCGCGCCGAGCGCCGCGAGCAGCGCCAGCGTGATGTACGTGTTCGCGCCGGACAGCGCGGCCGGCGCGAACGGGTTCTCCACGACGTGCGCCGCCGCGTCCGCCGCCGACAACGTCATCGTGATCAAGAAGTCGGTGGCCGCGAACCCGAGCAGCACCAGCACGAACAGCTTCCCCGCCCACCAGGGCAGCAGCCGCTCCAGCATGGCGATCGAACCCTCGCCGTGCGGCGACTCCTTCGCCACCCGCCGGTACACCGGCAGCGCGCCCAGCAGCGTGAGCGCGATCAGCACCAGCGTCGCCAGCGGCGAGAGCAGCCCGGCGGCGAGCGCCGCGATACCGGGCTGATAGCCGAGCGTCGAGAAGTAGTCGACGCCGGTCAGACACATCACGCGCCACCACCGGTGGCCCTTGTGCTCCTCGGGCACATGCCCGTGCGGGCCCTGGTGACGGGCCGTCTGCTCGCTCAGCCCCTCCAGCAGCCACGACCGCCACCCGTGGGAGGGCGGGGTCGTGCTGGCGGCCGGGGGCTCGGCCTGGGTGCCGGTCATGGCGCGCTGTTCCTGTCGGTCGGTGCCGGGGGACGACGAGCGAGTATCCAGTACATCGTCACCTGTGCCTCGACCGGGGGCGAGCCCGACACCACCTGCGCATACGCTGGACCGATGCAGGACGAGTACCGCACGGTGGCCCACGAGGGCGTGCACGAGACAGAGATCAACCGCTCCCGGTTCCTGTGCGCGCTCGCACCCGCCGCGACCGAGGCACAGGCCCAGGACTTCATCGCGCGCGTACGGGCCCAGCACCCCACCGCCACCCACAATTGCTACGCGTACGTCATCGGCGCCGACGCCTCCGTCCAGAAGGCGTCTGACGACGGCGAACCGGGCGGCACCGCGGGCGTCCCCATGCTCCAGATGCTCACGCGCCGCGAGATGCGCTACGTCGTCGCCGTCGTCACCCGCTACTACGGAGGCGTCAAACTCGGCGCCGGCGGCCTCATCCGGGCCTACGGAGGTGCCGTGGGCGAGGCGGTCGACGCCCTCGGCACGGTCACCCGCCGCCGCTTCCGGATCGCCACGGTGACCGTCGACCACGCCCGCGCCGGCAAGATGGAGAACGACCTGCGCTCGACCGGCCGCGAGGTGCGCGAGGTGCGGTACGCGGAGGACGTCACGATCGAGATCGGGCTGCCGGAGAGCGACATCGAGCGGTTCCGCGGCTGGCTCGCCGACGTCAGCGCGGGCACGGCCGGACTCGAACTCGGCGGCGAGGCATACGGGTAGAGCCCCCTGGCGCGGGAAGAGGGCGGCGCCCGAAGCCCGGGTGGGTCTCGACGCGGGGCGGGGGAGGCTGCTTGAATCGGGGCATGCACGCACAGCGGCAGGACCTCACGCGGCGACGTCACGTCGACCTCGCGCGCGTGTCCAGCGCCGTCTGTCCCCGCACCCGCTGAGCCCCCGCGCGCCGCGAGCCCCCGCCGGCCCGTGCGCCCTGTGTGCTCCCGCGCCCGGCACCTGACGCCCGTACGGGCCCGTCCTCGTGCGCCGCAGGCGCGGTCCGACCCTTCCTCAGCCCCAGCGCACCGGCACCCGGCGAACGGCACGTCCCGCCCGCCGCCCGTGCCGGGCGCGAGCCTGCCGCCGCCCGCTCCCAGCGCGCGCGGCGCCCACCGCAAAGGACGCACCCGTGGCCCTCGTTCTCGCCCTCGCCGGCAGCGCCTCCGCCCCTGGCACCTCCCGTACCGCACGCCTCGTCCGTCACGTCGGTGACGGGATCGCCGCCCATGGGCACGACGTGCGCCACGTCGACGTGCGCGACCTGCCCGCCGACGCGCTCCTCGGCGCCGACACCCGCCACCCCGCCGTCGCGGACGCCACCGGGCTCGTCGCCCGCGCGGACGCCCTGATCGTCGCCAGCCCCGTCTACAAGGCCGCGTACTCCGGAGTCCTCAAGACGTTCCTCGATCTGCTGCCGCAGTACGCGCTGCGCGGCAAGAGCGTGCTGCCGCTGGCCACCGGGGGCTCGCCCGCGCATGTCCTTGCCGTCGATTACGCGTTGCGGCCGGTGCTGACCTCGCTCGGGGCGGATGTCGCGCAGGGCTGGTTCGTCCTCGACCGGCACATCGCGGTGGGCGGTGACGGGAGCGTCACGCTCGCCGAGGAGACGGGGCTCGCGCTCGCCCCGGTGATCACCCGCTTCCGCGAGACCCTCCCGCCCACCCCCCGCCTGGCCGCCGCGTAGCGCCGCTGGCACGGCTGGAAGTGTCAGGTCGTCATCGACGGCGCTTACGCATCCACAGCGCCTCGAAGATCACTTACGGGACAGCCCTTGGTGTTGCTCCTCGTCGCCAGAGGTGTTCAAGCGCCAGGGGCAGACCGATCACCACTATGAGCCATATCTGGACATACAACCGGTCTTCCTCGATCGCGAGCGGGTGCGCGGCCATGGTCGCGAAGCCCGTCAGCCCCATGACCACCACACACAGCGCAAGGGGGACCGAGCGTGTCCACAGACCCCACGCGCCGAAGGCGACCAGGGTCAGCAACAGCGGGGCGAGAGCTTCCTGCTGGAGCCACTGCCACCAGTAGTTGATGTTCAAATCGAGCAGCGAACGCCAGGGATCGCTGACCGCGGGGTAGGTCCAGTGCAGGGTGAAGGTGTCCTGCAACGAGTCGGTCAGGCCGGGCAGGCTGAACACTCTGCTGAGGATGAGCGCGACGATGGTGGCTGTCACCGACAGCCCAGCGAGCAGCCAGGTGCCGAGGGTCCGAGCGCACTTGATGAAGATCAAGGCTGTACAGGCGGCGAGGGCGAGGGCCGGTGCGGCGATCAGGAAGCTGGAGTACTTGACACCGAGTCCCAGGGCGAAGGCCGCGGAGAAGAGCAGCGTGCCGTGGATGAGGCGGTTCTGCAACAGCCAGACGCAGGCGAGGAGCATCGCCGTCATCAGAGCCAGCATGGGGCCCTCGGACAAGGGCCTGCCGCCCCACTTGGCCACGGGGGTGACGTAGAAGAGGACTTGGCCGAGGGCGGCGGCCAGAGGTGGGGCGCGCAGGGCGCGCAGCAAGAGGAACACGAAGCAACCGGCCGCGGTGGTGAAGGCAAGGGCTACCAGGGTGAGGCCGGCCTTGGCGCCGAGCAAGGCTACGAAGGGGGCGGCTATCAGCGGGTAGGCGGGACGCGTGTGGAAGATGCGCTCGTACTTCGCGTCCGTGGGGACGAGCCCGTTCGCGTACTTGGTTTCACAGGCGCGCCGGTATTCCGCATGGCGACCGGGGTCGCGGAACTTCATCTGATCCAGCATCCGGTTGCGGTGTACGAGTTTGGCGGTGTCGGCGCAGTAGGCGGCTACCGCCTTCTTCTGAGCCTCTTTGGGCGAGTCTCCGAGGAATTCGTACGCCTCACGCGCGTAGCGATAGGAATCGTTGGAGAACCGGGTCGCCGGATAGCCGAACGTATGCAGCGCGATGAATACAGCGGCTGCCACCAGCGGTAGCGCTCGCAGGAGCCGGTGCCGTGAGACGTGGCGGGCTGTGCGAGACGAGGCGCCCGCTCCGGCCGAGGTGCCGGGTCCGGAGGTCCTTCCGACAGTCAATGGTCGCTCCCGATGAGTTGCCCGCCCTCACAGTTCCCTGCACGTCAGTGAGCGCATGTTCCCGTCTTTACAGTCAAAGCCCTTGGAATCCCTGACTTTTGACCCTTCTGTTCGGCTCTTGGCGCGCGCCCATCGAGCGGGGTGGCGGTGCCCGGGCGCGGCGTCCGGGGCGGGCTCGTCAGCTGATGGCGCGGATGTACTGCCAGCCGCCGGAGCCGATGACGGTGGACGAGCCGTTCGTCGGCCTGCCGTCGGCCTCCTTCTTGCCTGCATAGAAGAGGAGTTCGCCCTTGCCGGTGGTGGCCCACAGGCTGGGATTGCCGGTGCCGGCGGCATCGGCCGCACAGGTGACCAGGGGACGGTTGGAGGTGGTCCAACCGCTGGTGCCGAAGACGCTTCGGGTGCCGAACGTGCCGCTGGTCCGGCCGGGGTAGAAGAACAACTGCCCACTGCTGGTGCGGCGGGCCAAGAGGTCGGGGACGCCGTCCGCGTTGGCGTCGTTGAGCGCGGACACGGTGTAGGCGGACCAGCCCGTGCCGACCCGGATCGGGTTCTTCAGGAAGGGACGCTTGACGGGGTCACCGGCGTAGGCGTAAAGCGTGCCGCCCTGGCGGATGGTGAGGTCGGGGACTCGGTCGCCGTTCATGTCGCCCATCGCCACCACCTGTGCGTCGGCGGGCAGGCCGGTGCGGATCACGATCTTGGGGCCGAGAGTGCCGTCGCCCTTGTTCGGGTACACCCGCAGTTCGGTGCCGACGCGGGCGACGACGTCCTCGTGTCCGTTGCCGGTGAGGTCGCCGCGGTGCGCGATGGACGCGTCGCCCCAGCCTCGGGTACCAATGAGCTTGCGGGTGCCGAGCTTGCCGTTTCCCTGTCCGGGTACAGCCAGAGCTGGCCCTTGTCGTCGATGGCCAGCAAGTCCGGTTTCCCGTCCCCCGTCATGTCTCCCGGCACAGCGGTGCCCTGCAGTACCCAGTCGGCGATGTCGTCGACGCGGCTGCTGGTAGCGCCGGTCCGGGTCTCCGTCTCGTCAGTGCCCAGGCATCCGCCCTGCCAGGACGTGGAGTTGATGGACGTCACTTCGTAGCCGTCGCCGGTAGGCCGGAGCAGGGGGCCGCCCGCGTCTCCCCGGCAGACGGCGGCCTTGTCGGAGCCGTTCAGATGCAGACTCGTGACCGCGACGCCGTCGGTGGTGAAAGTGGCCTGGTGGAGCTGGTCGGGGACCCAGGTGTCGGCGGTACGACCGAACCCGAGCGCGCGCATCTGCTCACCCGTCTTGGGCGCAGCGGTGGACACGCGCAGTGGCGTCACTCCCCTGACGCGATGGTCGAGCTTGACCAGGGCCAGATCCCGGTCTGGGCGTGGTATGAGCCAGGTCGCATTCTGGGTGCTGCCGCCGCTCGCGGTGAGGTCGGTGCGGCCGACGGTGACCGTGGTCTTGTGCTTGGGTGTCCCGGCGGCCGGCTCGCCCTTGCCATCGGAGAAGCAGCTCCTGGCGGTCAGCACCCACTGCGGGGCCACCAGAACCCCGGAACATGCACGGTCCGTGTTCCCGATGTGCAGCTGGGCCATCGCGTTGTACGCGCTGTCGGTGGCCTTGTCGCCGACCATGGCACCGGCCGGGGCGGCGGTGATCAGGCTGGCGGCGAGTGCACCAGCGAGCAGCCCTGCGGCACTGGCCCACCGGGCGCGAACAGAGGGGGAGGGCATGTCGGGTCTTCACTTCCTTGAGCGGAGCGGGGAAGGCGTGAGGATCAGTCGAGGATGTGCTCACGGCGATCCCCCGGGTGAACGAGCCTCATCGGGGCTACTTGGTGTGGCGGATCTCGACGAGGAGGTGCTCCCGGCCCTTGGGGTCGGCGGTTTCGCCGACGGGGGTCCACTCGTCCTTCTTGATGTCGAAGGACTTCTCTTCACCGTCGACTTCCATGTCGACCGCGGTCTTGTACTTGTTGCCCACCACCGCGTACACGGACTCCATTTCCAGAGTCACGAAGCCGGAGTTGCCGGTGAAGCGGAAGCAGTACGGCTCGTCCTTTGCTCGCTTCCACACTTGTAGCAGTCCGTCCTGGCTGCCGCACTCGGCCAGGGCGATGTGCCCGTCGCCTCGCTTGAGGAGGATTCCCTTCTCTTCGAGAATCCTGGCGGCGTTCGGGTAGTTGAAGTCCTCCACCGCTGCGGACTCTGTCGACGGGGTGGGTGTGCTGGTCCGCTTCTCGCGCGGCGATGCGGCTGCGGGGGCGGTCTTACGTGCCGAGGGGGTGGTGGACGGCGTGGCGCGTGGCGACGGAGTGTTGGGTTCCGCCTCGGGCGCGGCGGACGCGGTGGCACCTGGTGTCGGTGCGATCTGCGCCGAGGGATCAGCGTCAGCGGCCGGCACTGCCGAGGCAAGTAGCGCTAGCGCGGCCGACGCTGACGCTAAACCAACTCGAAGTCTGTTCATTTTCGGACCAGCCTCCTCGGGGGCTATCCACGCCGAGCTGTGCGAAGTGGATACCTTCTTATCATTTGCATACGGAGGAGACGAAGTCGACCTGCCTTCAGAGTGGTTGACCCGGAGTTCGGGCCGGGACCTTCGGCCTTTCCGTTCGGGACATTCGTCCCACCCGTTCGGGGCATCCCGCACTTACGTTCCCGGCGTTGGTCTCGTTTGACTGCCCGTAAGTGCAGTCTCAGATCGCCCAGTTGGTTGCCTGACACCGAGAATTACGGGAAGGCGGATGGCTCTTACGTTTCCATTAGACGGTATCCGTGCGAGCCTGCGGTGCCGCCCTGTGGAAGCTGTTAGCGATGTGAGGCATTGGTCGATCGTGAAGGCGACGGTGTCAGTGAGTACGAACCAGTTCAATCGGCGGGCCTTTATCCGGGCGGCATTTGCCAGCACCGCGGCCGTCGCGGTGGGCTCACTGATCACCACGCGCAGCGCCTACGCAGCCGGGAAGGAGGACGACGGGCCGATACTGCCGGACACTCATCGCGGTAGGGCGCTGGAGGCGTATTTGTCGGGTGGTTCGGCGACCAAGGAGGCTGCCGGGCGGGCTCTGCTCGGGTCCGATCAGGACGTCAAGGACTTCCTTGACGAGCGCCTGATGCCGCTGCGGGCCGAAGACGAGCGCATCGCCGTGCTGACCATGTTGCCGATGGCGGGCAAGGGCGTGTACAACGCCGCGCAGAAGGCACTCTCCTCCGACAAGGCCGGCCTGCACGCCTTCGTCACTAAGGGTTTCCAGGCGCCCTTGAATGAGGACCGTTGCGTCGCCGTTCTGACGATCATGCACGCGGGCGGCACCGGAGTGAAGCGCGCCGGGCAGAAGGCGCTGGATGACAGCTCGGCGAAGGCGCTGGAAGACTTCCTGTACAAGGGCCAGTTCGCGGCCCGCACGGAGGACGACCGGGTCGAGATCCTGAAGATGATGTCCACCGCCGGCCCGCGGCTGAAGGAAGCCGCGCAGCGGGCCCTGTCGGGCACGGCTGCTGACCTGTCCTGGTTCCTGGAGACCGGGCAGCACATTGCCCGCGCGCGCGATGAGGAAATGCTCTCCATCGCCCAACTCGCCGACCTGGCCGAGAAGGAGTCCAAGCGGGCCAAGGCCGAGACGGACGCGGCCAAGGAAGCCTCCCAGCAGGCCAAGGACGCGGCTGCCAAGGCCAAGGCGGCAGCCCAGAAGGCCGCACAGGAGACCAAGGCCGCCAAGGGGGATGCGGCCCAGGCCAGTGCCGCCGCCGGCCGTGCCTCCGACGCTGCCAACGGTGCCGCCTCCGCCGCCCGCACCGCGATCCAGGCATCGGGGGCTGCGGTGTCGGCGGCGCGTACGGCAGCGCGCGCCGCGTCGGCGGCCGCGTCCGCTGCCGCTGCCGCGGGCCGGGCTGCGGCAACGGCCAACCGTGCTGCCACGTCGGCCGCGGCGAACGCCGGACAGGCGGCCAACGCCCGTCGTGCCGCCGAAGCCGCACGCGATGCCGCCAAGGGCGCGCGCACCGCGGCAGCCGCCGCCAACCATGCCGCCGACGCGAGCGCCGAAGCCGGCCGGTCCTCCAACGCCGCAGCCGCCGCAGGCCGCGATGCCGCCGCGGCAGCCTCGGCTGCCGCGAACGCCGCCACTCAGGCCGGGGTATCGGCGGCTCAGGCCAAGAAGGCCCGCGAGGCCGCCGCTCGCGCCCAGCGCGCCGCCGACGTCTCCACCAGGGCCGCGGCCCGCGCTAACTCCCTCGCGGGTAAGGCCGCCACTGCGGCCCGCCAGGCGAGGGATGCCGCCAACAGCGCCGCCGCACACGCGGAGAAGGCCGCCGACTACGCCGAGGACGCCGCCGACCACGCCGGGGAAGCGGCCGACTTCGCGGCGTTGGCGACCAAGCACGCCAATGCCGCGATCGAGGCTGCTGACAATGCGACCGACGCGGTCAAGAAGGCTCAGGACATCGAGAAGCTCGCCCGGGAGAGCGAAGCCTCGGAACTGCAAGCCAGTGCCGAACAGGCCAAGCAGGAAGCCGCCATCCTCAAGGACGAGGACACTCAGGCCCGTAAGAAAGCGCAGGAGGCCCAGACCCAGCAGGCCGCCCTCGACGAGGCGACCCGGAAACTATTGGAACAGGCCGACGACGAAACTGACCCTGCGAAGAAGGCGGCACTGGGTCGCCAGGCCGCGCTCAACCTGCTGCGGGGCACAGGGATCTGGACGGGGCAGGCCGCCACCGACGCCCTCGCCGGAGACGATGCGAATGTCCTGCTCTGGCTCAAGACCGAACGCCTCAAGGCCGCCCAGCTCGACGAGCGGGACAAGCTCGTTGCCCTTGCCGACTCCGGCCGCGTCGCCCTCGCCGAGGCCGCCCAGAAAGTCCTGGACACCAACGACCCGAACAAGGTCTCGGCGTTCTTGACCACCGGCGCCTACGAAGCCCAGATCGAAGACTTCCGTATCCACACCCTCAAAATCCTGAACGGTGCAGGAAAGGCCGTCACCGAGGCGGCCAACGCCGCGCTCAACGACGGCAGCGCCAAAGCCCTGTACGACTTCCTGATCACCGGCTACGCCACCGCCCAGGCCGAAGACGATCGTGTCGCCATCCTGGCGGCCCTGGCCAAGAACCCCGGCCCCAACTACCAGGCCACGGCCCAGGCCGCCCTGAACGGGCCGGTGTGGATGACCCACTCCTTCGTCGCACGAGTCGGCTACAAGGCCAACCTCCTGGATGAGGACACCCAAGCCCACGTTCTCGCGGTGCGTGCCCTCATCGCGCAGGCTGCCAAGGCGGCCGAATCCGCGCAGGAGAACGCCGCCCTGGCTGCCAAGGTCGCCGCCGAAGCCCGCGGCGCCGCGGCCGAGGCCGCCAAGTGGGCCCGCCACGCCAGTAAGTCGGCCGAAGCGGCCAAGGAACACGCCAAGAACGCCCTCAAAGACGCCAACAGCGCCCAAGAATCCGCGAACCGGGCCAAGGAATCGGCGAAGAAGGCCAACACCGCCGCCGCCACCGCACGTCGCGCCGGCCGGCAGGCCAACTACTACGCCAACCAAGCAGCCGCCTCCGCCGGCAAGGCCGCCAGCGCCGCATCCAGCGCCGCCCAGGCCGCCGAGCGCGCCCGCCGCGACGCCCTCGCCGCAGGCCGGGATGCAGCCGCAGCCAATGCCGCCGCACGCGAAGCACACGACGCCTACCTGACCAAATACCGCGCAGAACAAGCCGCCGCCGCGGCCAAGGCAGCAGAACAAGCACGCCAGGACGCCGCCGCAGGCCGCAACCCCGCCGACACCCCCGACAACGACAAGGTGAACAAGCCGGGGTCCGGGTCCGGCGGCGACGGCAGCCTCAAGGACTGGATCGACCTCTCCAACCAGATCAGCGGTTGGGCCGGACTCGCCGGAGTCTTCCTGGCCTTCACGCCGATTTCTCCCATCGCGGTTCCTATCGCAACCGCCATATCCTGGGGAGCCGCCGGCGTCGGAGCAGTCCTGACCGTGATGGAGTACGGCTGGAACAGCGATGAGTTCATGAGTGCCCTGGGCGGGCTTGCGCTAGCGGGCATCCTTTCAGGTGTCGGCGGCGCTATCGGACGAGAGATCGACAACGTCAACAAGATTGGCGGCGCGATCGGTGGAGTCACCAAGAATGTCGTACAGGGGGTGCAAGGAGCCGCCTCATCACTCGTATCCCTGTTCTCCTAGCAAGCGCATATAAGGGAATCGATCAGCGTAATGCCGACTCCGCCGCACTTCTCAATCATCGTATGGTGGGCCATCGATGCGATCACGTTGGGGGCATTCCTAGCCTTCTATCTTTCGTTGTCCAGCGAGCGGGGGTACAGGATCACGACGTGCCTGGGGCCAGTGGTCGGCGCCGTCGCTGCTGTCGGCGTCGCCTCGTACTATCACTGGACGCTAGCTGAGACTTTGTCGATATGCGGATCGATCTACGCTGGTCTGTTGTTGGCAGGAATCGGGCGGCGAAAAGAACTCCGAAAGGCCATTTCTGCCCAGTCGAACGGAGAGCGGTACGACTTCAGTATCGGCCATCGGACACAGGTGGTGGCATCCATCTTCTTGTGCGGGGCAATCGGGATCTGGCTCGCCAGGTGAGCAACCAATGACGACGGTGGCCGCGGCGTGTGCCCGGGAAGGTGGAGCAGCATCGCGGTGTCGGACCGGGCGGTGATCCCGGTGTCGCCGCCGGTCAGGCTCTTGTTGCCGCCGGAACGTGAGTCGGAGCCGAGGATGACCATGTTCCGCGCGCCGGCCCTGGCGGGGACGGGCCGGCCGCCGGTCGTTGTCCGGCCGTCGCGGCGCCCTGGTCACGCGTGCCTGTCTTCCTCGTCGGCCAGGTGGGTGAGCACTGATGCGTAGAGGTCGCAGGCCGTCGTGTTGCGCGTCGGCTCCTGGCGGCGGACGTCGATGACATGGCCGGTCTGGGACGACAGCAGCACGTCCAGGGAGGACTGTGCGACGGCCTCGGACGTCAGCAGCGTCTCGGCGGGTTCGTCGCCGAAGGCGCGGGCCCGCATGGGCGTGCGGGTGCGTTCGGGGTTGACGCAGTTGACCCGGATGCCGTCCTCGGCCCATCCCTCGGCCAGTGTCTGGGTGAGGTTGACGATCGCGGCCTTGGCCGAGGAGTAGAGGCTGTACCGGGCGCGGCCCGCGGGTGTGGCTGCTGGAGGTGTACAGGAGCAACTGCCCCTTGGTCTCGGCGAGATAGGGCCGTGCCAGCCGGGCCAGATGCACCGGCGCGAGATAGTTGACGAGCGTCGCCTGTTCGATGCTGGCGGTGTCGGTCTCGGCGAGCTTTCCGATGCTCAGTGTGGCGGCGGTGTTGACGACGTAGTCGATGCGGCCCGCCTGCTCGTACGCGTCCCGCAGCGCCTTGTCGAGGTGTTCGGGCATCTCGACGTGGACGCCGGTGCGGGACCGGCTGTGGGCGAAGACAGTGGCGCCGTACCGCTCGGCGAGGTCGGCGAGGTCGGCGCCGATGCCGTAGCCGGCGCCGAGGACGACCATCACCTTCCCCGCGAGCACAGTGCGGTAGACCGCCTCGTCCCGGGGTGGCGGCGCGGCCTGGGAGGCGAGCTGGAAGAGTTTGTCGACGAGGAAGATGTCCAGTGGGTGGGTCACCTTCATGTTGTGCTCGTCGCCGGGGACGACGTGGATCGGCACGTCCGGGAGGTAGCGCAGCACGACGCTGCAGTCGTCGGTCGCGGTGAACAGCGGGTCTTTCGCGGCGAGCCGGTAGGCGCGGCGGATCGTCGGCAGCCTGAACGCTTGCGGGGTCTGGCCCCGGCGCAGCCGCGAGCGCTCCGGAACGGCCGTGATGAACTCGCCCTCGGCGCCGTGCGTCCGGGTCGCGACGATGGTGTCGGTAGCCGGGACGGCGACGTCCACCGCCTCATAGCTGTCCAGGGCCCGCACGCACTCGGCGATCACGCGCTGGGAGAGCAGCGGACGCACGGCGTCGTGGAACAGCACGCGGATGTCCTCGTCCCCGTCGCCGGCCATCTCGCCGAGCGCCTCCAGGGCGCGTTCGGTGGTCCGGTTGCGGGTGGCGCCGCCCGGCAGGACCCGGCGCACCTTGGCCAGTCCGCTCCTGGCGACCATCGCCCGCACCTCGGGGACGTACGCAGGGGTCATCAGGACCAGGACGTCGTCGATGTCCGGCGCCTTCTCGAAGGCCTCCAGGGTGTGCTCGATGATCGACTTGCCGGCGACCTTGACGAGCTGCTTGGGGATCGCAAGGCCGACGCCGCTACCCGTACCTCCCGCGAGGACGATGGCGACGGTCCGGGTAGTGCCGGAGCTGTTTTCGGTGGGCGCGCAGGACGTCCCGTTCTGGGGCCGCGAGCATGGCGAGGAGGTCCTTGACCCCGCGGGCATCGGGTGTGAGCACATAGGCCGCCCGGGCCGCTCCGAGGAGAGGCCGTCGGACGGACCCGGTCGGCGGAGACCGACCGTCGGGCCCTGAGAGTCCGATGCGGCCGCTGGACCCCTTACGTCGGCTGGCGGCCTTCCTGGCTCCAGGTGAGCGAGGTCACGATCAAGAATGAGTACCGCGTGCGGGGGCTTACGGCGCCATCGCCGGCGGGGTGTCGCTCGCGGAAGTTCCCCGCTGGTTCGATCATTCGACGCCCCAGATCGCCGCTGACCTCTACGGCCACCTCACCCCGGACGCACCTGGCAAACTGAGGTCTGTGATGGACAGGGTGCTGTCTGGCGATAGCGTAGGTGGTGAGGCTGGCGGGGCTGGTGCTGGCCGGGTGCTGGATCCAGGGGCGAACTGAGGAGAACATGCAGGTCGGGGCGGTACTTTGAGAATCCTGCACACGTCGGACTGGCACCTGGGACGCGCGTTCCACCGGGTGAACATGCTCGACGCCCAGGCCGCGTTCATCGCCCACCTCGTCGCCACCGCGCGCGAGCGGGACGTGGACGCGGTGGTCGTCGCCGGTGACGTGTACGACCGTGCCGTGCCACCGCTCGCCGCCGTCGAGCTGTACGACGACGCCCTGCACCGCCTCGCCGACCTCGGCGTGCCCACGGTCATGATCTCCGGCAACCACGACTCCGCCCGCCGCCTCGGCGTGGGCGCCGGACTCATCGGCCGCGCCGGCATCCATCTGCGTACCGAGCCCGCCCGCGTCGGCGAACCCGTCGTCCTCGCCGACGCGCACGGCGACGTCGCCTTCTACGGGCTGCCCTACCTCGAACCCGCGCTGGTCAAGGACGAGTTCCGGGTGCCTAAGGCGGGCCATGAGCAGGTGCTGGCCGCCGCCATGGACCGCGTACGGGCCGACCTCGCCGCCCGCCCCACAGGCACCCGCTCCGTCGTCCTCGCGCACGCCTTCGTCACCGGCGGCGAGCCCAGCGACAGCGAGCGCGACATCACCGTGGGCGGGGTCGCGGCCGTCCCCGCGGGCGTCTTCGACGGCGCCGACTACGTCGCCCTCGGCCACCTCCACGGCTGCCAGACCCTCAGCCCGCGCGTGCGCTACTCCGGCTCCCCGCTCCCGTACTCCTTCTCCGAGGCCGACCACCGCAAGAGCATGTGGCTCATCGACCTCGACGCGGCCGGCGAGGTGAGCGCCGAGCGGCTCGACTGCCCCGTGCCCCGCCCCCTCGCCCGGCTCCGCGGCGACCTCGACGACCTGCTCGCCGACCCCGCCCTCACCGCCCACGAGGAGTCCTGGACCGAGGTCACCCTCACCGACCCCGTACGCCCCGACGACCCCATGGCCCGGATCGCCGCCCGCTTCCCGCACACCCTCAGTCTGCTGTTCGACCCCCGCCGCACCGACGACGACGCCTCCGACGCCAGCTACGCGGAGCGCCTCGCCGGGCGGGACGACCACGAGATCGCGGAGGACTTCGTGACCCATGTCCGGGGCGCGGGACCCGACGAGGACGAGCGGGCGGTGCTGCGCGCCGCGTTCGACGCCGTCCGCGTGGACGACGTGGTGCGCGAGGTCGCCCGGTGAGACTGCACACGCTCCGCGTCACCGCGTTCGGCCCCTTCGGCGGAACCCAGGAAGTCGACTTCGACGCGCTCTCCTCCGCCGGCCTCTTCCTGCTGCACGGCCCGACCGGCGCCGGCAAGACCTCCGTGCTCGACGCCGTCTGCTACGCCCTGTACGGGAGCGTGCCCGGCGCCCGCCAGAGCGCTTCCGGCCAGGGGCAGAACCTGCGCAGCGATCACGCGGACCCCGGCGTGCGCACCGAGGTCGTCCTCGACCTGACCGTCGCGGGCCGCCGCCTGGAACTGACCCGGCAGCCGCCGTTCGCCCGCCCGAAGAAGCGCGGCACCGGCACCACCACCGAGAAGGCGCAGAGCTGGCTGCGCGAGTACGACGCGGCCGACGGGCGGTGGAAGGACCTCAGCCGCTCCCACCAGGAGATCGGCGAGGAGATCACGCAGCTCCTCGGCATGAGCAAGGAACAGTTCTGCCAGGTCGTACTGCTGCCGCAGGGCGACTTCGCGCGGTTCCTGCGCGCCGACGCCGAGGCCCGGGGCAAGCTCCTCGGCCGGCTGTTCGACACGCGGCGGTTCGCGGCCGTCGAGCAGCGGCTCGCGGAGGACCGGCGCGCCGCCGAGAAGCGGGTCGCCGCGGGCGACGCCGAACTCCTCGCGGACGCGCACCGCATGCAGCAGGCGGCCGGCGACCTCGTGGACCTGCCGCCGGTGGACGCGGCGCCTGGCGACCCCGGCCTCGCCGACGCGGTCCTCGCCTGGGCGGCCGTCGCCCGTTCCACGGCCCGCGAGCGCTACACCCAGACGCACGTCGCGCTCGGCGCCGCCGAGCGCGTCCGCACCGCCGCACAGCAGGCGCTCGCCGAGACGCGGGAGACGGAGCGGCTCCAGCGCCGGTACGCCGAGGCCCGGGGGCGCGCGGACGCCCTCGCGGCGCGGCAGGGGGAGTACGAGGAACTGCGCGCCCGCATGGAAAGGGGCCGCAAGGCCGAGACCGTCGCCCCGGCCCTCGCCCTGCGCGACACCGCCGAGGCGGAACACCGGGAGGCCCTGGCACAGGAGCGCCGGGCTCGCGCCGAACTGCGGACGGAGGCGGAGACGGACGGGGTGCTCCCGGGTGCGGGGGCGTTCTTCGGTGCGGAGGCGGACAGCGCGGCGGAGCTTTCGGGGGCGGGGGCGGACGGCGCGGGGGAGCCTTCCGGGCCGGTGGCGGACAGCGCGGGCGTGGGCGGGGGCGACGACGCCGGTACGGGGATCGGGCCCATCGTGGGCTCCGGCTCCGGCTCCGGCGCGGAAGCCGCCCCCGGTAGGGGATCCAGCGCCGGTGACGAAGGCGCCCTCGCGGCAGCTCGTGGTGCCCTCGCGGCAGAACACGGCGCCCTCACGGCGGAAAACGGCCCCGGCTCCTATGCCGACCGCTCGCCGGAGGCGCTGGCGCGGGCCGCCCGGCGTGTCGCCCTCGAACTCGGCGGCCTCGACGCGGCGCGTCGCGCGGAGCGGCGGCTGCGGGAACTGGCCGGGGAGCGCGCGGGACTGGAGCGCGAGGAGCGCGCCGACACCGACCTCCTCGACGAGGCGGCGGGCTGGCTCGACACCTGGGACGAGCGGCGCGCCGGACTCCAGGCCCGGCTCGACGCCGCGCAGGACGCCCTGACCCGCGCCGAACAGCTCGCCGCCCGTCTCGACCCCGCACGGCGCCAGGCCGAGGCCGCCGAACTGCGCGACCGGCTCACCGAGCGGGCCGCGAGCGCCGACGCGCGCGTGCTTCGGGCCCGCGAGGAGTCGGCGGCGGCGCACGAGCACTGGCTCGCCCTGAAGGAGCAGCGGCTGCGCGACGTCGCCGCCGAACTCGCGGAGGGTCTGGTCGACGGCGCCCCCTGCACGGTCTGCGGCGCCACCGAACACCCCGCCCCGATGCGCAAGTCGCAGGGGCACGTCGACCGCGCCGCCGAGGAGAGCGCGCTCGCCGCCTACCGTGCGGCCGACACCCGCCGCTTCGACGCCGAGCAGGCGCTGTCCTCCGTACGCGAGGAGCTGGCTGCGGCGAAGGCGGCGGCCGGAGAGGAATCCGCGCAAGAACTCGCTGACGCGGCACGCGAGTTGGCCGCGGAGCATGCGCAGGCGCGGGCTGCCGCCTCGGGCCTGCACGCTGCCCGCGAGGCCCTGGAGGCGGCGTCCGCCGAGCACGACCGCCGCCTCGCCCTCCGCCAGGAAGCCGCCACGCGGGGCGCGGCCCGGGCCTCCCGGCGTGATGCGCTCGACCGCCAACAGGCCGAGCTGGAACAGGAATTGACGCAGGCACGCGGTTCGGCCGCCAGTGTCGAGGCCCGCGCGGACCAGTTGGAGCGGCTGGCCGCGCTGCTGACGGCCGCCGCCGACGCGGCCCGGGCCGCAGAGGAGACGGCGGGCCGTCTCAAGGCCGCCGACGCGCGACTCGCCGACGCGGCGTTCCGCGCCGGGTTCGACACGCCGCAGGACGCGGCGGCCGCGCTCCTCGACGACGCCGAGCATCGCGCGCTGCAACACCGCCTGGACGCCCGGCAGTCGGAGGAGGCGACAGTCCGCGCGATCCTCGCCGAACAGGAGACCGCCGCCGCGGCGCTCGCCCCCGACGCCGACGTGACCGCCGCGCAGACGGCCGCCGAAGCCGCCGACACGCGCGCCAGGGCCGCTGCCTCCGCCCGGGACGCGGCCGCCCGCCGGTGCGCCGACCTCGACCGGCTCTCCCGGCGCGCCCACACCGAGGCCCGCCGCCTCGGCCCGCTGCGCGTCACGTACAACCGCGTCGCGCGGCTCGCCTCGCTCGCCGCCGGCACCTCCGCCGACAACGAACGCAAGATGCGCCTGGAGTCGTACGTCCTCGCCGCCCGGCTGGAACAGGTGGCCGCCGCCGCGACCGCCCGCCTCAGCCGCATGTCGGCCGGGCGCTACACGCTGGTGCACTCCGACTCCCCTGCGGGGCGCGGCCGTTCGGGGCTCGGACTGCATGTCGTCGACGCGTGGACGGGCCGCGAGCGGGACACGGCGAGCCTGTCCGGCGGCGAGACGTTCTTCGCGTCGCTGGCGCTCGCGCTCGGCCTCGCGGACGTCGTCACCGACGAGGCGGGCGGGGTGCGCCTGGACACCCTCTTCATCGACGAGGGCTTCGGCAGCCTCGACGACCAGACCCTCGACGAGGTCCTCGACGTGCTCGACTCGCTGCGCGAACGCGACCGCAGCGTCGGCATCGTCAGCCACGTCGGCGACCTGCGCCGTCGCGTCCACGCCCAGCTGGAGGTCGTCAAGGGCCGCGACGGCTCCCGCGTACGCCAGCGCGGCACGGGCGAAGGCTGACCCGCGCCCGCACCCTCAAGCGCGGGCACCCGTGCATCCGTGCGCGCGTACGGGCGTCGCTCAGTGGCCGAGGGCGCGGCGCGGCAGCGGCGAGGAGTACACGACGCTCGTCGTCACCGACCCGAGCGCACCGATCCGTCCGGAGACCTCCTCCAGATGGCTCATGGACCGCGCGGCGACCTTGATGACGAAGCAGTCGTCGCCCGTGACGTGGTGCGCCTCCAGGATCTCCGGCGTCGCGGCGACGAGATCGTGGAAGGGCTTGTAGTTTCCGTTCGGGTAGCGCAGCCGGACGAACGCCATGATCGGCATGCCCAGCCGCTCCGGTACGACGACGGCCGTGTACCCGGCGATCACGCCCGCCTCCTCCATCCGGCGCACCCGCTCGGTGACGGCGCTCGCCGACATGGATACGGCGCGCGCCAGCTCTGCGTACCCGGCGCGGCCGTCCCGCTGGAGGACCTCCAGGATGCGCCAGTCGGTGGCGTCGGGCGCGTACGCGGGGCGGGGTGTGGAATCGACGGTCATCACCGAGAGATAGCAGGGCGATCCCCGGCAGGGCAAGGGATGTGCCGGGGATCATGCCTTCCGGCGGGCGTCCCGCGACCGTAGATTTCCGGTCAGGACGACCCCTGGGAGGGACCACCACCATGACCGTCACCGCCTCACCCACCGCGCCCCCGGCAGCCGCCCCGCACGGCACCCCCGTCGAGAACCCGGTGCTGCGGGTGCCGCCCGCGCCGCCCGCCGCCGCCGTCGCCCACTTCTCGGCGAGCCTCGCCTTCCACGCCGACGTGTCCGACGTCGCCGCCGCGCTGTCGGCCGGCGGCGACCCCGGGTTCGTCCTCGTCGACACGCGCTCCACCGCCGCCTGGGACCAGGGGCACGTGCCCGGCGCGCTCCACCTGCCCACGGCGCTCGTCGCGGAGCAGGCGGACGGGCTCCTCGACCGTTCCGTGCCGGTCGTCACCTACTGCTGGGGTCCCGGCTGCAACGGCGCCACCCGCGCGGCCCTCGCCTTCGCCCGACTCGGCTTCCCCGTCAAGGAGATGCTCGGCGGCTTCGAGTACTGGGTCCGCGAGGGCTTCCCGTACGAGACCTGGGAGGGCCCCGCCCGCACGGCCCCCGACCCCCTCACGGCCCCCTTCGACACGACGGCCGACTGCGGCTGCTGAGCTGCGGCTGCTGACCGGGCCGGGGCCGCCCGGCGTCGGCTACAGGTCGAGCTGGCGCTGGTGGGTGGTGTGCGTAGGGGTGTAGCCGAGTGCGTCGTTGATCGTCCGCATGGGCGTGTTGCTCTCGGCGGTGTCGGTCAGGAGGCCGGTGAGGTGCGGGTGGTCCGCGCGGGCCCGGCGGATCGACTCGGCCTTCATCCAGCGGCCGAGCCCGGCGCCCCGGTGTGCGGGGAGGACGCCGGTGCCGTAGTGCTGGCCGTCGCCCAAGCCGTCGCCGGGGACGACGAGTTCGGTGAACCCGGCGATCGAGCCGTCGCCGGTGTCGACGGCGGCGACGGTGTCCAGATGGTCACCGCGCTGTTCGACGGCCCGCGCCGCCGCCCGTACGCGCTCCGCGTCCCAGGACGCGGCGGCGCAGTCGGCGTCGTCCATCGGCATGTCGTCCATGGCCCGGCGCGAGGCGGCGAACGTCTCGGCGAGGTCGTCGGGGACGACGCCCCGCCAGGACACCAGCCGGTAGCCGGGGTGCGGGCGGGCGACGAGCCGGGCGAGGTCGTCGGTGTCCACGTCGGCCAGCGCCAGACGCGTGAAGCGTAGCGTCAGGACCTTGCGGAAGCCGTGCGCTGCCAGGAAGAGGTCGCCGGGCGAGCCGGCTTCCGCCTGGGCGAGCACGCGGCGCCGGGCGCCGTCCCGAGCGGCGTCGACGGCCGCGTCGAGGAGCCGGGAGCCGACGCCCCTGCGGCGCTCCGCGGGATGCACCCGCAGGTCGAGTTCGGCCTGGTGCTCCTGCGCGCCGTCCGGCAGACGCAGGAAGGCCGACCCGAGCGGTACGGATCCGGCGTCCGACGCCAGCCAGACGAGACGGGGGCCGTGCGGCCCGGGAGAGAGGTCGGTCAGAGGGGTGATGCGGAGGGACAAGGTGTCTCCGTCGTGAGGAGGTGGCAGAGGTCTGTACGCGCGCTCAACTCCTGGGCACTCCTGCGCATGTGCTCCACACCCCCTCGTCGACACCACCCGCCCGCACCGATGCCGGGCGGTGGGGCGAACCTAGCCGGTCGCCCGTACCGCGGCAACGGAATTTCCGTAGCGGCGGACCGAGCGCGGACGCGTGGTCAGGTACGAGGACGGCCGCCGCCCCGCGCTCCCTCGCGCGCGTGGGCGGCGGCCGCCGGGATCCGCCGGGTCAGAGGCGGGAGAGTTCCGCCACCAGGTCGTCGAGGCCCAGCGAGCCGAGCGACAGCGCCGCCATGTGCCACGCCTTCGCGTCGAACGCGTCGCCGTGCGCGGCCCGCGCCGCCTCCCGGCCCAGCAGCCACGCCCGTTCGCCCAGCTTGTACCCGATGGCCTGGCCCGGGATCGACAGATAGCGGGTCAGCTCGCTCTCCACGAAGTCCGCGGGGCGGCTGCTGTGCGCGCCGAAGAACTCCTGCGCGAGCGCCGGCGTCCACCGCTCGCCCGGCCGGAACGGCGAGTCCGCCGGGATCTCCAGTTCCAGATGCATGCCGATGTCCACGATGACGCGCAGCGCCCGCATCATCTGCGCGTCGAGATAGCCGAGCCGGGTCTCCGCGTCGGTGAGGAAGCCGAGTTCGTCCATCAGGCGCTCCGCGTACAGCGCCCAGCCCTCCGCGTTCGCGGACACCATGCCGAGCGTCGCCTGGTAGCGGGACAGGTCCTCGGCGACGTGCGCCCACTGCGCGAGCTGGAGGTGATGCCCCGGAACGCCCTCGTGGTACCACGTGGACACCAGGTCGTAGACGGGGAAGCGGGTCTGGCCCATCGTCGGCAGCCACGTACGGCCGGGCCGCGAGAAGTCCTCCGACGGCGGCGTGTAGTACGGGGCCGCCGCGCTGCCCGCGGGCGCGATGCGGGACTCCACGCGGCGTACGCGCTCCGCGAGTTCGAAGTGGGTGCCGTCCAGCGCGGTCACGGCCTCGTCCATGAGGTCCTGGAGCCACTGCCGCACCTCGTCGACGCCCTCGATGTGGCGGCCGTGCTCGTCCAGGTGCGCCAGCGCCACCCAGGGCGTCTTTGCTCCGGGCAGGATCTTCTCCGCCTCGGCGCGCATCTCGCCGAGCAGCCGGTGGAACTCGCTCCAGCCGTACGCGTACGCCTCGTCCAGGTCGAGGTCCGTACCGTTGTAGTACCGCGACCAGCGCGCGTACCGCTCGCGGCCCACGACGTCCGGCGCGCCCTCGATCGCCGGGGCGTACACGTCCCGCAGCCAGTCCCGCAGTTCGGCCGTCGCCGCGTCCGCTGCGCGCGCCGCCTCCGTCAGCTCCGCGCGCAGCGACTCGGGGCCGGCCGCCGCGAACTCCTCGAACCAGCCGCGCTCGCCGCCCGCCCACTCCGTGAGCTGCTCGATCACCGTCGCGGTCGGGCGCGGCGCCGCGTACACCTTGCGCTCAAGGCCCAGCGCCAGCGTCTCGCGGTACCCGGCGAACGCGTCCGGCACCGCCCGCAGCCGCGTGGCGACGGCCGCCCAGTCGGCGTCCGTGTCCGTGGGGGTGACGGTGAAGACCTCGCGGACGTTGTGGACGGGCGAGCCGAGGTTGCTGACCGCGCGCAGCTGCTCCTCCGCGTCGTGCACGGAGAGTTCGGCGGTCAGGCGCTCCCGCAGCAGGCGGGCGCAGCGCCGCTCGACGGCACTGTCCGCGCCGGGCGCGGATTCCGCGGCGTCCAGCCGCGCGAGGGTGTCGCGTGCGAGGTCGGCGAGGGCCTCGGTGCCGGCGGGGGAGAGGTCGGGCAGGCGGCTGTGGGCGTCCCGGACGCCGAGGTAGGTGCCCTCCACGGGGTCCAGCCTGACGTACGCGTCGACGAACGTGTCTGCGATCTGGCGGGGGAGCGGGGTGTGGGTGTTCGGCGTCTCTGACATGCGGCACATCTTCGTACGCGGCGGGGGGCTACGTCACCATCTGGCTTGGGGGGCGCTCATCTGGTCGGGACGGGCGTCCGGGCGTGGCCACCTGCGGGCCGGTGTGTCGTCCCGCGCAGTTCCCCGCGCCCCTGAAGGGGCGCTGCCCCCTGGGGTTGTCGTTCACCTTTCGCCGGGTGGGTGGCTGGTCGCGCAGTTCCCCGCGCCCCTTCGGGGCACGACCGTGCGTTGTCTTCTGCGGGTGGGTGGGGCTTCTCGCGCAGTTCCCCGCGCCCCTTCGGTGCGCACTTCGTGCGCTACCTCTATCTGGGGAGGCAGGGGCGAAGCCCCGCCTCCAGGGGCGCGGGGAACTGCGCGACCAGCCACGACGAAAGCCGAGGAAACCCACCGGCCGGAGCCCCCCACCCCCCAGGGGCGCGGGGAACTGCGCAAGACGGTCACTGCAAGCGGCCCCCGCCTGTGTACTCCCCAGTCGGAAGTGACGTACGTCGAGAGGTGAACCCCGGTTCAGCCGGACCCCGGCGGCAAAAGCGGCCCGCACTCCCACTGCTGGAAGATCAACCGCGTCTCCACCCTGGCCACTTCCCGCCGAGCCGTGAACTCGTCCAGCACAAGCCGCTGAAGATCCCCCATGTCCCGCACGGCGACATGCACGAGGTAGTCGTCGGGCCCCGTCAGATGAAACACCGACCGCGCCTCCGGCAACGCCCGCACCCGCTCCACGAACGGCCCCACCAACTCCCGCCGATGCGGCCGCACCTGCACGGACAGCAACGCCTGAAGCCCCCGCCCGAGCCGCGCCGGATCCACCCGCAAGGCATGCCCGAGGATCACCCCGGCCCGCCGCAGCCGCCCCACCCGGTCCAGGCACGTGGACGGCGCCACCCCCACCTCGGCGGCCAGCTCCCGGTACGTGGTGCGCGCGTCGTTCTGCAGCAGCCGCAGGATCTGCAGATCGACCGGATCCAGTGCGACGGAATCGGTCATCCGGCAAACGTAGCACGGCAGTTGCGGTCACGGCCCCGCCCGTTGTTCAGCATGAAGCGCATGGACACCTACGAGGACGTGACGTACCCGGACGCCCACCGGCCGCCCCGGGCGCTCGCCACCGAAGCCGTGCACGCGGGCCGCGACGATCTCGCCGCCCTCGGTCTGCACGCCCCGCCGATCGACCTGTCCACCACGTACCCCTCGGCCGACAGCCGGGGCGAGGCCGCCCGCATCGACGCGTTCGCCGCCGACGGCGTCCTCGACGACGGGCCGCCCGTCTACGGCCGCCTCGGCAACCCGACCGTCGCCCGCTTCGAGACCGCGCTCGCCCGCCTGGAGGGGACGGACGCGGCCGTCGCGTTCGCCAGTGGCATGGCCGCGCTGACCGCGACGCTCCTGGTGCGGCTCTCGGCGGGCCTGCGCCATGTCGTGGCCGTCCGCCCGCTGTACGGATGCAGCGACCATCTGCTGACGGCGGGCGCGCTCGGCTCGGAGGTCACCTGGGTGGACCCCGCGGGCATCGCCGACGCGATCCGCGCCGACACGGGCCTCGTCATGGTGGAGTCGCCGGCCAACCCGACGCTCGCCGAACTCGACCTGCGCGCCGTCGCCCACGCCTGCGGTTCGGTGCCGCTGCTGGTCGACAACACGTTCGCCACGCCGGTGCTGCAACGGCCCGTGGAGAGCGGCGCCCGGCTCGTCCTGCACAGCGCGACCAAGTACCTCGGCGGCCACGGCGATGTGCTCGGCGGAATCGTGGCGTGCGACGAGGCGTTCGCCCGCGAGCTGCGCAAGGTCCGCTTCGCCACCGGCGGGGTGCTGCACCCGCTCGCCGGTTATCTGCTGCTGCGCGGCCTGTCCACGCTGCCGGTGCGGGTGCGGGCCGCCTCGGCGACGGCCGCCGAACTCGCCCGCAGGCTCGCCGACGACCCGCGCGTGAGCCGCGTCCACTACCCGCGTATCGGTGGTGCGATGGTCGCCTTCGAGGTCGCGGGCGACCCGCACGCCGTGACCGCGGGGGTCCGCCTGATCACCCCGGCGGTCAGCCTCGGCAGCGTCGACTCGCTCATCCAGCACCCGGCGTCCATCAGCCACCGCATCGTCGACGGCGCCGACCGGCGCGCCGCGGGCGTCAGCGACCGGCTGCTGCGTCTGTCGGTGGGCCTGGAGGACGTCGAGGACCTGTGGGCCGACCTGGACACGGCGCTCGCCGCGTCGGCCGCGGCCGGCTCCACGGTCGTGCCGCTCAGTGCCGCTCGGCCTGCTCGTACGGGGGCCGGGACGCGACCGGAGTGACGTCCAGACGGGCCGTGACGACGAGGGTGCCCTCCTCGATCTGGTAGTCGAGGGGCAGCCCGAGGCCCCGCATCGCCGCGACCATGCCCGTGTTGGACGCCTGCGTCACCGCGTACACGCTCTCGCAGCCCGCCTCGACCGCCATCGAGACCAGCCGGCCGAGGAGTTCGGAGCCGACACCGCGGCGCTGCCAGTCGTCCTGCACGAGCAGCGCGATCTCCGTCTCGTCGCCGTCCCACAGCAGATGGCCGAGGGCGACGACCCGGCCGGAGGCCGTCTGCGCGGCGAGCGTACGCCCGAAGCGGGGGCTGAGCAGGTGGTTCAGATAGCGGTCCGCGTCCCCGACCGGGCCGTGGTACCGCATGTTCAGCGTCCGCTGCGAGCACCGCTCGTGCATCTCCTTCGCGGCGGGCAGATCCGACACGTCGGCGCGCCGGACGGTGATCTCGTTGCCCTCGGGCAGCGTCAGTACGTCGGTGCCGCGCGGGACGCGGGGGCCGAGCCGCGTGTCCAGCTCGACGAGGGCGCGGGCCCGCGCGAACTCCGTGGGCGTGAACGGCAGATAGGCCCGCTCCACTGTGATCACGCCGCCCTCCGGCGTGCGCAGCCGCAACTCCGTGCCGTCGAAGCCGCCCTCGACGGGCGCCGCGTCGTCCGTGGCCGTTCCGGCACCGGCGGGCGCCGACCTGATCGTGCACCGGCCCAGCAACTGGCGCAGCGCCAGCGGAAGTTCCGCCGCGTCCAGGGCCGTACGGGTGGCGAGCCCGAGGACGCGGGTGGGCGCGTCGACGAGATCGTGGGCGTCGGCCCGCTCGATCCAGGTGCCGCTGCCGCCCGCGGCGGAGACCGTACGGGTCACGTCCTGCGCGGGCAGTTCCCGGGGCGCCCGCAGCAGGAACTCGTCGACCGCGCCCTCGGCCAGCGGGTGCGTCTGGAGGCTGAGGATGTCCACGCGCAGCCGCGCGAGCGCCGTGCACAGCACCGCCAGCGACCCGGGCTCGTCGCGCACGGTGGTCCGCATCCGCCACAGGTTGCTGTCCGCGGGATCGAGCGGGGCCGTGGCCCCGGCCCGGTCGGAGTCCCGCTGCCCGGCCGCGGTCTCGCCCCGCGCGGGGGCGGGCGGCCGGGCGCCGGTATAGGACGTCGGCGGCGCGTGCTCGTGGCGCCGCGCCCACCACACGTGGAAACCGGCGGTCGCGCCGAGCGCCCCCGCCGAGACCATGAGCAGGGCCGGACCGCCGGGCCCGTGCCCCACCATGTTCGCCACCGCGTCCGCCACCGCCACCGCCGTGAACAGGGCCGCCAGTTCGACCAGGTCCCGGCGCCAGTGGTGGGCCCGGCGGCCGTGCTTCGTCCGCTTCACATCGCACATGTTCTGAGTCATGCATCCACTGTGAAGGAACGGTGTTGCGTGATCGAGAACGCCCTGTGACCGATGGGTAAAGAGCGCTTATGTCGGTTTTGCGAACGCATAACTCGCGCCGGTCGCCCCGAAGGCCCGCTCCCTACTGGCCGACCCGCCCCGGCTGGAGCGTACGCGCGAACAGCACGTCACCGCCCTCCTGCCGCAGCCGCACCGTCAACTCCCCGCTCCCGCCGTCGATCTCGACCTCACCGAAGTACGGGGGAGTCTCCGCCGGGGACGTGTTGGCCCGCGTCGGCGCCTTCACGAACGCCTGCCGGGGGCCGAACGTGCCGTCCAGCTTCACCGCCGGGAACCCGCCCGCCGCCAGCGGCCCCGAGACGAACTCCCAGAACGGCTCGAAGTCCTTGAACGCGGCCCGCTCCGGCTCGTAGTGCTGCGCCGACGTGTAGTGCACGTCCGCCGTCAGCCACAGCGTGCCCGTGATCCGCCGGTGCTTGATGTGCCGCAGCAGCTCCGCGATCTGCAACTCCCGGCCGAGCGGCGCGCCCGGGTCGCCCTGCGCGACCGCCTCGAAGTCCGTCGCGCCGTCGGTCACCACGAGCCCCAGCGGCATGTCGGCGGCGATCACCTTCCACACCGCGCGCGAGCGCGCCAACTCCCGCTTCAGCCAGGCGAGCTGTTCCGCGCCGAGGATCCCGGTCCGGTCGTCGGGCTGCCGGTTCGGCGAGTTCGGATCGCGGTACGTGCGCATGTCCAGGACGAACACGTCGAGCAGCGGCCCGTGCCGCAGCACCCGGTAGACCCGGCCGTCCTTGTCGCCGGGCGCCTGCGTCGACAGCGGGAAGTACTCGCTGAACGCGCGCAGCGAACGCGCCGCGAGGACGTCGGTGTTCTTCTCCGTGTACCGGTCGTCGGCGAGGATCTGGCCCGGGTACCAGTTGTTGTGCACCTCGTGGTCGTCCCACTGGGTGATCGTGGGGACCTGCGCGTTGAATCGACGGACGTTCTCATCAAGCAGGTTGTAGCGGAACGCGCCCCGGAACTCCGCGAGCGTCTCCGCGACCTTCGACTTCTCCTCCGTGGTGACATTGCGCCACACGCGGCCGTCCGGCAGCGTCACCTTGGGCTGGATCGGGCCGTCCGCGTAGATGTTGTCGCCGCTGCACAGGAAGAAGTCCGGGTCCAGGGCGCGCATGTCCTCGTACACGCGGTAGCCGCCGCGGTCCGGGTTGATGCCCCAGCCCTGGCCCGCGATGTCCCCGGACCACAGGAACCGCACGCCCTCGCGCCGGCCCGCCGGTGCGGTACGGAACGTGCCGGTCACCGGGGCGCTCGTGCGGCGCGGGTCGTCGGGGTCGGCGAGCAGGACGCGGTAGTGGATCTGCTCCCCGGCGGGCAGCCCGCGCAGCCGTGTCGTCCCGGTGAAGTCGGTGCCGGGGCCGACGAGGGGGCCGTGCCAGCGGGTGGGCTTGCGGAACGATTCGGTCGCGGCCGTCTCCACGATCATGCGGGCGGGGCGGTCGGAGCGGACCCATACGAGTCCGGAGTGCGCGGTGACGTCTCCGGCCTGTACGCCCCAGCCGGCCCGGGGGCGGCCCGACAGGGCGAACGCGGGGGCGGCCGGCAGTGTGAGTGCCGCTGAGGCGGCGAGGGTGCCACGCAGGAGGGTGCGGCGGGTCGGGGGGAGCGGGGTCATGGGGCCTCCAGTGAGGGGTGGGGTGCGGTGGCGGGCGGGTCCACACCTACTGGGGCGGCGCAACCCCCGCAAGAACCCCAAGTGAACGCTTCCCCCTGCCGGGGCGGTGGGCGGACTTGCCGGTGGTTCGCCGTCTACCGTCCGGTGGCGGGCTGGTCGCGCAGTTCCCCGCGCCCCTGACGGGGCGCTGCCCCTTGGGGTGCGTGGTCATCTTTCGCCCGGTGGGTGGCTGGTCGCGCAGTTCC
>NZ_JBVKBC010000023.1:0-107315 GCF_055639095.1 Streptomyces sp. NPDC107550
GCCTCGTACTGGATGTACTTGGCCTTACGCCCGGTGCGGCGAGAGTGCGTGCCAGGCGTCGCGGGGCAGACGGGACTTTGCGGACACGCCCTAGGAGGGCCTGTCGGACCGTAGCTGGTCCGGCGGGCCCTCGCCCTTTGCCTGCGGGCCTGGGGCTCGCCCCGGGCCGGGATCAGGCATCCTTGGAAGCCCCGCGCACGCCCAGGGAGGCCCCCGATGACGACCGGCACCGAGCACGATCGCGCCCGTCCCATGCGGGCGGACGCGCGGCGCAACTACGAGCGGCTGCTGGCGCAGGCGCGCAAGGCGTTCGCCGAGCACGGGACCGGGGCTTCCCTGGAGGACGTGGCCCGTGCGGCGGGCGTCGGCATCGGCACGCTCTACCGGCACTTCCCGAACCGGCACGCGCTGATGAGCGCCGTGTTCGAGGAGGCCGTCGGTGACCTTCTCGACCGGTCGCGGGCCCTGCTGGACGCGCCTCAGCCGTGTGCGGCGCTCGTGGAGTGGCTGCGGGAGATCATTCGGCATGCCGGTGAGTACCGGGGGCTTTCCCGGGCGCTCATGTCGGCTTCGCAGGACGCGAGTTCGGCGTTGTCGCGGTGCAGTGATCCCATGCGGGGGGCGGGGCAGGCGTTGTTGGCGCGGGCGCAGGACGCGGGGGCGGTTCGGCGGGACGTGTCCATCTCGGATCTGTTGCAGCTCACCAATGCGATTGCGCTGGCCGCTGAGGAGACGCCCTCGGACCCGGCGCTGGCCGACCGCCTCCTCACCCTCACCCTCCACGGCCTCACCCCTCAATCGCCGGGGGGCTTGATTGACCAGCGCTGAGCCCAGCCCCTCCAGGGGCGCGGGGAACTGCGCGAGAAGCCCCACCGGGGCTGCACCCGAGGCACAACGTGCACTCACCCGGCGCTGGGGGCCGCCTTGCCCACCCGTGCCGCCCCAGGCGGCAGACTGCCCAAGGCGACGGAGGCGGGGGCGCCTGAAAAGTGCCGGGGCTGGCAGCCCCGTAAGGGGCGCGGGGAACTGCGCGAGCGGCCACGACGCACCCGGCACTCTGGGGCGCTGCCCCAGGCCCCGCTCCTCAAGCGCCGGAGGGGCTGGAAGTTGGCGGCGAGGCCAGTTCCGGCAAAGATCAGCGGCGGCGGAGGTCGGCTACTCGGGGGGTTCGATCCGGCCCCGCGTCCAGCGAAGCCGCACTGCGCAACGGATGCCCCCCAGGCGCAACCCGCCGCTGCCCAGGAAGCGGCACATCCCGCCGCTGCTGCCGCGCCGCCCCCCCGGATTCCGCACCCCCGCCGGAGGCCCCCGCCCCCGCGACAGCGATCTGCACCCCTTGATCGGCCAGCGCCTGCAATTCCGTAGCCGCACGATCGTCATGCGCGGGCGGTTCGTCCGTGACGAGCCGCGTGATCACATCCGTCGGCACGGTCTGGAACATCGTGTCCGTCCCGAGCTTGGAGTGGTCCGCGAGCACGACGACCTCCGCGGCGGCCTGCACGAGCGCCCGGTCGACGGAGGCGGAGAGCATGTTGGACGTGGAGAGCCCGCGCTCGGCGGTCAGACCGCTGCCCGACAGGAACGCCCGGCTGACTCTCAGCCCCTGCAAGGACTGCTCCGCCCCGCTGCCCACCAGCGCGTAGTTGGACCCGCGCAGGGTGCCACCGGTCATCACGACCTCGACGCGGTTGGCGTGGGCGAGCGCCTGCGCCACCAGCAGGGAGTTCGTGACGACGGTCAGCCCGGGGACCCGCGCGAGCCGGCGGGCCAGCTCCTGCGTGGTCGTACCGGCGCCGACCACGATGGCCTCGCCCTCTTCGACGAGCCCCGCGGCGAGATCGGCGATGGCCGTCTTCTCCGCGGTCGCGAGATGGGACTTCTGCGGAAAGCCGGACTCTCGCGTGAACCCGCCCGGCAGTACCGCACCGCCGTGCCGGCGGTCGAGGAGTCCTTCTGCCTCCAGTGCGCGCACGTCCCGCCGTACGGTCACTTCGGAGGTCTGGACGACGCGGGCGAGCTCACGGAGCGACACGGCTCCGTTGGCGCGCACCATTTCGAGGATCAATTGACGACGTTCTGCAGCGAACACGAAACTGACAGTAACCCCAACGACCGTCTGCTTTCAGCAGTATGCGCCGATTTACCGATTCTGTTCGCAGCGGAACCCCGGAAGTGGTATAGGCGCGTCCGGGTGCCGCACGCGCCCCGCCCGCTCAGCCCTCCTCGGCCGTCTTACGGGTGTGGAGCTGGCGCGCGACCTCGGCGATCGAGCCGGACAGCGAGGGGTACACGGTGAACGCGTTGGCGATCTGCTCGACCGTCAGATTGTTGTCGACCGCGATCGAGATGGGGTGGATCAGTTCCGAGGCGCGCGGCGCGACGACCACACCGCCGACCACGATCCCGGTGCCCGGCCGGCAGAAGATCTTGACGAAGCCGTCCCGGATGCCCTGCATCTTCGCGCGCGGGTTGCGCAGCAGCGGCAGCTTCACGACCCGGGCGTCGATCTTGCCGCCGTCGACGTCGGCCTGGGAGTAGCCGACGGTGGCGATCTCGGGGTCGGTGAAGACGTTCGAGGAGACCGTCTTGAGGTTGAGCGGGGCCACCGCGTCGCCCAGGAAGTGGTACATGGCGATACGGCCCTGCATCGCGGCGACCGAGGCGAGCGCGAAGACACCGGTCACGTCTCCGGCCGCGTACACGCCGGGAGCGGTCGTACGGGAGACCTTGTCGGTCCAGATGTGCCCGGAGTCCTTGAGCTTGACGCCCGCTTCCTCCAGGCCGAGGCCCGCGCTGTTGGGGATGGCGCCGACCGCCATCAGGCAGTGCGTGCCGGAGATGACGCGGCCGTCGGCGAGCGTGACCTCGACGCGGTCGCCGACGCGCTTGGCGGAGGCGGCGCGCGAACGGGCCATGACGTTCATCCCGCGGCGCCGGAACACGTCCTCAAGGACCGCGGCGGCGTCCGGGTCCTCGCCGGGCAGCACGCGGTCGCGGGACGAGACGAGGGTGACCTTCGAGCCGAGCGCCTGGTAGGCCCCGGCGAACTCGGCGCCGGTGACACCGGAACCGACCACGATCAGTTCCTCGGGCAGCTCCTCCAGGTCGTAGACCTGCGTCCAGTTGAGGATGCGCTCGCCGTCGGGCTGGGCGTCGGGGACCTCGCGGGGGTGGCCGCCGGTGGCGATCAGCACGGCGTCGGCGGTCAGCGTCTCCTCGGTGCCGTCGGCCGCGGTGACGATCACCTTGCGGGAGCCGTCGAGGTCCTGCTGGCCCTGGAGCCGGCCCCGGCCGCGCAGCACGCGCGCGCCCGCGCGGGTGACGGACGCGGTGATGTCGTGGGACTGGGCGAGCGCGAGGCGCTTCACACGGCGGTTGACCTTGCCGAGGTCGACGCCGACGACGCGGGCCGGGGAGTCCGGGTCCGGCGTGTCGTCCTCGACGATGATGCCCAGCTCCTCGTAGGAGGAGTCGAAGGTGGTCATCACCTCGGCCGTGGCGATCAGGGTCTTCGACGGCACGCAGTCGGTGAGCACCGACGCACCGCCCAGGCCGTCGCAGTCGACGACGGTCACCTCCGCGCCGAGCGACGCGGCCACCAGTGCCGCCTCGTATCCGCCAGGTCCGCCGCCAATGATCACGATCCGAGTCACGTACTCCATTGTCCCGCACGCTTCAACTCCGCACCGCGCCGGGGCCCCCGTCCGGGTCGCCGGGCGCGCCTCGCCTGTTCGGAGGGGGGATTCCGTTACGCGGGAGACGGATGAGCCCTCTGACGTACCCTCGATCCCATGTCGCTCTACGCCGCGTACGCCGGCAATCTCGACCCGCGGCTCATGACGCGCCGCGCCCCGCACTCGCCGCTGCGCGCGACCGGTTGGCTGAACGGGTGGCGGCTGACGTTCGGGGGCGAGCACATGGGCTGGGAAGGCGCGCTCGCCACGATCGTGGAGGCGCCGCGTTCCCAGGTCTTCGTCGCGCTGTACGACATCGCGCCGATGGACGAGGAGTCCATGGACCGCTGGGAGGGTGTCGGGCTCGACATCTACCGGCGGATGCGGGTGCGGGTGGATACGTTGGACGGGGGTGAGGCGGCCTGGGTCTACGTGCTGAACGGGTACGAAGGGGGGCTGCCGTCGGCCCGTTACCTCGGGGAGATCGCCGATGCGGCGGAGTCCGCGGGGGCGCCCCACGACTACGTGACAGAACTCCGCAAACGCCCTTGCTGAAGCCTCCGGCCCCGGGGAAGTTTCTCGGCTCGGGCCCGCTGTAGCAACCGTTCGCGCAGTTCCCCGCGCCCCTGGGTAGTCGGCCATCTTGCGGCCGGTGGGGCTTCTCGCGCAGTTCCCCGCGCCCCTGAGGAGCGGGGCTTCGCCCCGGCTCCCCAGGGGAGGAGGTGGCGACGCAGTCGCCCCTCCTAGGGGCGCGGGGAACTGCGCGACCAGCCGGCCACCCGGCGAAAGGTGGACGACCGTCGCGCCCCCACCCCGGGTGGAAAAACCCCAGGCCAGCCCCGCCTTTGGGCAGAAGATACAAGTCCGCGGAGCCAAACCCGTGGGGCCCGTCATCTACGCGCGTAGGCAATCACCCGCTACCCTCAACCGCGTGAACGCATCAGTTACCCCGGACCACCTGCAGGGCGACCCCTACGCCGTCGCCACCGACGCCGCCGCCCGCCTGCGCGAGCTGACCGGCGCCGAGACCCACGACGTCGCCCTGGTGATGGGCTCCGGCTGGGCCCCCGCCGCCGAGGCGCTGGGCGCGCCCGCCGCCGAGTTCCCCTTCACCGAGCTGCCGGGCTTCACCGGCGCCGCGGTCGCCGGCCACGGCGGCAAGGTGCGCTCGTACCAGGTCGGCGAGAAGCGCGCCCTGGTCTTCCTGGGCCGTACGCACTACTACGAGGGCCGCGGCGTCGCCTCCGTCGCCCACGGCGTCCGCACCGCCGCCGCCGCGGGCTGCAAGACGATCGTGCTGACGAACGGCTGCGGCGGCCTGCGCGAAGGCATGCGCCCGGGCCAGCCGGTCCTCATCTCGGACCACATCAACCTGACCGCCACCTCCCCCATCGTCGGCGCGAACTTCGTGGACCTCACGGACCTGTACTCGCCGCGCCTGCGCGCCCTGTGCCAGGAGATCGACCCCTCCCTTGAGGAGGGCGTCTACGCCCAGTTCCCCGGCCCGCACTACGAGACCCCGGCCGAGGTCCGCATGGCCGGCATCCTCGGCGCGGACCTCGTCGGCATGTCCACCGTCCTCGAGGCCATCGCGGCCCGGGAGGCGGGCGCGGAGGTGCTCGGCATCTCGCTGGTGACGAACCTGGCCGCGGGCCTGTCCGGCGAACCCCTCAACCACGAGGAGGTCCTCCAGGCCGGCCGCGACTCCGCCGCCCGCATGGGTGAACTGCTCACGCAGGTCCTCGCCAAGCTCTGAGCCCCGGGGCCCCCGTACCCGTACTCGTACCCGTACGTCCGTCTGAAGGAATGCGAACCGTGACCGTAGAAGGCACCGCGACCCACGATCTCGCCAGGGCCTGGCTGGCCGAGGACCCCGACCCGGAGACCCGCGCGGAACTCTCGGCGCTCATCGGGTCCGGCGATCTCGCGGCGCTCACCGAGCGGTTCTCGGGCACGCTGCAGTTCGGTACGGCGGGGCTGCGCGGGGAGCTGGGCGCGGGCCCGATGCGGATGAACCGCGCGGTGGTGATCCGGGCCGCCGCCGGCCTGGCCGCGTATCTGAAGGCCAAGGGGCAGACGGACGGCGTCGTGGTGATCGGCTACGACGCGCGTCACAAGTCGGCGGAGTTCGCGCGCGACACGGCCGCCGTCATGGTGGGGGCGGGGCTGCGCGCCGCGCTGCTGCCGCGCCCGCTGCCGACGCCGGTCCTCGCGTTCGCCATCCGGCATCTGGGCGCGGTCGCGGGCGTGGAGGTCACCGCCTCGCACAACCCGCCCCGGGACAACGGCTACAAGGTGTACCTGGGCGACGGTTCGCAGATCGTGCCGCCCGCCGACGCGGAGATCGCCGCCGAGATCGCGGCGGTGGCCTCGCTGCACGACGTGCCGCGCCCCGAGAGCGGCTGGCAGGTCCTCGGCGACGAGGTCCTCGACGCCTACCTCGCGCGTACGGACGCGGTGCTCGCCGCCGGTTCGCCGCGCACCGCGCGCGCCGTCTACACGGCGATGCACGGCGTCGGCAAGGAGACGCTGCTCGCCGCGTTCGCCCGCGCGGGCTTCCCCGCGCCGGTGCTCGTGGCCGAGCAGGCGGAGCCGGACCCGGACTTCCCGACGGTCGCGTTCCCGAACCCGGAGGAGCCGGGCGCGATGGACCTGTCGTTCGCCACGGCCGGCGCGCTGGCCGAGGCCCCCGACCTGATCATCGCCAACGACCCGGACGCCGACCGCTGCGCCGTCGCGGTCGCGGGGCCCGGCGGCGGCTGGCGGATGCTGCGCGGCGACGAGGTGGGCGCGCTGCTCGCCGCGCACCTCGTGCGGCGCGGCGTCACGGGCGTCCTCGCGGAGTCCATCGTCTCGTCGTCGCTGCTCGGCCGGATCGCCGAGGCGGCGTCGTTGCCGTACGAGGAGACGCTGACCGGGTTCAAGTGGATCGCCCGCGTCGAGGGCCTGCGCTACGGCTACGAGGAGGCGCTCGGCTACTGCGTCGACCCCGAGGGCGTGCGCGACAAGGACGGCATCACGGCCGCGCTGCTCGTGGCCGAGCTGGCGAGCGAGCTGAAGGAGCAGGGCCGTACGCTCCTGGACGCGCTCGACGACCTGGCGCTCGCGCACGGGCTGCACGCGACGGACCAGCTCAGCGTGCGGGTCGAGGACCTGACGGTGATCGCGGACGCCATGCGGCGGCTGCGCGAGCGGCCCCCGGCGCGGCTCGCGGGCCTCGCGGTGGTCGCGGCGCAGGACCTGTCGGCGGGCGCCGGCGGTCTGCCGCCGACGGACGGCCTGCGTTACACGATGGACGGCGCGCGCGTCATCGTCCGCCCGTCCGGCACCGAGCCCAAGCTCAAGTGCTACCTGGAGGTCGTCGTGCCCGTCGCGGACCGGGAGGCGCTGCCCGAGGCCCGTACGGCGGCGGCCGCGCGGCTCGACGCGCTCAAGAAGGACCTCGCGGCGGCGGCCGGCATCTGAGCTCGCCCGCGCGCCCACCTGCGACAGCCCGTCCCTTCCCGGGGGCGGGCTGTCGCTCGTACGGGTGATTCATGCGGGGCAGTTGACGGAACGTCGCGCGACAGGGGGCGGGTGCCAGGGGAGGGTTCCCCCCGCACCCCCGCACCCCGTCCCGCAGGAGCCGCAGACGTGCCCCCGACCGCTGTCCCCGAGGCCCCCCACCTCCCCCGGGCACGCCGCCCGCGTCCCGACCGGGGCGCCGCGCTCACCGGGCTGCGCGCCCATGCCGTCCGTTCGCTGCGTCGCGCCGCGCCCGCGCTGCTCGCGTACGCCGCCGTGCGCCTCGTCGTCCTCGCGGTGTTCGGCGTCTGGTCGCACCGCAAGGGGCACGGCATCTGGCCCGCGCTCGCCGACGACTGGGACTCCCAGTGGTACCTGGGCATCGCCGCCCACGGCTACGAGCACGCCCTCGGCACCGCCCACAACGCCAACAACCTGGCCTTCTTCCCGCTGTACCCGTATCTCGTCAAGGCCGTCGCCGCCGTCACCCCCGGGTCGCGGGCGAGCGTGGGGCTCGTGCTCGCGGTCGTCTGCTCGTTCGTCGCCGCGTGGGGCGTCTTCGCCGTCGGCGACCGGCTGTACGGGCGCCGCGTCGGCACGCTGCTGGCCTTCCTGTGGGCCTGCCTGCCGGTCGCGCTCGTGCAGTGGATGGGCTACACCGAGTCCCTGTTCACGGCGCTCGCCGCGTGGTCCCTGTACGCCGTCCTCACCGGGCGCTGGCCGGCCGCGGGCGCGCTCGCCACGCTCGCCGGGCTGACCCGGCCGACCGGCGTCGCGGTGGCCGCCGCCGTCACCCTGTGCGGGCTGCTCGCGCTGCGCCGCCGCTTCTCCTGGCCGGTCCTCGCGGGCACGCTGCTCGCACCGGTCGGCTGGTGCGCGTACGTGGGCTGGGTCGGCCTGCGCGTCGGGCGCGTCGACGGCTACTTCGCCGTCCAGAAGCTCTGGTCCAACGAGCTGGACGGCGGCGTCGAGACCCTGCGCCGGATGCGGGCGCTTTTCGCGTACGAGTCGTCGCCGTCGCTGTTCCTCGTGATGGTGTCCGCCGTGCTGCTCGTGTCGGCGCTGCTGTGGGTGCTGTCGGTGTGCGACCGCCAGCCGCTGCCCCTGCTGGTCTTCACGGGCCTGCTGCTCGTGATCACCCTCGGCAGCGGCGGCGTCTACTTCTCCCGCGCCCGGTTCCTGCTGCCGGCCTTCCCGCTGCTGCTGCCGGTGGCGCTGGTGCTGGCGCGCGCCTCGCGGCGGTACCTCACGCTCGGGGTGGCGGGGGCGGTGCTGTGCGGGGCGTACTGGGGGCCGTACATGCTGCTTGTCTGGCCGAGCGCGCCCTGAGCGGGGGCGGCCGCCGCGTCCCGGGCGGCCGCCGCGTCCCGGGCGGCCGCGTCCAGGGCGGTCAGCCCGTCAGGATGAGGACGAGCAGCAGTACGGCGCCGGCGACGGCCGGGGCGATGATCTCGTAGGCCCAGCGGACCGCGGGCTCGCCCTGCGAGGTCTTCGCGGCGGCCCGGGAGCTGTGCAGCTCGCGCAGTTCGTCCATGGCCTGGTCGCCGCCGGGCGGCGGGGGCGCCGGCAGCGGGGTCTGCGAGGGCCTGCGGGCCTGGCTGGTCTCGGCGCGGGCCTGCCGGCGCTGCGCCTTGCGGCGGGCGCGGAGCGAGACGGGGATCGACCAGAGCTGGTACTTGGTGCCGTCCGTGTCCAGCACCTCGTTGGAATAACCCGAGCGGAACGAGGTGACCGTCGCCCAGGGGAGGGTGATCACGCGGAACGGGTTACGGATGCGCAGGCGGTCCTCGTTGGCGTACACCGCGGGGCGGATGGTGAACGCGACGGCCAGCGGGACGCCGAACAGGAGGCCCGCGAGGGCCAGCCAGGGGACGCGGCCCGTGCCGTTGGCGAGGGCGTCGTAGCCGAGCCAGGCGGCCAGGACGAGCAGGATGACGCCGCCTGCGATGCCGGCGGGGGACCGGTAGATGCGGTCCGGGTTTTCGGCGGGGGCGCGACTCATGCCCTGATGATGCCAGCCGCGGCCCTCCGGGGTGGGCCCCGGGATCCCCTCACGCCCCCTCACCCGGAACCCGGGGCTCCTATTCGCGCAGTTCCCCGCGCCCCTGGGGTGGGTGGGTGGCTCCGGCCGGTGGGTGTCCTCGACATTCGTCGTGGCTGGTCGCGCAGTTCCCCGCGCCCCTGTCGGGGCGACTGCGTCGCCGCCTCCCCCCTGGGGAAGCTGGGGCGGAGCCCCGCTTCTTCAGGGGCGCGGGGAACTGCGCGACCAGCCCCCACCCACCCGCAGACGGAGTACGACCCGCGCCGGCGTTCAGCAAGAGAGGGCCGCTTCCGCTGAGGGATCTGTACAGCCGCTACGCGCGTAGATATGCTCCCCTCGTGACCATGCCCACTGCACCCGCCCAAGACGCCCACCCCCTGTCCCACGCGACCGCGTCCGAGAGCACCCTGCGCCGCTTCCTGCAGGGCCTGCCCGGCGTCGACGCGGTGGGCCTGGAGGCGCGGGCCGCCTCCCTCGGCACGCGTTCCATCAAGACCACGGCGAAGGCGTACGCCATCGACCTGGCCATCTCGATGATCGACCTGACGACCCTGGAGGGCGCCGACACCCCGGGCAAGGTCCGGGCCCTCGGCGCGAAGGCCGTCCACCCGGACCCGACGGACCGCACGACCCCCCGTACCGCCGCGGTCTGCGTCTACCCGGACATGGTGGAGACCGCGAAGGCCGCCGTCGCCGGCACGGACGTGAAGGTCGCCTCGGTGGCCACCGCGTTCCCGGCGGGCCGCGCGGCCCTGGAGGTCAAGCTCGGGGACGTCCGCGAGGCCGTCGCCGCCGGCGCCGACGAGATCGACATGGTCATCGACCGCGGCGCCTTCCTCGCCGGCCACTACATGAAGGTCTACGAGGAGATCCGCGCGGTGAAGGAGGCCAGTGGGCCGGCCCGGCTCAAGGTCATCTTCGAGACGGGTGAGCTGTCCACGTACGACAACATCCGCCGCGCGAGCTGGCTCGGCATGCTGGCCGGCGCCGACTTCATCAAGACGTCGACCGGCAAGGTCGCCGTCAACGCCACCCCGGCGAACACGCTGCTGATGCTGGAGGCGGTCCGCGACTTCCGCGCCGCGACCGGCGTCCAGGTCGGCGTGAAGCCCGCCGGAGGCATCCGTACCGCGAAGGACGCGGTGAAGTTCCTCGTCCTGGTCAACGAGACGGCGGGCGAGGACTGGCTGGACAACCACTGGTTCAGGTTCGGCGCCTCCAGCCTGCTCAACGACCTGCTGATGCAGCGCCAGAAGCTGGCCACCGGCCGCTACTCCGGCCCCGACTACGTGACGGTGGACTGACCCATGACCTCCTCCCCGACCCCCGCTCCCAGCAAGGCATCCGTGTTCACGTACGCTCCCGCCCCCGAGTCCCGCTCGGTCGTCGACATCGCGCCGTCCTACGGCCTGTTCATCGACGGCGAGTTCGCCGAGGCCGCCGACGGCAAGGTCTTCAAGACCGTCTCCCCCGCGACCGAGGAGGTCCTCTCCGAGGTCGCGCAGGCCGGTGAGGCGGACGTCGAGCGCGCCGTGAAGGCCGCCCGCAAGGCGTTCGAGAAGTGGTCGGCGCTGCCGGGCGCCGAGCGCGGCAAGTACCTCTTCCGTATCGCCCGCATCATCCAGGAGCGCAGCCGCGAGCTGGCCGTCCTGGAGACCCTGGACAACGGCAAGCCGATCCGCGAGACGCGCGACGCGGACCTGCCGCTGGTCGCCGCGCACTTCTTCTACTACGCGGGCTGGGCCGACAAGCTCGACCACGCGGGCCTCGGCCCGAACCCGGCGCCGCTCGGCGTCGCCGGCCAGGTCATCCCGTGGAACTTCCCGCTGCTGATGCTCGCGTGGAAGATCGCCCCGGCGCTCGCCACGGGCAACACGGTGGTCCTCAAGCCCGCCGAGACGACCCCCCTGTCCGCGCTGTTCTTCGCGGACATCTGCCGCCAGGCGGGCCTGCCCAAGGGCGTCGTCAACATCCTTCCCGGGTACGGGGACGCGGGCGCCGCGCTCGTCGCGCACCCGGATGTGAACAAGGTGGCGTTCACCGGTTCCACCGCGGTCGGCAAGGAGATCGCCCGTACGGTCGCGGGCACCGACAAGAAGCTCACGCTGGAGCTGGGCGGCAAGGGCGCGAACATCGTGTTCGACGACGCCCCGCTCGACCAGGCCGTCGAGGGCATCGTCACCGGCATCTTCTTCAACCAGGGCCAGGTCTGCTGCGCGGGCTCGCGCCTGCTGGTCCAGGAGTCGATCCAGGACGAGCTGCTGGAGCGCCTGAAGAACCGCCTGTCCACGCTGCGCCTCGGCGACCCGCTCGACAAGAACACCGACATCGGCGCGATCAACTCCGCGGAGCAGCTCGCCCGTATCACCGCGCTCGTCGAGACCGGTGAGGCGGAGGGCGCCGAGCGCTGGTCCGCGCCGTGCGAACTGCCGGGCTCCGGCTACTGGTTCGCGCCGACGTTGTTCACGAACGTCACGCAGGCGCACACCGTCGCGCGCGACGAGATCTTCGGCCCGGTCCTGTCGGTGCTGACCTTCCGCACGCCCGAGGAGGCGGTGGCGAAGGCCAACAACACGCAGTACGGGCTCTCGGCCGGCATCTGGACCGAGAAGGGCTCCCGCATCCTCGCCGTGGCGAACAAGCTGCGTGCCGGGGTCGTATGGGCCAACACGTTCAACAAGTTCGACCCGACCTCGCCGTTCGGCGGCTACAAGGAGTCCGGCTTCGGCCGGGAGGGCGGCCGTCACGGCCTGGAGGCGTACCTCAGTGTCTGACCGTTTGAGTGTCCTCAAGACTTACAAGCTGTACGTGGGCGGGAAGTTCCCGCGTTCCGAGAGCGGCCGGGTGTACGAAGTGACCGACGCGAAGGGCGCCTGGCTCGCCCATGCCCCCCAGTCCTCCCGCAAGGACGGCCGTGACGCGGTCGTCGCCGCGCGCAAGGCGTTCGGCGGCTGGTCGGGCGCGACGGCGTACAACCGCGGGCAGGTGCTCTACCGCGTCGCCGAGATGCTGGAGGGCCGCCGCGAGCAGTTCGTGCGCGAGGTCGCCGAGGCGGAGGGCCTGTCGAAGTCCAAGGCGGCCGCGCAGGTGGACGCGGCGATCGACCGCTGGGTCTGGTACGCGGGCTGGACCGACAAGGTCGCCCAGGTGGCGGGCGGCGCGAACCCGGTCGCGGGCCCCTTCTTCAACCTGTCCACGCCCGAGCCGACCGGCGTCGTGACCGTGCTCGCGCCGCGCGGGTCCTCGCTGCTCGGCCTGGTCTCGGTGCTCGCCCCGGTCATCGCCACGGGCAACACGGCGGTGGTGATCGCCGACGAGCGTTCCCCGCTGCCCGCGCTCTCCTTCGGCGAGGTGCTGGCCACATCGGACGTGCCCGGCGGCGTCGTCAACATCCTGTCCGGCAAGGCCGCGGAGATCGCCCCGGCCCTCGCCGCGCACCAGGACGTCAACGGCATCGACCTGACCGGCGCGGACGCGGGGCTGGCGAAGGAGCTGGAGATCGCCGCCGCCGACAACCTCAAGCGGGTACGCCGTCCACAGCCTGTGGAGGACTTCACCGCCGACCCCGGCACGGACCGCCTGACGTACTTCCTGGAGACGAAGACGGTCTGGCACCCGACGGGCTCCCTGGGCGCCTCCGGCTCGTCCTACTGACGCCCACGGCCCCACGCCAAGGCCCCGCCCCTCCCCCGTCCGGGAGGGTGCGGGGCCTTTCCCGTACGGAGCCTTTCCCGTACGGGACCTCTGCCGTACGGGGTGGGGCTCAGCCCGGCAGGAGGCCCGTGGCCGCGCCGAGGACCGGGAGGTCCTTGAGGGCGCCGCCCTTGGTGACCGGGTCGGTGACGGCGGCGGTGGACAGCGGCTTGAAGTCGGCGATCTGGGTGCCGACCGCGTTGTCGAGGGGGTCCACGCCGGTGCCGGACAGCGGGTCGAGCCGCAGGTTCTTCACGGGGCCGAGGCCGTACGTCGTCGCGGCGCCGACGGACTGCGTGACCGGGTCGAGCGCGCCGGCCGCGGCGGGAAGGCCGGCGTCCGCCGGGGCCGCCGCCTGCGCCACGCTCGCGCCGCCGGCGACGACCGCGCCGGTCGCGGCCATCGTCAGGCCCGCGCGCAGCAGGGCGCGGCGGGCGCGGGTGCCGGGGGCGGTGTCGGGGGTGTGGGGGTCTGCGTGTCGGGCCATGGTGCGGTGCCTGAGCCTTTCGTGACGGTGGTGTCCGCCCGGGGTGTCCGGGACGGATGTCCGTGACTGTGATCGCCTGACCGCGTAGCGTAGTTGACTCCGGTCGTGCCACAAACGTCACCACGCGGGGTCCCGGGGCGGGGCGCGCATGCCGCACACTGGACTCTCGTGAGTGCGCTTCCTCCGATACCCGCCCGGGTCGTCCTGGTGACCGGTCCCTCCGGCTGTGGCAAGTCGTCCTTCGCGGCCCGTTCCGGGCTGCCTGTGCTCTGCCTCGACGACTTCTACAAGGAGGGCGACGACCCCTCCCTGCCCCTCGTCGCGGGCAGTTCCGACATCGACTGGGACTCCCCCGGCTCCTGGGACGCCGACGCGGCCGTCGCGGCGATCGTGGCGCTGTGCGAGCGGGGGCGTACGGATGTTCCCGTGTACGACATCTCCGCCAGCGCGCGTGTCGGGCACGGGGTGCTGGAACTGGGGGGTGCGCCGGTGTTCCTCGCGGAGGGGATCTTCGCGGCGGAGATCGTCGGGCGGTGCCGGGAGCTGGGGGTGCTCCAGGACGCGGTGTGCTTGCGCGGGCGGGCGGTGACCACGTTCCGGCGGCGGTTGGTGCGGGATGTTCGGGAGGGGCGGAAGTCTGTGCCGTTTCTTCTTCGGCGGGGGTGGCGGTTGATGCGGGCGGAACGGGACATCGTCGCCCGCCAGATCTCTTTGGGGGCCCGCCCTCTGACTCCGCGCCAGGCCACGACGGCCCTCCCGCCCCTACGCTCCCCCCAACTGACGTAGAGCAAGGCCCTACGGGCCCCCACCAAGTGCCCCTTCGGGCGGGTTCCTCGCCCTCGACTCTCGTCGTGGCCGCTCGCGCAGTTCCCCGCGCCCCTGGGTGAGTGGGCCTGCCCGTGGTCTAGATCCTCGACTTTCGTCGTGGCTGATCGCGCAGTTCCCCGCGCCCCTGGAGGGGCGACTACGTCGCCACCTCCTCCCCTGGGGAGCTGGGGCGAAGCCCCGCTCCCTCCAGGGGCGCGGGGAACTGCGCGAGAAGCCCCACGCACCCGCAGATGACCACGCACGGTCGTGCCCCGATAGGGGCGCGGGGAACTGCGCGAGAAGACCCGCCCACCCGCAGAGGGAGTCGTACCCGCACAACACGGAGCGGGACCGTAAGACCCCCCGGCCTCCGGTCCCGCCCGCACCCCCGTGCTCCCCGTTTCCCCCGATCCCCCGATCCCCCGGATCAAGAAACCCCCGTTACGCGACAAGCTCCCCGAAGCACTCGTCCCGGTCCCGCCCGAACGCCAGCACCTCGTCCTCCCGAAGCCTCCGCAGAGACCGCCAGATGCTGGACTTCACCGTGCCGACGCTGATGTCGAGGATCTCCGCGATCTCCGGATCCGTACGACCCTCGTAATACCGCAGCACAAGCATCGTGCGCTGGAGTTCCGGCAGCCGGGCCAGCGCCTGCCACAGCACCGCCCGCAGCTCCGTCCCCCGCATCGCGTCCGTGTCCCCGGCCGTCTCCGGCAGTTCCTCGGTCGGGTACTCGTTCAGCTTGCGGCGCCGCCACGCGCTGATGTGCAGATTGGTCATGGTGCGGCGCAGATACCCGCCGACGGCGGCCTTGTCGCTGATGCGGTCCCAGGCCCGGTACGTGGAGAACAGCGCGCTCTGGAGCAGGTCCTCGGCCTCGTAACGGTCACCGGTGAGGTGATAGGCGGTGGCGTACAGGGAGGCGCGGCGCTCCTGGACGTAGGCCGTGAACTCGGCCTCCGACAAGGAAGGGCGCCGGCGCTCCCCCGAGTCCTCCCTGTACGCGGCTCCCCCGTGGCCCCCGTCTCCCCCGTCGGCCACCGCCCCGTGCACGTCAACCACCGAGATGAACCCGGTGTGCTGACGCCCGGTGCCGCGAGCGCACCCCCGCCCGCTCACGGCACCGGACTTCTCGTGGCGCTCCGCCCGGACGACGACATCGTGCAGGCGCGTGACAACAGCGCTTGAGCTGGTGCTGTGCAGCGTGTTCATCTCGCGCCCCCCGTCGTGGAGTCCGGTTCTGTGAGCTTGCTTCGTGCGATGACCAAAAGCTTGCCGGGGTGACTTCATGACGGTGTCCGTCGACTGTCACAGACCTGTCACAGGGCCCGGCGCGGTGCGAGTCATGTGTGGGAGCGCTCACGCGGTCGAACTAAAGGCCCCCCATAGGCAAGAATGGCGCTCGTGCCTTCCCTGTTGCTGATCGAGGACGACGACGCCATCCGTACGGCCCTGGAGCTGTCTCTTACGCGCCAGGGTCACCGGGTTGCCACCGCTGCCACCGGCGAGGACGGTCTGAAGCTGTTGCGTGAGCAGCGGCCCGATCTGATCGTGCTCGACGTCATGCTGCCCGGCATCGACGGGTTCGAGGTGTGCCGGCGCATCCGGCGCACGGACCAGTTGCCGATCATCCTGCTCACCGCGCGCAGCGACGACATCGACGTGGTGGTGGGCCTGGAGTCGGGCGCCGACGACTACGTGGTGAAGCCGGTGCAGGGCCGTGTCCTGGACGCGCGGATCCGGGCCGTGCTGCGGCGCGGGGAGCGGGAGGCCAACGACGCGGCGTCGTTCGGCTCGCTGGTCATCGACCGGGCCGCGATGACGGTCACGAAGAACGGCGAGGACCTCCAACTGACGCCCACCGAGCTGCGGTTGCTGCTCGAACTGAGCAGGCGCCCGGGGCAGGCCCTGTCCCGCCAGCAGTTGCTGCGCCTGGTGTGGGAGCACGACTACCTCGGTGACTCGCGGCTCGTCGACGCCTGTGTGCAGCGGCTGCGCGCCAAGGTGGAGGACGTCCCGTCGTCGCCGACGCTGATCAGGACCGTACGCGGAGTGGGCTACCGGCTGGACACGCCTCAGTGACCGAGCCGCACGACACGCAGCACCCTGAGGACCCCGAGGACCCCGAGGACAACGAGGACCCCGAGGACAAGGACACCGGCGCCGGCGCGCGCGCCACCCCGCGCCGGGCCCTGCTCGCGGGGCTGCGCTTCACGAGCCTGCGCCTGCGCCTGGTGGTGGTGTTCGCGCTGGTGGCGCTGACCGCCGCCGTCTCCGCGTCGGGCATCGCGTACTGGCTGAACCGCGAGGCGGTGCTGACCCGTACGCAGGACGCGGCGCTCAGCGACTTCCAGCAGGAGATGCAGAACCGGGCGGCGGTGCTGCCGGAGCATCCGACGCAGGGCGAGTTGCAGCACGCGGCGAACCTGATGGCGGACAGCAGCCAGCACTTCAGCGTGCTGCTCATCGACACCGACGAGAACGGGCGGCAGGTCGTCGGCAACTCCGACCTCGACGCGTTCACCCCGGCGGACGTGCCGCGGTCGCTGCGGGACGCGGTGGCGAAGAAGCAGCCGGTCGCCGACGGGAACAAGGCCCCGTACCACCTGTACTGGCAGCGGGTGACGCAGGACGGCACGCCGTACCTCGTGGGCGGGGCGCAGGTGGCCGGCGGGCCGACGGGCTACATGCTCAAGTCGCTGGAGCCGGAGGCGAAGGACCTCAACTCGCTGGCCTGGTCGCTGGGGATCGCCACGGCGCTCGCGCTGATCGGTTCGGCGCTGCTCGCGCAGGCCGCCGCGACGACCGTGCTCAAGCCGGTGCACCGGCTCGGGGTCGCCGCCCGCAGGCTCGGCGAGGGCAAGCTCGACACGCGGCTGCGGGTCTCGGGCACGGACGAACTGGCGGAGCTGTCGCGGACGTTCAACAAGACGGCCGAGAACCTGGAGAAGAAGGTCGCGGACATGAGTGCCCGCGACGAGTCCTCGCGCCGGTTCGTCGCCGACATGTCGCATGAGCTGCGCACCCCGCTGACCGCGATCACGGCGGTGACCGAGGTGCTGGAGGAGGAGCTGGACGCGGAGACGGGTTCGGTGGACCCGATGATCGAGCCGGCCGTGCGGCTCGTGGTCAGCGAGACGCGCCGGCTGAACGATCTGGTGGAGAACCTGATGGAGGTCACCCGCTTCGACGCGGGCACCGCGCGGCTCGTCCTCGACGACGTGGACCTCGCCGACCAGATCACCGCGTGCATCGACGCCCGCGCCTGGCTCGACGCGGTGGAACTGGACGCGGAGCGCGGCAACATGGCCCGCCTCGACCCGCGCCGCCTAGACGTGATCCTGGCGAACCTCATCGGCAACGCCCTCAAGCACGGCGGCTCCCCGGTGCGGGTGTCGGTGCGCACGGAGGGCGAGGAGCTGGTCATCGACGTACGGGACCACGGGCCCGGCATCCCCGAGGAGGTGCTGCCGCACGTGTTCGACCGGTTCTACAAGGCGAGCGCGTCCCGGCCGCGTTCGGAGGGCAGCGGGCTCGGCCTGTCGATCGCCATGGAGAACGCGCACATCCACGGCGGCGAGATCACGGCCGCCAACCATCCCGAGGGCGGCGCCGTGTTCACGCTGCGGCTGCCGCGGGACGCGTCGCCGCTGACCCGGCGCACCGACGACGAGGCCGGGGAGACCGCGGACGCGGCGCGCGGCTGCGAGGGCAAGGGCTCCGGCTCCCAGGAAGGCGGTGGGGCGCGGTGAGGCTGCGCGGACGGCCGGCGGCGCTGCTCGGCGCTGCGGCGGCCCTGGCGGGGCTCGCGGGCTGCGGCATCCGGTCCACGGAGGTGCCCACGGACTTCGGGGCGGCGCCCACGCGTGTGGGCTGCTCGCTGTCGGGCTCGGGCGGGGTGTCGGCGCGGGCGGCCGGCGAGTTCGACGTACAGGTGTATCTGGTGTGCACCTCGCAACTGGTCACGGTGGACCGTACGGTGACGCCGGACCGGGGGCGTACCTCGGACCGGGTGGTCGTGGCGCAGGAGCTGCTCGGCGAGCTGGCGCGGTCCCTGAGCGGGCAGGAGCGGCAGGCGGGCTACTCCACGGACGTCGGGCCCGGCACCCGGGTCGGCGGGCCGCGCGCGGGCGACCCGGACGAGGCGCTGCGGCTGAGCGTGCGCCCCGACGACCTGTCGCCGTACGCGCTGGCGCAGATCGTCTGCACGTTCGCGCACAACAAGGCGACGGCCGGGACGGACGGTCATGTGGTGCTCGGCGGCCCTGGCCGCGATCCGCTGCGCGACTACGAGTGCTCCGACGCGGTGAAGGCACGTCCGGGCCTGATCCCGGCGCCCGCCCAGACGGTCGGCTGAGCGGCGGATCGGGCCGCGCCACCGGGTGACGTACGTCATCGGGGGCGCGGCGGAACCGATCCCGCCGCACGCCGCGTCTAGGGGGGAGTGCAGCGCCACAGCTCGGGCGGCCACGGGGCCGCCGTCCGCTTCCGTACGGCAGGGCTCGCCCTTCTCGCCGTCCATCTCCTGCTCGTCGCCTGGATCACGCTGCGCCCGCTGGACGTCCCCTGGGTGAGCGCGGCGAATCTGCGTCCGCTGGCCGGTATCCGCGCCGATCTGGCGCTGGGCTGGGTGCAGGGCGGCAAGCGGATCGCCGAGGGGCTCGGGCTGCTGGCGCCGCTGGGGGTGCTGCTGCCGCTGGCCGGGGGCCGCGTCGCCGTGTCGCCGTGGGGGTCGCTGCTGCGGACGGTCGCGGCGGGCGCGCTGATCTCGCTCGGCATCGAACTGTTGCAGACCGGGGTGCCCGGTCAGGTCGTGGACGTGGACTCGCTGCTGCTCAACACGGTCGGTGTGGCGCTCGCGCACGTGGCGGTGGTCCCGGCGGCGCGGGCCCGGATCCGCCGCAGGTACAAGCCGCTCCCCCTGCCTCAGCAGGAGCCCGCTCAGGGTCCGACCCCGACGATTCCCAGGGTCGGCATGGCCCCGTGAGCTGACGTTTCGCCCGCTTCGTCTCCGTAGGGTCGTAGACATCGGGGACATCGCGTCCCCGGCACCGACCACTGACGGTTCGCCGAAGGAGCCCACCATGACCGCCCTTGCCCGCCCCACCTCCGGACGTATGCTCGGCGGAGTCTGCGCCGCGCTGGCCCGGCGCTTCGGCACCTCCGCGGCCACGATGCGCGTGATCTTCCTCGTCTCGTGTCTGCTGCCGGGCCCGCAGTTCCTGCTGTACCTGGCCCTGTGGGTGCTGCTGCCGAGCGAGAGCAAGGCCGGCTCCTCCTGGTGACCCGGTCTGTCCCGCAGGCTCCCGCTGTACGCCGAAGGGGCGCACCCGCTGCTCGCGGGTGCGCCCCTTCGGCGTTGCTCCGGGCGGGTCAGCCCAGCGGCAGGCCCTGGGTCGGCAGGCCCTGGGTGGGCAGGCCGCCGAGGAGGCCGCCGACCGGGTTGCCGCCCTCGGTGACCTTCTGGACGACCGGCTGGGCGGCGTTCAGGCCGTTGGACACGGCGTTGCTCGCGGCGCCCACGGCCTGCGGGCCACCGGCGGGCAGGGCGCTCGCGGCCTGCTCCAGCGGGACGGCCGAGGTCACGGAGCCGAGGGCGCCGGCGGCGTCGGGGGCGGCCGGGGCGGCGGCGTTCGCGGCACCGGCACCGGCGGCGGCGAAGGCGGCGCCGAGGGCGACGACACCGAGGGTCTTGGCAGCAGACTGCTTCATGGGTCCCTTGTTCCTGTTTCCTTGGCGATGGTGTTCCGACCTGGGCCAACACCGCGTATCGCCACGGAGTTACTGTCCCTCCCCCGCCCGGCCCTCAGCGCCGGACCGCCCCCGGGGTACTGCGTCGCAGGTCACAGCGGTGGGAGGGCCCGGTCGCGCGGGATCGACGGACAACGATCTTCGTCAACCCCATGTTGACCGGGCCGACCGAAAGGCGGGCCCGGAGGAGAGGTCTAACGGAACAGCCACTCCGAGCGGAGTTCGGCGTAGCGCGGCTTCACCACGTCGTTGATCATGGCGAGGCGCTCGTCGAAGGGGATGAACGCCGACTTCAGCGCGTTGACCGTGAACCACTCCAGGTCGGTGAGGCTGTAGCCGAAGGTCTCGCAGAGCAGGCCGAACTCGCGGCTCATCGACGTGCCCGACATCAGGCGGTTGTCGGTGTTGACGGTGATCCGGAACCGCAGCTCGCGCAGGAGCCCGATGGGGTGGTCGGCGAGGGAGGTCGCGGCGCCGGTCTGGAGGTTGGAGGACGGGCACATCTCCAGCGGGACGCGCTTGTCGCGGACGTAGGAGGCGAGGCGGCCGAGCTGGACCGTGCCGTCGTCCTCGACCTTGATGTCGTCGATGATGCGCACGCCGTGCCCGAGCCGGTCGGCGCCGCACCACTGGAGCGCCTGCCAGATGGACGGCAGGCCGAACGCCTCACCGGCGTGGATCGTGAAGTGGTTGTTCTCGCGCTTGAGGTACTCGAAGGCGTCGAGGTGGCGGGTGGGAGGGTAGCCCGCCTCGGCGCCCGCGATGTCGAAGCCGACGACGCCGAGGTCGCGGTAGCGGTTGGCGAGTTCGGCGATCTCCAGGGCGCGGGCCGCGTGCCGCATGGCGGTGAGCAGGGCGCCGACGCGGATGCGGTGGCCGGCCGCCTTGGCGCGGCGCTCGCCCTCGCGGAAGCCCTCGTTGACGGCCTCGACGACCTCTTCGAGGGTCAGGCCGCGCTCCAGGTGCTGCTCGGGCGCGTAGCGGATCTCGGCGTAGACGACGCCGTCCTCGGCGAGGTCCTCGGCGCACTCGGCGGCGACCCGGAACAGGGCCTCCTTGGTCTGCATGACGGCGCAGGTGTGGGCGAACGTCTCCAGGTAGCGCTCCAGGGAGCCGGAGTCGGCGGCCTCGCGGAACCAGACGCCGAGCTTGTCGGCGTCGGTCTCCGGCAGGTTCTCGTACCCGACCTCGCGGGCGAGGTCCACGACGGTGCCGGGGCGCAGCCCGCCGTCGAGGTGGTCGTGGAGCAGCACCTTGGGGGCGCGGCGGATCTGGTCCGGCGTGGGGATGCGGGGTGCGTCGGGGTGCGCGGTGGTCTGGCTCGTCATTGCCGCACCCTAACGCCTACGCGCGTAGATCGCACCGGTTCCCCGGAGTTCGGTTTCCGTCGATACGTAACAGTGACCCGGCGTACGGGTCGCGTACACGGGGGCTTCTGACACTGTTCTGTCATGCAGCAGCAAGCGACGCCGGCCCGTGAGGCCAGGCTCGGGAAGGCGGCCGGCCCGGCGGTGGGGGCGGTGAGCGGCGTGGTGCTGCTGCTGCCCGGGGGCGAGGAGACGTCCACCCGCAGACCGTCGCCCCTGCCCCCGCCGGCCGTACGTTCCCTCGCGCGCCGCCTGACGCGCGCGGGGCGGGACGACGGCCTGGTCGTCCATGTCGTGCGCTACCGCGTGCGCGGCTGGAACGGGGCGCAGGCCGAGCACGCGCGGGACGCCGAGTGGGCCGCCGACGAGATCGTACGGCGTTACGGGGACGTGCCGGTGTGTCTGGCGGGCGTCGGCATGGGCGGACGGGCGGCCCTGCGCGCGGCGGGCCACGAGGCGGTCAACTCGGTGCTTGCGCTGGCGCCTTGGCTGCCCGAGGACGATGTGGCGGCGCCGCCCGAGCCGGTGCGACAGCTCGCGGGCAGGCAGGTGCTGATCGTGCACGGCACCGACGACCGGCGCACCGACCCGGAGTTGTCGTTCCGGCTCGCGGAGCGGGCGAAGAAGTCCAACCGCGAGGTGTGCCGCTTCGAGGTGCACTCCGACGGGCACGGCCTGCATCAGCACCGGTCCGAAGTCGCGGCGCTGGCTGTCGACTTCACGCGCGGTGCGCTGTTCGGGCATCCGGTGTCCCGTCCGCTGCGGGACGCGTTCGCCGCGCCGCCGCCGATCGGGCTGCGGATGCCGCTGGCGGCCGGGTTCGGTCAGTCGCTGCGGGCGTAGGGGCGCCGGAGGCTGCGGTGAGGGCACCGAGGACGTGCGGGGCGCCCTTCTTGCCGGTCAGGACGAGGACGGTCTCCTCGCCGTCCGCGCACTCGATGACGACGGTCCGCTCGCCCCGGCGCGGCGGGCTGAACGGCGGGTCACCGACGAGGAGTTGGCGTACGCGGCGCACGGCCGGCGGCAGCGGCAGCGGCAGCGGCGCGAGCGCGCCCCGCCCGGCCGAAGCCGCGCGCGGCCCGCTGGAGCCGCCGGGTCTGGTCCCACGCCGATCCCGGGGAGGTGTCGGCCGGCAGCCGGGCCGCCCCGCCGGATGCCGTCGCCGGTGCCTTCGGACCCGTACGGCCGTGGTGTCCCTCGTCGCCCGTGCGCCTCTCGCGTGCCATGCGTGCCGCGCCTCCCCCGTGCCTCACCTGCCCCTGTTCCGGGCCCCGCCACTGTCCGCCGGGGGCGGGGCGGGCCACAAGGGCGCTGCCCCGGCACGAGCCACACGCGCGCGTTGCCGGGGTCCGGCAGGCGGGCCGGGGGCGGGAGTCACCCGGGGTGGGCCTGTTCGGGCAGGAGGCGGCCCCGGCGGGAGAGCAGGAACTTCTTGAACGCGGCGACCGGGGGCGTGTCCGGATGCCCGTCCAGCCAGGCCACGCCGATCTCGCGGACCGCGCGCTGCCCGGTGACGGCGAGTTCGACGACGCCGGGGCGGGGCACGGCGGGCGGCGGCAGCAACGCGAGGCCGAGGCCCGCCGCGACGAGCCCGCGCAGCGTCTCCGCCTCCTCCCCCTCGAACGCCACCCGGGGCCGGAACCCCGCCTCGGCGCACAGGTCGTCGAAGATCCGGCGCAGCCCGTAACCGGGCTCCAGCGTCACGAAGACCTCGTCGGCGGTCTCCGCGAGCCGGATGCGCTTGCGGGCGGCGAGGCGGTGGTCCTCCGGCACCACGAGCCGCAGCCGCTGCTCGTCCAGGCGCCGCGCCACGAGCCCCGGCTCGTCCGGCACCGGCGAGGTCAGACACAGATCGAGCTCCCCGGCCCGCAGCCGCTCCAGCATGGCCTCCCCGTAGTTCTGTACGAGGCTGAACCTGATGCGGGGATGGTCGGCGCGGAAGGCCCTGATCAGGCCGGGTACGGTCTCGGTGCCCATGGTGTGCAGGAAGCCGAAGGCGACCTTGCCGGAGGCCGGGTCGGCGTCCGCGCGCACCGACTCGGCCGCCTTGCCGACCTCGCCGAGCGCCCGCTCGGCCGACGTGAGGAAGGTGCGGCCCGCGGGGGTGAGGGAGACGGTACGGCCGTGGCGGGCGAAGAGGTCGACGCCGAGGTCCCGCTCCAGGCGGACCATCGCGCGCGACAGCGTGGACTGCGGTACGTCCAGCTCCTGCGCGGCCCGCGTCACGTGCTCGGCGCGGGCGACGGCCGCGAACTGCACGAGCCGGGGCGCGAGCAGGGCGACCATGTCTTCTGTGTCACCGAGCGGCGTCAGACGCGGCCGTGACCTGGGATCATGCGGCATGGGAACGATTATGGACGGTTCATGCATTGGACGCATGAAAGCGGCCCGTCCTACGTTCGAGGGCATGTCTCCCGTCAGCAGCCGGACGTCCGCCGCCGCTCCCCGCCCCACCGCCTCCGCTGTCCCCGGGGGCCCCTCCCCCGCCGACGCGCGCATGGCACCGGGCGGACCCGGCTACCGGCGCATGAGCCTCGCCCTCTTCCTCGCGGGCGTCGCCACCTTCGCGCTGCTGTACTCGACGCAGGCGCTGCTGCCGTTGGTCTCGGCGGACTTCGGGGCGAGCGCCAGCTCCGCGAGCTGGACCGTCTCGGGCGCCACGTTCGCGCTGGCGCTGTGCGTGCTGCCGCTGAGCGCGCTCTCGGAGCGGTTCGGGCGCCGCGCGGTGATGACCGGCTCCCTCACCGTCGCCGTCACCCTCGGGCTGCTCGTGCCGTTCGCGCCGTCGCTCGGCGTGCTCATCGCGCTGCGCGCGCTCCAGGGCGCGGCGCTCGCCGGACTGCCCGCCTCCGCGATGGCGTACCTGGCGGAGGAGGTACGGCCCAAGGCGCTGGTCGCGGCCATCGGCCTGTTCGTCGCCGGGAACTCCATCGGCGGGATGAGCGGGCGCGTCATCGGCGGCTGGCTCGCGCAGGCGTGGGGCTGGCGGGTCGCGGTCGGCGTCATCGGTGTCATCGCCGTCGCCTGCGCGGTCGCCTTTCGGCTGCTGCTGCCGGCGCCGCGCCACTTCACGCCGGGGTCGCTGCGCCCGCGCGCGCTGGCCAGGACCGTCGCCGACCATCTCGGCAACCCGCTGCTGCGCCGCCTGTACGTCATCGGGGCGCTGTTCATGATGGTCTTCGGCGCGGTCTACACCGTGATCGGATACCGGCTCACCGCCGCGCCCTTCTCGCTGCCGCAGGGCATCGTCGGCTCGATCTTCCTCGTCTACCTCGTCGGCACGGTCTCCTCGGCGGCGGCCGGGCGGCTCGTGGGGCGGCTCGGGCGGCGCGGCACGCTCTATCTGGCGGCCGGTACGACCGGCGCGGGGCTCGTCCTGGTCCTCGTACCGCACCTGCTGGTGATGCTCGCGGGGCTGATGCTGATCACGGCGGGGTTCTTCGCGGGACACGCGACGGCTTCGTCGTCCGTCAGCCACACCGCTACGCGCGGGCGCGCGCAGGCGTCGGCGCTGTATCAGTCGGCCTATTACATCGGCTCCAGCGTGGGGTCGGCCGTGGGCGCGGTGGCGTTCCACGCGGCGGGGTGGGGCGGGACCGTCGGGCTCGGGTTCGTGGCGGTGTTCGGGGTCGTGGGGCTGACGGTGTGGGGGACGCTGGCGGGGCGCTCCGCGCGGGCGGCGGGTATGGCGGCGGCGCGCGGCTGACGTCCCTGTCTCTTGGCGCGGGCCCGTTGCAGTGACCGCCTCGCGCAGTTCCCCGCGCCCCTGGGGAGTCGATCATCTTCCGGCCGGTGGGGCTTCTCGCGCAGTTCCCCGCGCCCCTGAAGCATGCGCTGCGCGCAGCTTCCCACCTGGGGGTTTCGCTGGTCCGGGGGACGTTGTCAGTGGGCTGCGGTAGCTTTCGAGGTGCTGGGACTCACAGGCCGCGATGGGGGCGTTGGACAATGAGCGACACCGCGACGAAAGCCGGACTCGAAGACCTGGAGAAGTACCGGGTCGAGCTGACCGGCTACTGCTACCGGATGCTGGGCAGCGCCTTCGAGGCCGAGGACGCCGTACAGGACACGATGGTCCGCGCATGGCGCAGCTTCGACAAGTTCGAGGGCCGCTCCAGCCTGCGTTCCTGGCTGTACCGCATCGCGACGAACGTCTGCCTGGATTCGCTGAACGCGGGGAACAAGAGGGCGCGCCCGATGGACCTGACCGCGGCGGCCCCGCTGGCCCAGGCCGCCCTCAACCCCCGCCCTGACAACGTGTGGTTGGAGCCGATGCCCGACGCCCGCGTACTGCCGACCGTGCACGACCCGGCCGAGGCGGCGGTGGCGCGCGAGTCGGTGCGCCTCGCGTTCGTCGCGGCCCTCCAGCAACTGCCCTCGAAGCAGCGCGCCGTGCTGATCCTGCGCGAAGTGCTCGCCTGGAAGGCCAGCGAGGTCGCCGAACTGCTCGACACGACCGTCGCCTCGGTCAACTCGGCGCTCCAGCGGGCCCGGGCCACCCTCGCGGACGCGCCGCCCGCCGACTCCGCGACCGCCGACCCGCTCGACGAGGAGCAGCAGAAGCTCCTGGACCGCTACGTCAAGGCGTTCGAGGGCTACGACATGAAGGCCCTGACCGAGCTGCTCGCCGAGGACGCGGTCATGACGATGCCGCCGTTCGACCTCTGGCTGCGCGGCACGGAGGACATCACCGGGTTCATGCTCACGCTCGGCCACGAGTGCGAGAACTCCCGGCTGCTGCCGGTCTCGGCCAACGGGACGCCGGCGTTCGCCCACTACAAGCCCGACCCGGACAACGGCGGGTACAAGCCGTGGGCCATCCAGGTCCTGGAGATCTCAGAGGGCCGGATCGCCGGATTCCACTGCTTCCTGGACCTCAGCCAGCGGTGGTTCCCGCTGTTCGGCGTCCCCGAGCACCTCGACGCCTGAGCCCGCCGGCCCGCCCGGGCCCTCCGTCTCCAGCACGCCGTCGAGCCCGGCGAGCCGGATCAGCAGGGCGAGCCTCGCGGACGGGTCGCGCAGCCTGATCCGTCCGCCCGCCCGGCGGGCGGCGAGCTGCATACGGGCGAGCGCGTCGAGGGTCGGCAGGTCAGCGGAGGTCACCGCGGACACGTCGCAGACCACGACGGGCCCGTCGCGCTGGGCGGCACGGACGCGGTCGCACAACCCGGGCGCGTCGCCGGGCCGTACGGGTCCGGCGACGACCACGACAGGAGGAGAGAGGGAAGCAGCCACGTAGGAAGGACCCGTCGTCCCGCCGGAACTCATCGGTGCCGGACGGCTACCCGGCGTGGGCTGGGTCACCTCCGGTGATCAACCGTTGACCTGCGGTTCCGCGCCGGTCGATGGTGGGGCCCGTGCAAGGGGTACTCAACGGGTTCGCGGTCATCGCCGTCGTCATCGCGGTCGGCTACCTCATCGGGCGGCGCGGGCTGCTCGGCGAGGGCGGGCGGGAGGTCCTGACCCGGCTGGCGTTCCATGTGACGACCCCGGCGCTGCTGTTCACGATGCTGGCCAAGGCGGACCTCGCGGTGATCCTGTCGCCGAGCCTGCTCGTGACGGCGCTGTCCACGGTCGCCGTCGCCGGGGTGTTCGTGACGGTCGCGGTGGTCCGGCGCTGGGGCGTGGGCCGCACGGTCATCGGGGCGCTGTGCTCCTCGTACGTGAACTCGGGGAATCTCGGCATCCCCATCGCCGTGTACGTGCTCGGCGATGCCTCGCTGGTGGCGCCAGTGCTGCTGTTCCAGCAACTGGTGGTGACGCCGGCGGCGTTGACGGTCCTCGACGTGGCGGAGGCGGCGGGGGCTGCGGGGGTGCGGCAGTCGTGGGCGCGGCGGGTGCTGACGCCGTTGCGGAACCCGATCGCGGTCGGGGCGCTGTGCGGGGTGCTCGTGTCGGCGGCGGGATGGAAGGTGCCGGGGCCCGTTCTCGACCCGCTGGAGCTGATCGCGGGGATGTCGGTGCCGACGATCCTCATCGCGTTCGGGATATCGCTGCGCGGGAGTTCCTGGCCGGGTGGGCGCGGGGCGGACCGGGGGCCGGTGCTGTTGTCGACGGCGTTGAAGTCTCTGGGGCAGCCGGGGGTGGCGTGGGCGCTCGGGGTGTTCGTGTTCGGGCTGCGGGGGGATCGGCTGCTGGATGTCGTAGTGACGTCGGCGCTTCCCGCCGCGCAGAACCTCTATACGTACGCGAGTCGGTACGGGGTCGGGGAGCGGTTGGCCCGGGAGGCGATCTTGCTCTCTACGGTGGTCTCGGTGCCGGTGCTTTTTGGGGTGGCGGGTGTTTTGGGTTCAGGGTGATTTTTGGGTGCGGGGCGTTTTGCCGACGGGGGCGGGGTGGGGGCCTGTTTTTTGGGTGGGCGCGGCTGGGTTGCGGGCCTTTGCGCAGTTCCCCGCGCCCCTGGGTTGTCGGTCGGCTGACGGCCGGTGGGACTTCTCGCGCAGTTCCCCGCGCCCCTGAAGCACGCACTGCGTGCAGCTTCCCCTGGGGGGAGGTGGCGACGCAGTCGCCCCTCCAGGGGCGCGGGGAACTGCGCGACCAGCCCCCACCGGGCCGCAGGTGACCACGCACGGTCGTGCCCCGATAGGGGCGCGGGGAACTGCGCGACCAGCCCCCACCGGGCCGCAGACAACCACGCACGGTCGAGCCCCGACAGGGGCGCGGGGAACTGCGCGAGACGTGCCACCGGGGCGCGGGCGGTCGACAACCGCAAGGGACAGGTCAGGCGATGCGGGTGTGGATCAACGGCGTTGGCGTGAAGGGAGTTCCTTCGGGGGCGATGTCCCAGGCGCCGGCCAGAGCCTCTTCCGCGTAAGGGAACCGGCCAGGGACATCCGTGTGGAGGGTGAGCAGCGGCTGCCCCTCGATCACCGTGTCGCCGGGCTTGGCGTGCAACTCGACCCCGGCCGAGGCCTGCACCGGATCCTCCTTACGCGCCCGCCCCGCCCCCAGCCGCCACGCGGCAAGCCCGACGGACAGGGCGTCCAAGCGGGTCAGCACGCCGGAGGCGGACGCCGGCACGACCTGCGTCTCCCGGGCCACGGGAAGCGCCGCGTCCGGGTCACCGCCCTGCGCCGCGATCATGCGCCGCCAGTGGTCCATCGCGGAGCCGTCCGCCAGCGCCTTCGCCGGGTCGGCGTCCTTCAGGCCGGCCGCGTCGAGCATCTCGCGGGCCAGGGCGAGGGTCAGTTCGACGACGTCCGCGGGGCCGCCGCCCGCCAACACCTCGACGGACTCGCGGACTTCGAGGGCGTTGCCCGCGGTCAGGCCGAGCGGGGTGTTCATGTCGGTGAGCAGGGCGACCGTCGGCAGGCCGTGGTCGGTGCCGAGGCCGACCATCGTGCGGGCCAGTTCGCGGGCCTGGTCGATGTCCTTCATGAACGCGCCCGTGCCGACCTTCACGTCCAGGACCAGGGAGCCCGTGCCCTCCGCGATCTTCTTCGACATGATCGACGACGCGATCAGCGGGATGCACTCCACGGTCGCCGTGACGTCGCGGAGCGCGTACAGCTTCTTGTCGGCGGGGGCGAGGCCGCTGCCCGGGGCGCAGATGACGGCGCCGACGTCTTCGAGGGCGCGCATCATCTCGTCGTTCGTCAGGTCCGCGCGCCAGCCGGGGATGGACTCCAGCTTGTCGAGGGTGCCGCCGGTGTGGCCGAGGCCGCGGCCCGAGAGCTGCGGGACGGCTGCGCCGCAGGCGGCGACCAGGGGGGCGAGGGGGAGGGTGATCTTGTCGCCTACGCCGCCGGTGGAGTGCTTGTCCGCGGCGGGGCGGGGCAGGACGGAGAAGTCCATGCGGTCGCCGGAGTTGATCATTGCCGCGGTCCAGCGGGCGATCTCGGTGCGGTCCATTCCGTTCAGGAAGATCGCCATGGCCAGGGCGGACATCTGCTCGTCGGCGACCTCGCCCTTGGTGTAGGCGTCGATCACCCAGTCGATCTGGGCGTCTGTGAGGCGGGTGCGGTCGCGCTTCGCGCGGATCACCGAGATCACGTCCATCGGGCATACCCCTCTTTCATCTGACGGTTGCGTCGTGGCTGGTCGCGCAGTTCCCCGCGCCCCTGGGTGGGTGGGTGGCTCCGGCCGGTGGGGATCCTCGACTCTCGTCGTGGCTGAGCGCGCAGTTCCCCGCGCCCCTGTCGGGGCGACTGCGTCGCCACCTCCTCCCCTGGGGAGCCGGGGCGAAGCCCCGCTCCTCAGGGGCGCGGGGAACTGCGCGAGAAGCCCCACTGGCCCGCGGACGAGGGCGCGACCGCCTCAAGCCAGGTTCGCGGGGCCGAAGGCGTCGGGGAGGAGGGCTGACAGGGGGCGGACGCCGGTCGAGGTCTCCACCAGCAGGCCGGGCCCCCCGAACTCGTACAGAAGCTGCCGGCACCGCCCGCACGGCATGAGGATCTCCCCCGCCCCGTCCACGCACGTGAAGTGCGTCAGGCGGCCGCCCCCGGTCGCCACGAGCCGCGAGACGAGCCCGCACTCGGCGCACAGACCGAGCCCGTAACTCGCGTTCTCCACGTTGCAGCCCTCGACGACCCGCCCGTCGTCGACCCGCGCCGCCGCCCCGACCGGGAAGCCGGAGTACGGCGCGTACGCCCGGGACATCGCGGCGCGGGCCGCTTCCCGCAGGGCTTCCCAGTCGGCGGCGGGCTCGGTCATGTCCCTTGTCCCTTGCGGTAGGGCTGGCCGTTGGCCCGGGGCATGCGCAGCCGCTGCGCGGAGAGCGCGAGGACGAGCATGGTCAGGACGTACGGCATGGCGGTGGCGACCTGGCTGGGCACCGAGTCGGTGGAGGCGTACCAGAAGAAGAGGAGGACGGAGACGGCGAGCGTGACGACCGCGCCGACGTACTTCTTCTTCCAGATCAGCCAGGCTACGGCGAGCAGCGCGAGGATCGCGATGAGGAGCAGCAGCGCGTGCGTGTTCTCCGTGCCGCCGCGCACCTTGAGCGTGTCGCTGTAGCCGAACAGTCCGGCGCCGAGGGCGAGTCCGCCCGGCATCCAGTTGCCGAAGATCATCGCAGCGAGGCCGATGTAGCCGCGGCCGCCGGTCTGGCCCTCCAGGTAGTAGTTGGAGGAGACCATCGACAGGAACGCGCCGCCGAGGCCCGCGAGGGCGCCGGAGATCATGACGGCGAGGTACTTGTACTTGATGACGTTGACGCCGAGGGACTCGGCGGCCACCGGGTTCTCGCCGCAGGAGCGCAGCCGCAGCCCGAACGGCGTACGCCACAGCACCCACCACGACAGCGGTACGAGGAGGACGGCGATCAGCGTCAGCCAGGAGACGCGCGTCATGACGCCGCCGAGTAGGCCGGCGATGTCGGAGACGAAGAACCAGCCCTTCTTGTTGAGGTCGGCGAGGGCGTCGGCGAGGCCGGGCACGGTGAACTCGCCGAGGCTCGGCACGGCCGGCGACTGGCGCGAGGTGGCGCCGTCCATGCCGTCGTACATGAGGACCGACAGATAGCGGGTGGCGCCGAGCGCGAGGATGTTGATGGCCACACCGGAGACGATGTGGTTGACGTTGAAGGTGACGGTGGCGATGGCGTGCACGAGGCCGCCGAGGGCGCCGCCGATCAGGGCGGCGAGGACGCCGACCCAGGGGCCCCACTGGTAGCCGGCCCAGGCACCGAACCAGGTGCCGAGGATGAGCATGCCTTCGAGGCCGATGTTGACGACGCCGGCGCGCTCGGCCCACAGGCCGCCGAGGCCGGCCATGCCGATCGGGATGGCGAGGCGCAGGGCGGTCGACATCTGGCTGACCGAGGTCAGTCCGTTCGCGTCGGTGATCAGGCGGACCGCGGAGACCAGGCAGAGCAGCCCGGCGACGATCAGCAGCAGGACGGGGACGCTGAGCCGGCGCCGCGCGGGCGGGGCGGCGACGGGCTTGTCGAGGACGGGAGCCGTACTCATCAGGCGGCCACCTCCTGCTTCTTGTCGTGGGAGTCGGGGGTGCCGAGGACGTGCCCCGCGGCGAGTTCGGCGCCGACGCGCTGCTGCTGGCGGCGGGTGCCCCAGACGCGTACCGCCTCGTAGGAGACGACGACGGCGATGACGATCAGGCCCTGCATGATGGTGGCGATCTCGGAGCTGTAGCCCTGGAGGTCGAGCGGGTCGGCGGCGTTGAACAGCCAGGACAGCAGCAGGGAGGCGAGCGCCATGCCGGCCGGGCTGTTGCGGCCGAGCAGCGCCACGGTGATGGCGTTGAAGCCGAGGGACGCCGGGAAGGAGTCGGAGAAGGTGTGCGTGGAGCCGAGCAGCGTCGGCAGGCCCGCCATGCCGGCGACGGCGCCGGAGAGCAGCATCGCGGTGAGGACCATCCGCTTGGCGGAGACGCCGGAGGCGGCGGCCGCGGTGTCGGAGGCGCCGGAGGCCCGCAGGTCGAAGCCGAAGCGGGTGCGGTTGAGCATGACCCAGTAGACGAGGCCGAGGACGACGGCGACGACGACGAAGCCGTAGACCGTGCCGACGGCGTCCCCCATGTTGATGCCGGGGAACCAGCCGGCCTTGTCCATCACGCCGGTGGTGCGGTTGTTGCCGACCGCGACACCGAAGGCGTCCTCAAGAGTGAGGTAGGCGATGACGGAGCCCGCGATCGAGTTCAGCATGATCGTGGAGACGACCTCGCTGACGCCGCGGGTCACCTTGAGGACACCGGCGATGCCCGCCCACAGCGCGCCGGTGACGGCCGCCGACAGGATGAGCAGCGGGATCTGGAGGAAGGCGGGGAAGGCGATGTGGGCGCCGACGACGGCGGCGACGCACGCGGCGAGCCGGTACTGCCCCTCGACGCCGATGTTGAAGAGGTTCATGCGGAAGCCGATGGCGACCGCGAGCGCGCCGATGTAGAGGCCGGCGGCGTCATTGATGATGAGCACCTGGACGTCGGAGAACGTCGCCTGCTCGAACATGATGGAGAACGGCTCGAAGGGGTTCTCGCCGGACGCCGCGAGGACGATCGCGGTCAACGCGAACGCGACGACGAGGGCGATGACAGGACCGGCGAGCGCGAGCAGCACCCGCTCGGAGTTCCAGCGCTTGAGGATGTTCATGGTCAGGCACCGTCTTCCGTGTGCTCCAGGTGGCCCGAGGCCGCACCGGTCATGGCCGAGCCCAGCTCTTCCGGGGTGATCGAGGCCGGGTCGGCGTCGGCGACCAGACGGCCGTCGTAGATGACCCGGAGGGTGTCGGACAGGCCGATCAGCTCGTCGAGGTCGGCCGAGATGAGCAGGACGGCGAGTCCTTCGCGGCGGGCCTCGCGGATCTGGTCCCAGATCTGCGCCTGCGCGCCGACGTCGACGCCGCGCGTGGGGTGGGCGGCGATGAGGAACTTGGGCGCGTGGCTCATCTCGCGGCCCACGATCAGCTTCTGCTGGTTGCCGCCGGACAGGGAGGCGGCGGTGACGTCGATGCCGGGGGTGCGGACGTCGTACTCCTTGACGATCCGCTCGGTGTCGGCCTGGGCGCCCTTGGGGTCGAGCCAGAAGCCCTTGCTGTTGGGGCGTTCGGTGACGTGGCCGAGGATGCGGTTCTCCCACAGCGGCGCGTCGAGGAGCAGGCCGTGGCGGTGGCGGTCCTCGGGGATGTAGCCGATGCCGGACTCGCGGCGGCGGCGCGTGGCCCAGCCGGTGATCTCCTCGCCGAGCAGGGCGATCGTGCCGCTGTCGGCGTGGGCGAGGCCGATGAGGGCTTCGATGAGTTCGGTCTGGCCGTTGCCCTCGACGCCCGCGAGGCCGAGGACCTCACCGGCGTGAATGGTGAACGTGATGCCGTCGAGCAGCGGCTTGCCGCCGCCGGGTGCGGCGAGGCGCAGGTCGGCGACCTCGACGACCGGGCGGTCGGTGACGGTGGACTCGGCGGTCTCGGGGGTGGGCAGTTCGCTGCCGACCATCAGCTCGGCGAGCTGCTTGGGGGTCGTCTCGGCGGGTACGGCGGTGCCGACCGTGGTGCCGCGCCGGATGACGGTGATCTCGTCGGCCACGGAGAGGACTTCGCCGAGCTTGTGCGAGATGAAGATGACGGACAGGCCCTCGGCCTTGAGTTCGCGCAGGTTGGCGAAGAGGGCGTCGACCTCCTGCGGCACGAGCACGGCGGTCGGCTCGTCGAGGATGAGGGTGGTGGCGCCCCGGTAGAGCACCTTGAGGATCTCCACGCGCTGCCGGTCGGCGACACCGAGGTCCTCGACGAGGACGTCGGGGCGTACGCCGAGGCCGTAGCGCTCGGATATCTCCAGGATGGCGCGGCGGGCGCGGGCGCCGATCCCGTGCAGCTTCTCGCTGCCGAGGACGACGTTCTCCAGGACGGTGAGGTTGTCCGCGAGCATGAAGTGCTGGTGGACCATGCCGATGCCGCGCGCGATGGCGTCGGCGGGCGAGGAGTAGCTGACGGTCTCGCCGTCGATGGCGATGGTGCCCTCGTCCGGCTTCTGCATGCCGTAGAGGATCTTCATCAGGGTGGACTTGCCCGCGCCGTTCTCACCGACGAGGGCGTGCACGGTGCCCTTGCGGACGGTGAGGCAGATGTCGTGGTTGGCGACGACACCGGGGAAACGCTTGGTGATGCCCTTGAGTTCTACGGCTACGGCGGCCGGCGGGGAGCTTGACGTGGCGATGGCGCACTCTCCTGGGAAAGGGGGTCGCCTACACGCGTAGCGCCCCGACAGCGGTGTGCGAGGGATGGGTTCGTGCGATGCCGAGCAGGATGGCACGAAGGGGGCGCGGGGCAGAAGCGTCCTCCCGCAGGAGAAAGCGGCTGTCCCCGCGCCCGGTGCGCGCGGCTTACGACTGGGGCTTGACCGGCACCTTGACGGAGCCGTCGATGATGCCCGCCTCGGCCTTCTTCAGGGCCGCCTGGAGCTTGCCGTCGTTCTTGAACTCCGGGTTGGAGCCGGCGAGGGAGACCTCACCGGACTTCAGGTCGCCGACGATCAGGCCGGTCGCGGGCTTGCCGTCCTTGACCGACTTCGCCAGGTTGAAGATCGCCTTGGCGACGTCCTTGGTGGCGGAGGTGATGATGAACTTCTTGTACTTGTCCAGGGCCTTCTGGGAGTACTGGTCGGAGTCGACGCCGATCGCGTACTTCTTCGCGGCGGCGGCGGCCTCGATGACGCCCTGACCGGAGAGGCCGGCGGCGTGGTAGACGACGTCGGCGCCGTCCTCCAGCTGCTTCTCCGCGGCGGCCTTGCCGAGGTCCGGGGAGGCGAAGCCCTTGGCGGGGTCCTCGTCGAGGTACTGGACCTTGACCTGGACGTTCTTCTTGGTGTCCTTGACGCCCTGGACGAAGCCGGCCTCGAACTTGTTGATGAGGGCGTTGTCCACGCCGCCGACGAAGCCGACCGTGCCGGACTTCGTCTTGGTCGCGGCGGTGACGCCGGCCAGGTACGAGACCTCGTTCTCCTGGAAGACGAGGTCGGCGATGTTCTTCCCCTTCGCCGTGGCGTCGTCGACGATGCCGAAGGTGGTCTTCGGGTACTTCGCGGCGGCCTGCTTCACGGCCGGGGCGTACGCGTAGCCGATGCCGACGACCGGGTTGTAGCCCATCTTGGCGAGCTGCACCAGGCGCTGGGTCTTGTCGTCGTCGGACTCGCCGTCCTTCGGCTCCTGGTCGGCGACCTTGTAGCCGAACTCCTTCTTGGCCTGGAGCAGGCCCTCGTAGGCGGCGTCGTTGAACGACTGGTCGCCCTTGCCGCCGACGTCGTAGGCAATGGCGAGACCCTTGTCCCCGCCCTTGCCGCCCTCCTTGGACTGGGCGTCCGACGAGGTGCCGCCGCAAGCGGCGAGGGCGAGAGCGAGAGAGGCGGTCGCGGTGCCTGCGACCGCTATGCGGGAAACCCGGCGCATGGGAAGAGCTCCTTCGTACAAGCGCCGGAACGGCCACGGCCCGACGCTGAGTTCGCCGCAGAGTAACGCGCGTAGACAAAACATAAAACCCTGATTGTCCAACCTGTTACCGGGGCGATGCGAGACCCTCGCCACGCCGCGAGCGGGGCGTTGCCGAAAGCAAAGAGGAGCGGGCGCGGAGGAAATCCGCGCCCGCCCTCGACGTTTTACGTATGACGTCCTGCTACCTCTCGGCCCGCCGCAGGCAGGCCGGTCGGATCACTTCCGCTTCGGCTTCGTGGCGACCTTGATCGAGCCGTCGACGATGCCCTTCTTCGCCTTGGCGACGGCGTCGGCGAGACCGGGGATCTCCTTGAACTTCGGGTTGGACTCGGCGGCGCCCACCCCGTTCACCTTCAGGTCGAAGGTCTGCACACCGGTCAGCGGCTTGCCGTCCTTGACGGACTTGGCCAGCGTGAAGACGGCCCCGCCGACCTCCTTGAGCGCGGAGGTGAGGATGTAGTCCTTGTACTTGGCGAGCGTCTTCTGGCCGTACTGGTCGGAGTCGACGCCGATGACCCACTTCTTCTGCTCGGCGGCGGCCTTGATCACGCCCTGCCCTGACAGGCCGGCGGCGTGGTAGAGCACGTCGGCGCCGTCCTCCAGCTGCTTGCCGGCGGCGGCCTCACCGAGGTCGGGGCTGGCGAAGCCCTTGGCGGGGTCCTCGTCGAGGTACTGGACGTCGATCTTGACGCCCTTCTTGGTGTCGTCGACGCCCTGCTCGAAGCCGGCCTCGAACTTGTTGATCAGTTCGTTGTCGACACCGCCGACGAAACCGACGTGGTTGGTCTTCGTCGCCTTCGCGGCGGCCACACCGGCGAGGTACGAGGACTCGTTCTCGGCGAAGACGAGGGAGGCGACGTTCTTGCCCTCGACGACCGAGTCGACGATGCCGAAGGTGGTCTTCGGGAACTTCTTGGAGACTTCCTTCATGGCCGGGCCGTAGGCGTAGCCGATGCCGACGACCGGGTTGTAGCCCGCCTTGGCGAGGTTGGACAGGCGCTGGGCCTTGTCGTCGTCGGACTCGCCGTCCTTGGGCTCCTGGTCGGCGGTCTTGTAGCCGAACTCCTTCTTCGCCTTGAGCAGTCCCTCGTAGGCGGAGTCGTTGAACGACTGGTCGCCCTTGCCGCCGACGTCGTACGCGATGGCGAGGCCGAGGCCCTTCTTGTCCCCGCCCCCGCTGCCGTGGTCACCGCTGGTGCCCCCGCAGGCGGTGGCGGCGAGCGCCAGGCCCACGGCGCCTACGGCGATCTGCGTAAGCCTTGGTATCCGACGCATCAGGAAGTCCCCTATCATCCAACACGCCTTCTATGGCGCTCAGTTCGGCGCACCATAACGCGCGTAGATGCCGCGAGGAACGCCCTTCGGAGCGGCCGTTACCGATTCGTGCCGCTGGCTGGTTCCGGCCGGTGCCGCGCGTGCGGGGTACGCGGACGCGGCACGGGCCGGTCAGGGGGCGGGCGGGGCGGACCAGGCGGGCGGGCTGGACCGGGTGGGCCGGCGGGCCGGACCAGGTGGGCGGGGGCGGGGTCAGGCGCGGGCGTCGAGGAGGGCGGCCGCCGTGAAGAGTTCGACGCCGACCGTGATCGCGGACTCGTCCGCGTCGAAGTCACCCTGGTGCAGATCGCGGCTGATCCGGTCGCCGGGGGTCTTCACGCCGAGGCGGGCCATCGCGCCGGGCACGTGCTCCAGGTACCAGGAGAAGTCCTCGCCGCCCAGGCTCTGCGGGGTGTCCTCGACGGCGTCGAGCCCGCGCCGGGCGACCATCGCGTCGCGCAGCAGTTCGGTGACGGCCGCGTCGTTGACCACGGGCGGGACGCCGCGCACGTAGTTCACGACGGACTTGGCCCGGTACAGGTCGGCGATCTCCTGGATGGCGCCGTGCACGAGGTCGGGCGCGGCCCGCCAGGTGTCCAGGTCGAGGCAGCGTACGGTCCCGGACAGCTCGGCGTGCTGGGGGATCACGTTGCACGCGTGGCCGGTCTCCAGGCGGCCCCAGGTGACCGAGAGCCCGGAGCGGGCGTCGACGCGGCGGGAGACGACCGCCGGGACCTCGGTGGCGATCTTGGCGGCGGCCGTGACGAGGTCGGTCGTCAGATGGGGGCGCGCGGTGTGGCCACCGGGCCCGTCGAGCGTGACCTCCAGGCGGTCGCAGGCCGAGGTGATGGCGCCGCGCCGCAGCCCGATCCGGCCCGCGTCGACCTTCGGGTCGCAGTGCACGCCGACGATCTTGGCGACGCCGTCCAGGACCCCGCACTCGATGGCGTCGGGCGCGCCGCCGGGCAGCACCTCCTCGGCCGGCTGGAAGATCAGCCGGACCGGGCGCGGCAGCGCGCCGCGCCGGTGCAGGTCGGCGAGGACGAGCCCGGCGCCGAGCACGACGGTGGTGTGCACGTCGTGGCCGCAGGCGTGGGCGCGGTCGGGGACCGTGGAGCGGTACGCGCAGTCGGCCTTGGTGTCCGGGATGGGCAGGGCGTCGATGTCGGCGCGCAGCGCCAGCATGCCGCGCTCGCCGTCGGCCTCGCTCCACTCGCCGCGCTCGGTGCCGATGTCACAGACGAGGCCGGTGCCGATGCCGAGCACGCGGGGCGCGAGCCCGGCCCGCTCCAGGCGGGTCTTGAGCGCGGCGGTGGTCCGGAACTCCTGGTTGCCCAGCTCGGGGTGCATGTGCAAGTCGCGGCGGAACGCCACGAGTTCGGTGCGCAGCGCCTCGGGCAGCACGCCGGGGAGCGTGCCGCCGAACGCGGCTTCCCCGGCGCTGTCGGCCTCGGTCTGTGGTGACATCAGATGGTTCACCCTGTGAAGGGTAGGGCGGTGGAGGGGTCAACTAACGCGCGATCAACAAAAGTTCAGCCAGATTGGGGAGAAAAAATCTGGCTCGGCGCGCGTGATGACCACTCCGGGCGGGTATGGGTCCTCTTTCTCCCGGTACCCAGCATCGCCCCTCTTTCACCTCCGGACCACTCGGGCCCCCGCCGCCCCGGCCGCGACGAGCCCCGCGAGGGCGACCAGCGCCGCGCTCACCGCCGGGACGCCCCGGTAGCCGCCGCCCGCGTCGAGGACCGTGCCGCCCGCCCAGGGCCCCAGCGCCGCGCCGGTGTTGAGGGCGGCGGTGGCCAGGGCGCCGGCGAGGGTGGGCGCCGCCGAGGCCGCGTAGAGGCTGCGGGCGATCAGAGTGGAGCCGACGGCGAAGGACAGGGCTCCCTGGGTGAACGTGAGGGCGAGCAGCGCCGGCGTGCTGCCCGCCGTGAGCGCGAGCAGGGCCCAGCCGAGCAGCAGCGCGGCCCCGCCGCCCGTGAGGACCCGCGCCGGGTGCCGGTCGGCCAGGCGCCCGGCGACGGTGACCCCGGCGAACGCGCCCGCGCCGAAGAGGGCGAGCAGCGCGGGGACGCGGGCCGCGTCCAGGTGGGCGGTGCCGGTGGCGAGGGCGGCGAGGTAGGTGAAGGTGCAGAAGGTCGCCGCGTTGACCAGGGCGCCGAGCAGCAGCAGGACGCCGAGGCGCGGGGAGCGCAGGGCGCCCGCCTCGGCCCGCACTCCCCCGCGCCCGGCGCCGGCAGGAGCGCCGGTGCCGATGCCGGAGCCCGCGCCGGAGGGTACGGAGGACACGGAGGACACGGAGGCGAGGACGGCGGCGAGTGCGGGCAGGCAGAGCGCGGCGACGGCCCAGAACGCGGCCCGCCAGCCGAACAGGTGCCCGAGCAGGGCGCCGCCGGGGACGCCGACGACGCAGGCGAGGGTGGTGCCGCCGAGCAGGACGGCGGTGGCCCGGCCCTTGGCGTCGGGGGCGACGAGGGCGGTGGCGGTGGCGAGCGCGACGGCGAGGAACCCCGCATGGGCGAGCGCGGAGACGACCCGCGTGGCGAGCAGGACGCCGTAGGAGCCGGTGGTCGCGGCGACGACGTGCGCGGCGAGGAACACCGCGAGGAAGCCGGCGAGCGCGGCCCGGCGCGACAGACGCAGCGCGAGCAGGGCGGCGAGCGGCGCGCCGACGATCATGCCGACGGCGAACGCCGAGGTCAGCGCCCCGGCAGCGGGCAGGGAGACGCCGAGGTCGGCGGCGATGGCCGGGGTGAGCCCCGACAGCATGAACTCGGACGTGCTCTGCGCGAAGACGGCGAGCGCGAGCAGGATGAGCGTGTAAGGCACAGCGGACTCCGTGACCGTACGGACGACCGTACGAAGAGGGAACGTGGTCGCGGTACGGCAGTCCGGGCGGTGGCGTCGCCTCCGGGCGCGCGGGTGCGGCGGGGCCCGCGCGGGCCGCCGCTCGACGCTCAGGAAAGGGCCACCGGCCGACTGCCGGCGGCCCACGTCAGTCCGACTCGGGTGCGCTCACGGCCCCAGGCTAGTGACCCCACCCCGGCACGAGCCACCTCTTTAAGGACGGGCGGGAGACCGTGCGTACGGTCAGACCGTGCGGGCCACTCCTCGGGCCGAGCCCGCGATGCCCGCGAGGAAGCCCTGGGCGTGGTCGGAGACGCCCTGGGTGAGCCAGGCGGGGTCTATCTCGCAGACGGCGACCTGGACGCCGGTGCCGTCGAGGGCGATGGGCAGGGTGTGCACGACCGTCGAGGGGAAGCTGAGGATGGTGCGCCCGATGGGTCCGCGCCGGGCGATCAGTTCGAGGGGCAGGTCGGGTCTGACCACTTCGAGGCCGGTCTCGACGGCGAGCCGGTGCAGTTTGTCGGCGCTCTCGCGGCGGTGCGCGAAGTAGCGGGTGGCGCCGTGCGCGGCGGCGAGGGCGCGGACCGCCTGGAGGTAGCGCTCCAGGTCGACGACGCCGGTCTCGACGAGGGACGTGCCGACGAGGTCGGCGCCCCGGGTGAGCCGGGGCGGCCCGAACCGGTCGCGGGTCCAGGCGTAGGCGTTGGCGGTGAGGGTGACGCCCTCGGGCGCCTCGTCCACCGGCATCGACGTGAACACGGTGACTCTCCGCCCGGCGCTCGGGGTGAGGCGGCGGCGGGCGGTGGCCGAGACGGGCGCGAGGGCCAGGTCGCGGGCGCCGGGGCGGCCGCCGCGCCGGTGCCAGCGCACGAGGCGTTCGCCGCGCGCCAGTTGGGCGACGAACTCCATGGTGGCGGTGCCGTCGTCGACGACGACGAGGTCGCGGGCGCGGGTGATGGTGAGCAGCAGTTGGACGTAGCGGGAGAACGGGTCGCCGATGACGATCCGGTCGGCGGCGCGCAGCGGTCCGGCGAGCGAGCCGATGGTCTGGAACGGGGCGAGGGGGCCGCCGCGTGCCTCCTCCCAGCGCACCGTGTGGCCTTCGGTGCGGGCCAGTTCGGACATGCGGCGCAACTGGCCGCGGGTCATGGGGTCGGTGGGTGAGAGCACGACGACGGTCGCCGTGGCGCCGTCGAGGTGCGCCCACTCCAGGACGTTGAGGAGCTGCACCGGGCTCTCGACGAAGCAGAGCGTCTCGCCCGTACCACTGCTGCGGGACATCGCGGCCCTCCCGGGGACGCCGTGACGGCCCGGCGCGGGCTCCCCGCGCCGGGCCGTCGTGCTGAGCGGGTCAGACGCCGACGGGCTCGCCGGCGGCGACGGCGATCTCCGACTCGGCGACCACGCCGGCGACGCGGCGCAGCTTCTTCATCGGGCCGAGCTCCGACTCGTAGACCTTCTTGACGCCGTCACCGAGGGACGCCTCGATGGTGCGGATGTCGCGGACGAGGCGGGTCAGGCCCTGCGGCTCGACGGAGGCGGCCTGGTCGGAGCCCCACATGGCGCGGTCGAGGGTGATGTGGCGCTCGACGAAGGTGGCGCCGAGGGCGACGGCGGCGAGGGTGGTCTGCAGGCCGGTCTCGTGGCCGGAGTAGCCGATCGGGACGTTCGGGTACTCGGCCTGGAGGGTGTTGATGACGCGCAGGTTCAGCTCCTCGGCCTTGGCCGGGTAGGTGGACGTGGCGTGGCAGAGCAGGATGTTCTCCGAGCCGAGCACCTCGACGGCGTGCCGGATCTGCTTCGGCGTGGACATGCCGGTGGAGAGGATGATCGTGCGGCCGGTGGCGCGCAGGGCGCGCAGCAGCTCGTCGTCGGTGAGGGAGGCGGAGGCCACCTTGTGGGCGGGGACGTCGAACTTCTCCAGGAAGGCGACGGCCTCGGTGTCCCACGGGGAGGCGAACCAGTCGATGCCCTTCTTCTTGCAGTAGGTGTCGATCTGGCGGTACTCGTCCTCGCCGAACTCCACGCGGTGGCGGTAGTCGATGTACGTCATCCGGCCCCAGGGCGTGTCCCGCTCGATGTCCCACTGGTCGCGGGGGGTGCAGATCTCGGGGGTGCGCTTCTGGAACTTGACGGCGTCGCAGCCGGCCTCGGCGGCGGCGTCGATCAGCTTGAACGCGTTGTCCAGGTCGCCGTTGTGGTTGATGCCGATCTCGCCGGTGATGTAGACGGGGCGGCCGGGGCCCGCGGTGCGCGAGCCGAAGGTGCGGAGGCGGGAGTGGGGAGCAGACATGGCAGACGTTCCTTAGCTGGTGAGGGGTTCGGGGGTGACGGGAGCGGCCAGTGAGGGGCCGAGGAGCCAGGCCGCGATCTCCCGGATCGCGCCTTCGCCGCCGGGGGCGGTGGTGACGGCGCGTGCGGCGTGGCGTACGACGTCGTGCGCGCTGGCGACCGCGACGGGCCAGCCGACGAGGTCGAAGCACGGCAGGTCGTTGACGTCGTTGCCGACGTAGAGCACGCGCTCGGGCGCGATGCCCTGTTCCTCGCACCACTGCTTGAGTGCGAGGTCCTTGCGGTCGATGCCGTGCAGGACCGGAAGCCTGAGCTTGCGGGCGCGGGCGGCGACCACGGGGTTGACCTCCGTGGACAGGATCAGCATCGTCAGACCGCCGCGGCGCAGCGCGGCGATGCCGAGGCCGTCGCCGCGGTGGACGGTGACGAACTCCCGTCCCTCGGAGTCGATCAGCACCTTGTCGTCGGTCTGGGTGCCGTCGAAGTCGAGGACGACCGCGTCCACGTCGTCCCGGGTGGGGAGCGTGCGCTGGTCGAAGAGGGGGGCCAGCGCGCGGGCGCGGGCGAGGTCGTGCGGGTCGTCGATCTCCAGGACGCGGGCGGGGTCGGTGCGCACGAGGTCGGTGCGGCCGAAGAAGCGGTGCTCGTGGCGGCGGAAGCCGGTGGCCTCCATCGCGTAGACGGCGCCGGTCTCCAGGAGGTCCTGCGGGCGGTCCTGGCGCATCTGGCGGAACGACTTGTCGTGGTTGACGCCGTAGCCGCCGGTGGCGGTGGTCGTGTCCTGGCCGGTGAGGACGGCGACGGAGCCGCTGTGCTCGGCGGCGGCCCGGTGGGCGCCGGCCGGGTGCGGTTCGTCGGCGGTGTCGCGCCACAGGAAGCCGTGGAAGGGGGCGACGGTCAGCGCGCTGTCGGCGCCGCCCTCGACGACGGCGGCGACGACGCCGTCGATGTCTTCGCGGACGAGGAAGGGGCTGGTGCACTGGACGAGGAGGACCACGTCGACGGCGGCGCCCTGGAGGGCTTCGTGGGCGTCCATGGCGTGCAGGACGGCCGCCTCGGAGCTGGACTTGTCGCCGGCGATGGCGGCGGGCCGCAGCACGACCTCGGCGCCTGCCTCGCGGGCGGCGGCGGCGATGGCGTCGTCGTCGGTGGAGACGACGACGTCGGTGACGTGCCGGGTGGCGAGGCACTCACGGACGGCGCGGGCGACGAGCGGCACTCCGCCGACGGGGGCGAGGTTCTTCGCGGGCACCCCCTTGGAGCCGCCGCGCGCGGGGATCACGGCGAGGACGCGGCGCACGGGGGCCGCCGCTCCCGCTTCCGGGTCGGTCATCTGCGGTTCTCCTTCGGGCGGTGCGGGGGTCGCGGGCCGGGCCGGGGGCTCCGGACGCGCGTGCGGTACGGGGTTCGAGGGGCCGGCGCCGGGCGGCGGCGGGGTCACAGCTCGCCCATCCGGCGGATGACGGGGGCGACGCGCTGGACGCCGTGCCGGTAGGCGCCACGGGCGGCGCGGCGCACGACCTGGCGCACGGCGCCGGGTGCCTTGTCGGCGGCCGGGGCGCCGGGCAGCGGGCTGCCGTCGGGCGCGAGGTGGTGGCGGGCGAGGACGCGCGGCAGATAGCCGGGCGCGGTGGTGAGGCTGTAGTACGGGGCGAGCGGCGGGCGTTCGCCGTCCAGCAGGGCGGCGACCTTCGCGCGGGCGCCGTCGAAGGCGCGGGCGTAGTCGCCGTCGGCGGCGACGCCCTGGCGGGCGAGCCAGCGGGGGTTCGGCCGTGGCGCCTCGCCTGCGTCGAGCTGGTCCCAGGAGAGCAGGCAGCCGGAGCCGGTGAAGTGGTGGTTGCCGAGGGCTTCGCGCACCCCGAGGTCGGTCAGCAGGACCGTCGGGATGCGCCGGTGCAGCGCTTCGAGGGCGGCGGTGGAGCTGACGGTGACGAGCAGGTCGGTGCGGTCCAGGACCTCGCCCATGTTCCCGTACACGAGGTGGAGGTTGGGCGGGGCGTCGAGGCGCTGGGCGAGCTTCTGGTAGGGGGTCTCCTCGATGTGCGTGGTGTGCTCGCCGGGCTTGCTGCGCAGCTTGAGCAGCACCTCGCGGCGCGGGTGGAGGCGGGCGTGGCGGACCAGCCGCTCCAGGAGGTAGCGCCGGTCGGCGGGGGTCTCGGGGACGGAGGGCTGGGCGGCGAACACGACGGTGTACAGGTCGTGTTCCGCGCCGTAGGGCTCGCCGCCGAGGAAGGGCAGCGCGCACTCGGTGACCGCGCCGGTGTCCGCGCCGACGCCCTCGTACACGGCGCGGAAGCGGTCCGCGTCGTAGGCGGAGTTGGCGAGGACGACGTCGGCGCCGTGCCGCAGGAGCAGGCCGTCGGCGAGCTTCTCGTAGACGACGCCGACGTAGCCGGTGACGACGACGGGCCGCTCGGGCGCGTCGCGCCAGATCCGGGCGAGGCCGTGCAGGAGGGCCTGGACGCCGCCGCCGACGAGGGCGAGGACGACCATGTCGCAGGTGCCGGGCGCGCGTTCCATCTCGCGCAGGAACTCCACGGCCGTCACTTCGCGCAGGCTGTCGGCGCGCACGCCCACCTCGCGCAGCTGGCGGGGGGTCGGGGTGGCCCGGCCGCGCAGCAGGAAGCCGTCGAGGGTGACATCGCCGGGGGCGGTGCGGGACGCTGTGAGGGCCCCCCATTTCCACCGGGTGTCGGAGTCCGCGAGTACGACGACTCTGCGCTGCTTCTCGTTCCTTGCTGGCACGTCGAGAAAGCTAGGAAGGCTTTTCGATGGGCGGCCCAACCGGAGTGCAACAAACGGTTAACAGCGCGCCGACGAATGGCGAATCCGCCCGGGATTCCCTTTGCGCCAGGGCCGATTCACGGTCCCGCCACACGTCGTTCACCTGGCATCAAGTTGCCGGTCAAGACGAATGCCGGGCCGCGCCCTAACGTCACGGACGTGGTCAAGCTCTCCGTCATCGTGCCGTTCTACAACGTGCAGCAATACGCGCCCGACACCCTGAGAAGTCTGCGTGCCAACGCGCGCGACGATTTCGAATTCATTCTCGTCGACGACTGTTCCAAGGACGAGACGCCGGACATTCTCGCGCGCGCCGAGCGGGAGTTGCCCGGCGCGGTCGTCGTGCGTCACGAACAGAACGGGGGTCTCGCCACCGCCCGCAACACCGGGCTCGACAAGGCGCGCGGCGAGTATCTGACGTTCCTGGACGGCGACGACTGGCTCGCGCCCGGCTACTACGCCGAACTCCTCGCCGCCATGGAGCAGTTGGGCTGCGACTTCGTGCGCACCGACCACGTGCAGTGCACCGGGCGGGCCCGGACCGTGCACCGGGTGCCGCACGGGCCGCGCGGTGTGGTGCGCGACCCGCGCGAGGCGATCCTGCCCGCCGACCGCTCCACGTCCGTGGACTACGCGTACGCGTGGGCCGGCATGTACCACCGGCGCCTGGCCGATCAGGGGCTGCTGCACTTCACCGACGGGCTGCGCACGGCCGAGGACCGGCCGTGGATCTGGCGGCTGCACCGCGAGGCGAAATCCTTCGCGGCCCTCGGACTTCTCGGCGTCTTCTACCGGCGCGGAGTGGCGTCCTCCCTCACGCAGATCGGTGACGTACGCCAGCTCGATTTCATTCGCGCATTCGATCAGGTCGTACGGGAGACCGCGCGCGACCGGGACGCGGAACTTCTGCTGCCGAAGGCCGTACGGACGTACTGCGCCATCATCTCCCATCACCTGGGATCGATCGAAAGGTTCGAACCGCCCGTGGCGCGCACTTTGAAGTCACTGAGCGCGGCGGCGCTCAAGCGGATGCCCCAGCAGGTGCTCGACGACGCCCTCGACTCGATGGACGCCGAACGGGCGACGCGGCTGCGCCGGCTGCGCCGCCGCCCGGTGAGCGCGGGGGCCGTGGCATGACGACCCGCATCCTGCTCGCCTCGACCCTGTACGGCACCGCCACGCTCGCCGCCGCGCTGGACGCGGACCGGTTCACGCCGGCGGACCGCACGATCCTGCTCGTCGCCAACAACGCGGCGACGCCCGAGACGACCCCGTCGCTGGACGCGATGCCGGGCTTCGAGCGGCTGCGCTCCCGCTTCGACGACGTGCTGTCGTGGAACGAGGCGATCTTCCCGTTCCACCCGGGCGGCTGGGCGCCGCGCGGCGACGACATCCCGCTGTTCGAGCGGTACCTGCGGCTGCTGTGGGGGCTCGGCGACGACGACGTGGAGCTGGCCGTCGAGTCCCTCCAGGTCAATCCGGCGCTCGCCCTCTGCCAGATCTTCTCCGGCGCCCCCGTCGACGTGTACGCGGACGGCCTGATGAGCTACGGCCCCACCCGCAACAAGATCGACCCTCTGGTCGGCACCCGCGTCCGCCGCCTGCTGCACCTGGACCTCGTGCCGGGCCTGACGCCGCTGCTGCTCACGGAGTTCGGCGTACCCCCCGAGGTGGTGCCCACGGAGGTCTTCGTCAAGGTCCTCGCCGAACTCGGCGACAGCGACGAGCCGTTGCCCGCCGTCGAGGGCGAACCGGCGCTCCTGCTCGGCCAGTACCTCTCCGCCCTGGACATCCTCACCGCCGAGGAGGAAGAGGACCTGCACGTGCGCATGATGCGCGGCGCGGTCCGCCTCGGCCACCGGGAGATCGTCTTCAAGCCGCACCCGACCGCGCCCGCCCGCTGGTCGCGCACGCTGGAGCGGCAGGCGAAGGAGCTGGGGGTGGCGCTGACCGTCCTCGACACCCCGGTCCTCGCCGAGGTGCTCTACCAGCGGATGCGCCCGGCCCTCGTCGTCGGCTGCTTCTCCACCGCCCTGCTCACGGCCTCGGCCCTCTACGACATCCCGGTCGCCCGCGTCGGCACCGGCCCGCTGCTCGACCGGCTCGCCCCCTACCAGAACAGCAACCGCGTGCCCGTGACCATCGTGGACGCGCTGCTGCCCGACCTCGGCGACGAGAAAGCCGTACGGGAGCGGGAACAGGGCCTGTCCACCGAGGAGTTGACCGCGCTGCTGCGGGCGGTCGGCTACGCGATGCAGTCGAAGATCCACCCGGGGCTGCGCGCCGACGCCGAGCGCTATCTCGCCGCCCACCTCGACGGGCACACCCGCCGCTACTTCAAGCGGCGGCGTCTGACCTCGCTCGGGCTGCCCGGCGCGGTCCCGGCGCAGCTCGCGTTCATCCCGCGCAGCCCGGCCGTGCGCAGGGTCGCGCGCCGCGCCCGCTCGCTGAAGCGGGCGGCCCTCGGATGAGTCCCCTCGACACGGGCACCCTGCCCTCCCCCGCCCCGGGCGCCGGCGCGACGGCGGGAGGGGCGGCGGAGGCGGCGGCTCCCGCCCCGGGCGCGCCCGCCCCGGCCCGCCCGCGCGGGGCACGGCTGCGCGCCCTGGACGGGCTGCGGCTGGTCGCCGCGCTGATGGTCGCCGCCTACCACTACGGCGGGCGGGACGGCGAGGTCAGCGCCGCGTGGGGGACCTCGCCCCGGCTCCAGTTCCCGACCCTGCACACCTGGTTCGCGTACGGCTGCCTCGGTGTGCAGGTGTTCTTCCTCATCAGCGGGTTCGTGATCTGCATGAGCGGCTGGGGGCGCCCGCTGCGCTCCTTCTTCGCGTCGCGCGCCTCACGTCTGCTGCCCGCGTACTGGGTGGCGATCATCCTGGTCACGGCCGTGTTCGCGCTGCCGGTCGTCGCGTACAAGGCGGTCTCGCCGAGCGACGCGCTGGTGAACCTGACGATGCTCCAGCAGCCGCTGGGCGTGGACCGGGTGCTCGGGGTGTGCTGGACGCTGTGGGCGGAGGTGCGTTTCTACGCGCTGTTCGCGCTCTGCGTCGTGCTGCCGGGCGCCTCCCGGCGGCGCGTGCTGCTGTTCTGCGCGGTGTGGACGCTGGCCGCCGCGCTCGCGCAGGCGTCCGGCGAGCCGCTGCTCGACCTCGTGCTCATGCCGGAGTACGCGCCGTTCTTCATCGGCGGCATCGGCCTCTACCTCGTGCACCGCGACCGGCGGGACGCCAGCGGGTGGGGCGTGGTCGCGGTGAGCTGGCTCATCGGCCAGCACTACGCGGTGTCCCGGCTGTGGCACGCGCCGAACCCGGACTTCTTCTCGTACCGCACCTCGTTCGGCATCATCGCCGTCGTCACGCTCGGCTTCGCGGCGGTCGCCGTCATCGCGCTCGGCTGGACGGCGTGGGCGAACTGGCGCTGGCTGACGGTCGCAGGCGCGCTCACCTACCCGTTCTACCTGGTGCACGAGCATCTGGGGTGGGTGGTGATCGAGGTCCTGCACCGGCGCGCGGGCCTGCCGTCGTGGGCGACGCTGCTCGGCACAGTCGCGGCGATGCTGCTGCTCGCCTGGCTGCTGAACCGTTACGTCGAGGAACGCGCGACGCCCGCGCTGCGCCGCGCCCTCAACCGCTGACCGGGCGGGCGGCCGCCCTCACCGGCACCGCCCGCCCCGGCTCACGCGCACCGCCCGCCCCGGCTCACGTGCTGGCCAGCGACAGCTTCACCGCGAACCCGAGGAACAGCACGCCCGCCGCCGAGGTCGCCCCGGCCGACAGCCGCTTGCGGCGCCGGAACGCGGCGGCCAGCCGGGTGCCGCCGAAGATCAGGGCGGTGAGGTAGAGAACGCTGGCGAGCTGCGCGAACGCCCCGAGGATCACGAACGACAGCGCCGGATACGCGTACGAGGAGTCAACGAACTGCACGAAGAAGGCGATGAAGAACAGGATCGCCTTCGGGTTGAGCAGGCTGATCACGAACGCCCGCCGGAAAGGCCGCTCCTGGACCGGCTTGGCCTGCGCCGCCTCGGCCTCGGCGGCGGCCAGCCGCTCGCGCCGGGTGCGCCACATGGCGAGCGCGGCGCGCAGCATGCCGATGGCGAGCCAGGTGAGGTAGCCGGCGCCCGCGTACTTCACGATGCCGAACAGGACGGCGTTGGCCTGGAGCAGCGAGGCGACTCCGGCGGCGGACAGCGTCATCAAGGCGGTGTCCCCGCACCAGACGCCCGCGGCGGCCTTGTAGCCGGTCCGTACGCCACGGCGGGCGGCGACGGAGAGTACGTACAGCGAGTTCGGTCCCGGCAGCAGGACGATGAGGACGGTACCCGCGAGATAGGTCGGCAGATCGATGACACCCAGCATGGCGGGAGTGTCGCACGGGTGTACGGCCCCGCGTAAAGGGGTTCCGGATGCCGGAATCATCACGTCCGGATGGACCGGCGGGCCCGCTCCCGAAGGCCGGCCACGGGCCTTCGGGGAGCGGGCGGCGGGATCAGAACGCGTCGGTGGGCACGTACGTACCCCACACCCCGCGCAGCGCGTCGCAGACCTCGCCGACGGTGGCGCGGGCGCGCAGCGCCTCCTTCATCGGGTACAGGACGTTGTCCTCGCCCTCGGCGGCCTTCCGCAGCGCGTCGAGCGCCGCGTCCACCGCCCCCTGGTCGCGCTCGGCGCGCAGCTTCGCCAGGCGTTCGGCCTGCTGCGCCTCGATGGCGGGGTCCACGCGCAGCGGCTCGTACGGCTCCTCGGCGTCGAGCTGGAAGCGGTTGACGCCGACGACGACGCGCTCGCCGGAGTCGGTCTCCTGCGCGATGCGGTACGCGGACCGCTCGATCTCACTTTTCTGGAAGCCGTGTTCGATGGCGCTGACCGCGCCGCCGAACTCCTCGACGCGCTCCATGAGTTCGAGGGCGGCGGCCTCCACGTCGTCGGTCATCTTCTCGACCACGTACGAGCCGGCGAACGGGTCGACCGTCGCCGTCACGTCCGTCTCGTACGCGAGGACCTGCTGCGTCCGCAGGGCCAGGCGCGCCGACTTGTCGGTGGGCAGCGCGATGGCCTCGTCGAAGGAGTTCGTGTGCAGCGACTGGGTGCCGCCGAGGACCGCGCCGAGGCCCTGGACGGCGACGCGCACGAGGTTCACCTCGGGCTGCTGCGCGGTGAGCTGCACACCGGCCGTCTGCGTGTGGAAGCGGAGCATCAGCGACTTGGGGTTCTTCGCGCCGAACTCCTCCTTCATGACGCGGGCCCAGATCCTGCGGGCCGCGCGGAACTTGGCGACCTCCTCCAGGATCGTCGTACGCGCCACGAAGAAGAAGGAGAGCCGGGGCGCGAAGTCGTCGACGTCCATGCCGGCGGCGACGGCCGTGCGCACGTACTCGATGCCGTCGGCGAGGGTGAAGGCGATCTCCTGCGCGGGCGAGGCACCGGCCTCCGCCATGTGGTAGCCGGAGATCGAGATGGTGTTCCACTTCGGGATCTCGGCCTTGCAGTACTTGAAGATGTCCGCGATCAGCCGCAGCGAGGGCTTGGGCGGGAAGATGTAGGTGCCGCGGGCGATGTACTCCTTGAGCACGTCGTTCTGGATCGTGCCGGTGAGCTTGTCGGCGGCGACGCCCTGCTCCTCCGCGACGAGTTGGTACAGCAGGAGCAGGAGGGCGGCGGGCGCGTTGATCGTCATCGACGTGGAGACCTTGTCCAGCGGGATGCCGCCGAACAGGACGCGCATGTCGTCGAGGGAGTCGATGGCGACGCCGACCTTGCCGACCTCGCCGGACGCGAGCGGCGCGTCGGAGTCGTGGCCCATCTGCGTCGGCAGGTCGAAGGCGACGGACAGGCCCATCGTGCCGTTGGCGATGAGCTGCTTGTAGCGGGCGTTGGACTCGGTGGCGGTGCCGAAGCCCGCGTACTGCCGCATGGTCCAGGGGCGGCCGGTGTACATCGTGGGGTAGACACCGCGCGTGAAGGGGTACGCGCCCGGCTCGCCCAGTTTCTCGCCGGGGTCCCAGCCCTCCAGCGCCGCCGGGCCGTACACCGGCTCGATGGGCAGCCCGGACTCGGATTCGCGCGCCATGGTTGTGCCTCCCGCGTTACTTGCCAGTAAAGACCGACCCTCGACGACGGACTGTAGCCGTGGGCGTGCGGGCCGTGGAGAGGCGCACGCTGGGAGCTTGCTCACAGCCCTCGTCCGGTTCTACCCGCCCATGCGCCCGCCGGACGCGTTCCGTTCGCAACCATCGCGGCACGGGAAGCATCAAAGGTGACAGAAGAGGAACGTCACGGCAGGCGGGGGACGCCATGCGGACAGCACACCCGGAGCACTCGGGGAACACGGAGACCGGCGGCACGGCCGGTACGGGGACCGGCACAGCGGCCGGTACGGCGGTCAGGGGCGCGGCCCGGCGGCGGGGGCGGGCGCGGCGGGCGGTGGTGCACGCGGTGGCCGCCGTCGGCGTGCTCGTGCTGGTCGCCGGGTGCAAGGCGGAGGTCGTCGGCGGCGGCGCGTCCGCCTCGCCGGGCGCCTCGACCCCGCCGGGCGCGGCCACGCCCGCCGCCCCGAAGACGCCGACGCCGTCGAAGCCACCGAAGGCGCCGGCCACGAAGCCGCCCGCGGCCACGCCCGCCGCGCCCACCACCCCGCCCGCGGACGCCAAGCCGGCGGCGCCGCCGAAGGTGCTCATGGCGTCCGGCGCCAAGGGCGGCAAGGTGCGCGAGCTCCAGGCCCGGCTGCGTCAGGTGGCCTGGCTCTCCGAGGGGCCCACGGGCACGTACGGCCCGGCCACGGCGCGGGCGGTCTCCGGGTTCCAGGGCAAGCGGGGCCTGCCGCGCACGGGCAGCACCGACACCGTCACCTGGCAGCGGCTCGTGGCGATGACGCACGCGCCGAGCCGCGACGAGTTGTACGCGGCGGGCGGGCAGCCCCCGGGCAAGCCGGACCCGCGCTGTCTGACGGGCCGCGCCCTGTGCGTCAGCAAGACGAGCCGCACGCTGTCCTGGTATGTGGACGGCAAGCGGCTGATGACGACGGACGTGCGGTTCGGGTCGCAGTACACGCCGACCCGTGAGGGCCTGTTCCACGTCACGTTCAAGTCCCGCGACCACGTCTCGACGCTCTACCACACGCCCATGCCGTACGCGATGTTCTTCAGCGGCGGCCAGGCCGTCCACTACTCGGCGGACTTCGCGGCCCGCGGCTACAGCGGCGCCTCGCACGGCTGTGTGAACGTACGGGACAAGGCGAAGATCGCGGCGCTGTTCGACCAGGTGCGGCCCGGCGACAAGGTCGTCGTCCACTGGTGAGCGCGGCGCCCGTCCCTGAGTGCGGCAAGGAGAGGGAGGGCGGGAGAGAAGGGGCGTGGGTGGGACCGGGGGAACGTGTCCCACCCACGCCAGTGGCACAGAGCCGTGGGTACGGGGGGAACCCCCGGCTCGTGCGCGGCCGATGACCAGTCGGCTCACTCTGTACTGCGCCGGACGCTCCAGAAACGTCACACCTGAGCCGAGATTTTCTTCAAGAAACTGAGCGCGACGGCGTTCGTGCAGGTCAGAGGGGTGCGCCCGGGTCAGGAGGCCGAGGGCACCGAGGACGCGGAAGCCAGCGCCGACGGGGACGGGGACGGCGACGCGGACCCGGCGGGCGGGCCGGAGGAGGGCGCGGGGGCCGGGACCTTGGTGAACGGGGGCATGAACCCCGCGTTCTGCTCGCCGACCCCGCCGGGGCCGCCGGAGCCGCCGCTCTGGGAGCCGCCCGAGCCGCCCGGCCCGCCGGAGTCCTCGTCCTCGTCGTCGCCGCCCGGCCCCTGGCCGCCCTGACCCTGGCCCTGGCCGCCCTGCCCCTGGCCGTCGCCCTTGCCCCGGTCCGCGCCGCCGCCCGCCCCGGGCGAGGCGAGCACGGACGCGCAGAACCGGTCGAGGTCCTCGGTCGTCCTGCCGGACTTGCGGGACTTCTCGAGCAGCCGCCGCGTGGCGTCCGCGTCGAGCCGCCCGCCCTGGTACTTGCGGCACGCCTCGCCGACCCGCCTGCGCAGCCCCTCGGAGCCGCGCGCGACGGCGCCGCCCCGCGTCTCGGGCGCCCGGGAGGCGCCCGGCTTCGGGGACGCGCTCGGGTCGGCGCCGGGGGTGGCGGAGGTCTCGGGGTCCGTGGCCTCGCCGGCCCTGGTCTCGCCGCCGTCCTCGGAGGCGCGCGCGGAGGGCGACACCAGCGGGCGGCCGGGGCTGGCGGCGGAGGAGACGGAGGCGGCGGGCGCGGGGTCCTCACGGCCGCCGAACGGCGAGGGCAGCACCCCGGTCCCGGCGGCGACGGCGACCCCGCCGACCATGCACGCGGCGACGGCGGCGGCCAGCCCGAACCGCACGGGCCGCCCCCAGCGGCGCTCACCGGCGCGGGCGGCGGGGCCGGCGCGGGTCGCGGCCGCGTCGGCGGCGGACAGGGCGCGGGCCTCGCGGAACGCCTTCAGGGCGTTCTCCTCGCCGGGCAGTTCACCGCCGGGGCCCGCGGGCAGGGCGGACAGCGCGTCGAGGGCCGCGGCGAGCCGCCCGGCCTGCTGCGCGGTGTCCTCGGCGACGGACTCCAGCGGCTCCCCGCGCAGCACACGCTCCGCCGCGTCGCGGTCCAGCCACCTGTAGTGCTCGTCGGCCATCACATGTCCTTCTGCGTCCGCGTACGCGATTGCGTCACACCGGCGGACGTCACCGTGCGGGTGTCCGGCGCTCTCGGCGGGGGCACCGCGCCGAGGGGGCCGGGGTTCTTCTGGTCGGCGCCGAGCAGTTCGGCCAGCCGTTTCAGACCGCGGTGCGCGGCCGTGCGGACGGCGCCGGGCCGCTTGCCGAGGGTCTGCGCCGCGCTCTTGGCGTCGAGCCCGACGACGACGCGCAGCACGACGGCCTCGGCCTGGTCCTGCGGGAGCTGCGCGATCAGCGCGAGGGTGTCGCCGGTGGCCAGGGACTCCATGGCCTCGTCGGCGGTGTCGAAGGGCGCGGGTTCGCCGGTGAGTTCGCTCTCGTCGCCGCCTATGGCGGGCCGGCGCCCCCGCATGCGTATGTGGTCGAGGGCGCGGTTGCGGGCGATACGGGCGGCCCAGCCGCGGAACCGGTCGGCGTCCCCCTCGAACCGGTCGAGGTCGCGCGCGATCTGGAGCCACGCCTCCGAGGCGACGTCCTCGGCGTCCGGATCGCCGACGAGCGTGCGCACGTATCCGAGCAGGCGTGGCTGCACGGCGCGGTACACAGTACGGAACGCGGTCTCGTCCCCGTCCTGTGCCGCAAGCACCGCGGCGGTCAGCTCCGCGTCGTCCCCCAGCACTCCCAGCCCCTGCTGTCCCGATCGGCGATGTGCGCGATGTGCGTCCCCGGCGCGAATCGCACGCTACGGCCTGAAACGCCCCCGCGTCCATGTTTGTACAACTCGCAACCAGAGCGGTACACAGCGGGGTGTGACAGAAAGCGCACGCATGGCGCTGTAGAGAGTACGGGCCGCTAGCGACCCGTACCGCGCGGCGGCCGGGGTCTCTCCTGTGGGGGGTGGCGACCTCGGCCGTCCCGTATTTCAGGGGGATTTCCGCCCGAGGCCCGCTCGGGCCGGGTACACGGGCGCGTCACTTCTCCCCGGGATCTCCCCGCTCCTCCCCTGCTTCCGCGCCGGTCGGACACGCCGCGCGCGGGTCACGCGCCGCGCGGCTTCCCCTTTCCTCGATCACCGGGACGCCCGTGACCCTGCCCCTGCCCCGCGCCGGGCCCCTTGTCGCGCCCCTTGCCAGCGCCCTTGCCGCGCCCATCGCCAGCGCCCTTGCCGACGCCCTTGCCGGGGCTGGTCGGCCGGGTCGCCGGGGCGCGGTTCTCAGCGCCGGTCGGAGGGCCGGTCGGGGCGCCGGTCGGAGTGGCGCAGCCCTCGGCGGCCCGCGCCGAACGGTTCAGGCCGTGCCCCTTCTCGTACGAGGAGCAGCGCGCCGCCCGCTCCCGCCCGTGCCCGGGGTGCTCGCCGGGGGCGCGGTCCCGGCCGCGCTCCTCGTCCCGCCGCTCCCCCGGCGCCGGACGGCCCAGGCCCGGGGAGCCCGGGGAGCCCGGGAAAGCGGGCGGTCCGGGAGCGGGCGGCGTGGACGCGGGCGCCGGGGGCGCGGTCGTCCGGGGCGGGGCCGGGTGCCCGGGCGGGTCGGCGGGGCCGGGGCCGGTGCCGATGCCCGCCACGGCGACGCCGCCCGCCGTCACGCCCGCGAGCAGCAGCCCCGCGAGCGCGGCCCGCAGCGAACGCCGGGGCCGCCGCGGACGCCAGTCGTCCCGGCGCCGGGGCCGCGCGGTGAGGGCCCCGGAGTCCCGGGCGGCACGGAACGCGGCCAGCGCGGCCCGCTCCCCCGGCCCGCCGTGCTCCACGGGGAGCAGGGCGCGGGCGAGCGAGTCAGCCGCGTCGGGCGCGGGCGCGGGCCCGTCCTGTCCTGAGGGGCGCTCAGTCATCCCGGCTCCCCTCGCGCGTACGTCCGTTCATCGCCCGCCCTCCGTCGCGGGGTCCTCGCCGCCGAGCCGCCGGGCCAGTTGCCGCAGGCCCCGGTGCGCGGCGGTGCGGACGGCGCCCGGGCGCTTGCCGAGGACGCGGGCGGCGGCGGGCCCGTCGAGACCGACGACGACCCGCAGCAGCACCGCCTCGCCCTGGTCCGGGGGGAGTTCGGCGATGAGGGCGAGGGCGCGTTCCGTGGACAGCGTCTCGAAGGCGAGGTCGGCGGTGTCGTGCCGCGCGGGCAGGTCGAGCAGGTCGTCGGCGGGCGCGGCGGTCCGTGGCCTGGCCTTCTGGCGGCGCATGAGGTCCAGGGCGCGGTGCCGGGCGATGGTCGCGGTCCAGCCACGGAAGCCCGCGCCGTCGCCCCGGAAACGCCCGAGGTCACGGGCGATCTCCAGCCACGCGTCGGCGGCGACGTCCTCGGCCTCGTCGCCGACAAGCCCGCGCAGATAGCCGAGCAGGCCGGGCTGGACGAGCCGGTAGGCCACGGCGAACGCCGTCTCGTCGCCCTCCTGGGCCCGCGCCACGGCGGCGCCGAGCTCCCCGTCGTACGCCTGTGGACGCCGGGGTTCCCCTCGCTGGCCCAAACGCTTCCCTCTTCGTACGTCTTCAGGGCGGACCGGGTCCGCCTCCGAGCCCCCGTACCGATCAGCGCCCCCGCCCGCGGAAACGTCACAGCACGCGCGGGTCAGACCTCGAAGGACAGGCCGCCGCCGCGCGGCGCGTCCACGGTCTCGTCCGGGTCCGGGCGCCGGACGCCGATCGGTTCGCCGTACGCGGAGAGCCGGACGGACATCCGCATCCCCTCGGAGACGCCGTCGAACCCGCGCAGATACGGGTCGCCCTCGGCATCGACGTACAGCGTGCCGCCCGCGTTCTTGCCGGTGGGATTCGGGGTGACGAGCGGTACCACGCGGCGGCCCGCCCGCCGTTCGACGGGCTCGGCCCGCACGCCCCGGCTCCCGAAGGTCAGGACGTCGGCGAACATCCCGCCGACTTCGCAGTGCTTGCCCAGGCGGGCCACGGCGCCGGTGCTCTCCGCCAGGCGGACGTACTTGCCGCGCGCCCGCGCCACGAACTCCCGGACGAGCGGCGCCCGTTCGGGACGCTGAGCGGCGGCGCCCCGCTCCAGGGCGGCGAGGGAGGCGTCGTCGTACTTCATGTACGCCTCGGGCCGCGCCGCACCCGCCCCGGTGCCGCCCGCGAGATAGCGGATCTCGACGTCGAGCCCGGAACCGGCGGCGACGGTCCCCTCGCAGTTGCCCTCACGGTCTCGCCGTACGTCGCTGCGGACGTGCACGGCGCCCTTGCTCACGGACGTGACCAGGCGCAACGAGGAGGCGTCGCGCAGCAGTTGGCCGGAGCGCCGGGCGAGCCGTCCCCCGCGTACCTCCTCGGGGGGGCCGGGCGTCGGGCTCGTCGTCCGCCGACGGGGCCGCGGACGCGGCGGGGCGCGCGGCGGCGGTGAGGACGGCGCCGTGGCCCACGGGTTGCAGCACCGCGCCCCCGGCGGCCAGCAGGACGACGCACGCGCCGGTGATCACTGTGCGGCGCATGCGCCTTTCCTTCGTCCGTCGCGGCTCGTCACAGCGGGACTGTGCACCATGCACACGCCTCCGCGCCACCGCGAAAAGCAGCCCGCCGGCCGCCCACCACACCCCCTTCTGTGACGCGCGCCACATCCGTACAACCTGTGACGGGTCCGGACTGTCTATCGCTGGATAGGGCAGGACCCGCGGCTTGCGCGGGGCACCGGTGGACTTCGAGGGGTGGGGCCTGTGAGCCCGCGACATTCACGTGGAAAGGCGCCGAACACGCGCGCCACACACGCGTACAGACCGCTGAGCCTGCGCCGCAGGGCGTGGATCACGGTCGGCGCGGTGGTGCTCGGCGGCGCCGGGGTGACGGCGTACGCGATGGCCGACCCGAGCGGCACCGGGCCCGGCCCGGTCACCTTCCGCTCCGCGTCGGCGCACGCGCTCGCCCTGCGCGCCGAGGGCGACCGCAAGGTGCTGCCGCAGCGGTCCACGCAGCGGTTCAGCGCGGTCTCCGTGACGTGGAAGAATGCCGCGGACAAGCTCGACGGCACCGCGCAGTTCCGCGCCCGCGACGCCAAGTCCGGGGCGTGGAGCGGCTGGACGGCGCTGCCCAAGGACACCGTCGACGCGGACGGCGCCGAGCGGGAGCGCGCCGCGCTGCGCGGCGGCACCGTCTCCGTGCCCACGAAGGCCGAGGCGGACGGCGTCGAGGTGCGGGTCGTGGACGCCGACGGCAAGGCGTCCGACCTGCCCTCCGGCATGGACGTCACGCTCATCGACCCCGGCACAGGACCGGTGAAGGGCGCCTCCGCGCTCGAACCGGCCGCGTACACCGAGGAGACGGCGAGCCCGTCCCCCGGCGACGGGCAGAGCGCGACGGCCACCGCCACCGCCTCCCCGCAGGAGACCCGGTCCGCGCTCGCCACGCCCGACGGCTCCGCGTCGTCCGGCTCGGCCTCCGCCTCGGCCGACGCGAGCACGCCGCCGCCGAGCCCGCCCGCGCCCCGGCCCTCCACGGTCGTCAAGCCGCACATCATCACGCAGAAGCAGTGGGGCGCCGGCACCAACTACGACGGCACGCCCAGCTACGACACCGAGATCAAGGCCGCCGTCGTCCACCACACCGGCGTCGACCTCGACAACCAGGTGCCGTGCTCGCAGAGCGCGAAGCGGCTGCGCGAGATCCAGCAGGAGCACATCGCCAAGCGCTACTACGACATCGGCTACAACTTCGTCGTCGACCGCTGCGGCCAGATCTTCGAGGGCCGCAGCGGCGGCATGGACCTGCCGGTGCACGGCGCGCACGACTACGGATTCAACACGGACACCGTCGGCATCTCCTACATCGGCAACTTCGAGTCGATGAAGCCGACCCGGGCCGCCCTCGACGCCATCTCCCGTGTCGTCGCCTGGAAGTTCGGCCAGTACGGCATCGCCCCGAACAGCAACGTGACGCTGACCTCCAACGGCGACCTCGACGTCGACGGCAACAAGGTCGCCAAGGGCAGCACGATCACCCTGCCCCGCGTCTTCGGCCACAAGGACACCAACGCCACGCTCTGCCCCGGCAAGAACCTGTACCCGAAGCTCGGCCAGGTCCGTACGGCGGCCTCGGCGCCCGGCGTCTCGCACGCGCTGCGCTCCGCGAGCCTCGTCGGTGACGCGACGCCCGACCTCGTCAGCGGGCTGCCCAAGGGCGCGAGCGGCGGCCAGGTCCTCATCCTGCCCGGCGCGAACGGCGGCCCGACCACGACGGGCAAGAAGCTCATCTCCCAGTCCACCGGCGACATACCGGGCGCGGGCGAGAGCGGCGACGAGTTCGGCGCGGCGACCGCGACGGGCGACGTCAACGGCGACGGCCACACCGACCTCGTCGTCGGCCAGCCCGGCGAGGACGACACCGCCGGCCACAAGGACCGGGGCGCCTACACCATCGTGTACGGGCCGGACTTCACCACCGGCACCGGCGTCAACATGGACGGCAGCTACGAGCTGACCGGCGCGCGCTTCGGCTCGGCCGTCGCGGTCGGCGACTTCGACGCGGACGGCAAGGCCGACGTGTTCGCCGCGTCCACCGGCACGGGCGGCACGTGGAGCGCCCGCTACGACGACGAGTGGGAGACCGACGCGGCCCTCACCACCAGCGAGAAGCCGCTGGCCTACGCGGACGCCGCCTCCGGCGACTTCAACCGGGACGGGTACGCGGACGTCGCCCTCACCTACCGCGACGGCACCGGGATCGGCCGCGTCGTCTGGTACAAGGGCGGGGCGAACGGGCTGCGCAAGGCGGCCACGCTCACCGTCAAGGGCGGCCGGTCCATCGCGGCGGGCGACCTCAACGGCGACGGCGTCGACGACATCGTCATCGGCCAGCCCTACACCGCGGAGTCCGGCGCGAAGACCGGCGGGCAGGTCACGGCGGTGTACGGCGTCGCCGGTACGGGACTGTCCGCCACCGGCGCGAAGACCATCCACCAGGACACCAGCGGAGTGCCCGGAGCGGCCGAGTCCGGGGACGCGATGGGGGCGTCCGTCGCGGTCGGGGACGTCAACCTCGACGGGTACGCGGACGTGCTCACGGGGCTGCCCGGCGAGGACATCACGCGGACGACGAACCGGTCCGACGCGGGGTCCACGCTGCTGCTCAAGGGGTCGTCCGGCGGGCTGACCGGGACGGGGGCGCTGTCCGTGTCGCAGGACACCGCCGGGGTGCCGGGCTCCACCGAGAAGGACGACGCGTTCGGCTCCGCCGTGGCGCTGGGTGACCTGTCCGGGTTCGGGCGGGCGGATGTCGTGATCGGGGCGGCGGGTGAGGACGCGGGCAACGGGCTCCTCACGTACGTCCCCAGCAACTCCAGCGGCCTCGGCCTCACGTCCTCGCGGACGATCACCAACACGTCCGCCGGCACGAAGACAGGCGCCCGCCTGGGAACTGACCTGGCCCCTTAGGGCGTTGCTCACTTTTCGGCCGACGGTGGCTGATCGCGCAGTTCCCCGCGCCCCTGAAGGGGCCCTGCCCCCTCGGCTTGTCGTTCACCTTTCGGCCGGTGGGGCGTCTCGCGCAGTTCCCCGCGCCCCTGAAGGGGCGACTACGTCGCCACCTCCCCCCGGGCCCCGATAGGGGCGCGGGGAACTGCGCAACCTCAACTGCAAGCAGCCTCCCGCCGGGAAACTCCCTAGGGGCGCGGGGAACTGCGCGACCAGCCACGACGAAAGTCGAGGACGGGAGCCCGCCGGAAGGGGCACTTCCTCAGGGGCGCGGGGAACTGCGCAAAACGTTCAGGGGAGCGGGCCTCGACCGGAGAAACACCGGGTAGGCACACTCACAGCTCCGGCAGGCCCAGGTGGCGTAGGACCCGGAAGAACAACTCCTCCGCGGACGGCTCCACAGGCCCCCCGAAATCCTCCCGAAGCCCCGCCTCCGCCCCGCGGAACCCCGCCTCCGCCCCCCACGCAAGCCCCCGCCCCACCCCCTCCTCCGGCCCGAGGAAATAGTCTTCGAGCGCCCGCTCGTCACCCCCGAGCGACTCCGCCATCACGTCCCGCCCCAGACACACCGCCCACGCCCCCGTCCCCACCCCGGCCGCCTCCACGACCGCGCACCGGCTGTCCATCACGTACGCGAACAGCGCGGGCGCCCCCGTCTCCGCCGCCAGCGCGTTCATGCTGCCCAGATCGACGGGCTCCTCCCCGGGCGCCCCGCCGGGGCACTCCCACACCTGCCAGCCCCCGGGCCGCTCCTCCAGCAGCGCGAGCCGTTCCCCGGCCCCGGCGAGCGCCTCCGCCTCCTTGAGCGGCCGCTCGCTCCTGGCCACCACGTAATAACCCCAGTACCCCATGCCCGCGCCCCCGTCCCCGTCCCCGTACCGGCACCACGCGTCCCGTCGCACCTGGCGCCGAATACACCACAGCGGTACGGGAGTTCGCCACAGGAACGCCGCAAGTGGGGCGCAGGGCGTACGTTCAGCCGTCGAGCCGCCCGGCGAGCGCGCTGAACCGGTCCCAGCTCAGCTCGGGCTTCCCCGCGTCCCACAGCTTCTGCGCGGTCGCCTTCAACGGCATCCGGATGCCGCGCGCCACCTGGTCCTGGGTCTGGGCCTGCGCGAGATCGCACCAGACGGCGAAGCTGCCGCCGAGGATCTGCCCGTCGTACTTCGCGGGCACGGGCCGGGTGCCGCGCACGACGCGCGGGGTCCACTCCTCGTAGATCCGCTTCCCGGTCGGGTAGACGAACGTGTTGGGCTGGCCGAGGACGTAGTAGAGGTACTCGTCGTTGTAGTTGGTCAGCTTCTGGCCGGCGCTCAGGTAGGAGAGGGGGTCGCGGGCGCCGATCTCCTTGCCGGTCCAGTACGCCACTTCGAGGTTCTTGTCGGGGGCGACGACCCCGCCGGTGAAGAACCCGTCGTTCCACGCCTTCAGCTTGCGGTCGTAGGGGGCCATGGTCCGCGCCCGGTCGTTGAGCCAGCCGGCGGCGAGGTCCTGGACGCGGGCGCGGGGGCCGTACTTGCGGCGGGCCTCGGCGGCGAGCTGCGGATAGGACGCCTGCGGGTCGCTGCGCACGAGCGCCTGGTACTCGTCGGCGCCCAGATGCCAGTACGCGCCCTTGAACAGTCCCGCGTACTCCTTGAGCAGATCGTCCACGATCTTCGCCGAGCCCGGCTTGGAGATGTCGAGGGCGCCGCGCGTGGGCGTGCCGTTCACGTCGCGCAACTGGAGGTCGGGGTGGGCGCGCAGGACCGCGCCGAGGTGGCCGGGCGAGTCGATCTCGGGCACGACGGTGACGTGCCGTTCGGCGGCGAGCGCGAGGATGTCGCGGACCTGCGCCTTGGTCAGATGCTCGGCGGAGACGACCTCGGGGTGCGAGTCGGAGGCGATACGGAAGGACTGGTCGTCGGAGAAGTGCAGGCCGAGCTGGTTGTACTTGAGGTCGCCGATCTCGCGGACGCGGTCCTTGATCCAGTCGGCGGTGAAGTGCTTGCGCGCGATGTCGAGGCTGAACCCGCGCTGCGGCTTGGCCGGCGCGTCCGTGACGACGCCCTCGGGCGCGGTGTCGCCGCCGTGCACCTCCTGCTTGAGCGTGCGGGTGCCGTAGAAGACGCCGGCGTCGCTCGGTCCGGTGATCCGCACGGTGCCGCCCTTGACGGTCATCCGGTACGACTCGGGGTCCGCGCCGCTGTCCTTGCCGAGCGCTAGTTCGACGTCGCCGGGGCCCGCCGCGGCGTCGCCCGCGTAGCGCAGGCCGAGTTCGCGGGCGGTGAGGCGGCCCTCGTCGGCGAGGGAGCCGTCGCGGACGACGACCCGGCCGCCGTCGGGCTTCCAGCCGGGTCCGCGCGCCGGGGTGAAGTCCCGTACGGCGGGGATCGTGCTCGGGGGCGTGGACAGCGGGTAGGAGCGGGTCGGCGAGGGGGTGGGGGACGCGGAGGCCGACGCGGGCCCGGCGGACGCCCGGCCCGCCTCACCGCTGTCGCCGCCGCCCGGCCACAGAGCCACCGCCGCCGTCACCGCTCCGACGGCGACGACCCCGGCCCCGACGACGAGGGCCTTCCGTTCACGCTCCACGCGCCTGCACCTCCGCTTCCTCGGGGGTGCGGGGCGCGCGTCCTCGCGCGCCCCGCGTCCGCCCTCGATCATCACGTCTCTTCGCGTCCGGCGCGCGCACCGACGGGCCGGCGTCCACCTCGTGCCCGCAAACTCTCCCGTCCGGGTGAAATTCGCGCATTCGTCGGACACCCGCAATCAGTCATCGCTACCGTTACGACACAAACACCCGCGCCCGACACGCGCTCCCGCCGCGCCCCGCGCGGCCGAGCGGTCCTCGCGTCGGCCGCGACCCGCTGCGGGCACCGGCCGGCGCCGGACGGATGGTGCCGGACAAGTGGTGGCGGACGGGCGGTGCCGGACGGGCGGTGGACCGGGCGGCGGCGACACGCCGGTACGTCCACGCGTTCCCCGCGCGGCTCCCGCGACCGTCCCCGCACCTCGCCCGTACCCCGTCCGCAGCATCCGTACCGCCCGCATCACCCGTACCGTCCGTTCCTCCGCTCCCGCACCGCCGTTCCCGTCCCGTCCGACACGCCCGACCGTCACGTCACCGCCGTCCCGCCCGCCGCACCCCTCGCACCTTCTTTCCCGTCCGCCGACGGGCCGTCCTGTCCCGTCCCACCGCCGGAGGCACCCGCTGTCCGCGCCCCGCCCCCCTCAGCGTCCCGGGCGCCTGCCCATACCCGCGCAGGCCACACCCCGCGGGGCCCTCACCGTCTTCAACGCGCTGGAGCGGGAGGCCGCCGAGTCGGCGCTGCTGACCTGCTGCGGCAGCCGCGCCTGGGCCGGGCGGATCGCCGCGCACCGCCCCTACCCGGACCTGGAGGCGCTGCTCGCGGCGGCCGACGAGGCGTCCTACGACCTCCCGCCCGCCGCCGTCACCGAGGCGCTGACCTGCGAGGAGCTGCCGTCACCGCCCGGCGCCGCCGCCTACTTCGCGGCGCACACGGCGCTGGCCGCGGCGCACTCCGCGTACACGAGCAGGTTCGGACACGCGTGCGTCATCTGTCTGGACGAGGTGGCCCCGGCGGAGGCGCTCGACCACGTCCTCGCCGCGCTGCTGCGCAGGCTCGACGCCGACCCGGACAAGGAGCGGGAGCTCGCCGCCGACGAGCTGCGCAGGCTCGCCCGGGGCCGCCTCGCCCGGCTGATCCGCGGCGGGCGCCTGGAAAGTGCCGTCAATAGCCCGTACGTGCCTGTTTGATTGCCGGTTTGATCACACCGGTGCCCCCGGCGCAAGGACACCGACACCACGTCGATACGATGACGAGCGGCCGGTGGACCGTACCCGGCCGGGCCCGACCGACAGAGAAGCCGGCGCGGCCCTCAGTCCCCGCACCCGGAGGGTTCTTCCGTGCCGGCTGGAACGCTGTACCGCGGCCGGGAAGGCATGTGGTCGTGGGTGGCTCACCGAGTCACCGGTGTCCTCATTTTCTTCTTCCTGTTCGTACATGTCCTGGACACCGCTCTCGTCCGCGTCTCCCCCGAGGCGTACGACGATGTCGTAGGTACCTACAAGACGCCGATCGTCGCACTCCTGGAGTACGGCCTCGTCGCCGCCATCCTCTTCCACGCGCTCAACGGGCTGCGTGTCATCGCCGTCGACTTCTGGTCGAAGGGCCCGCGCTACCAGAAGCAGATGCTCTGGACCGTCGTGGGCATCTGGGTCGTCCTGATGGTCGGGGCGCTGTACCCCGTCCTCGGTCACGCCGTCCGTGAACTCTTCGGGAGCTGAGGCCGAACATGTCCGCTGACACCACCCCCGCCCAGACCCCCGGCGTCGGCCCCGTGGAGGGCGTCTCCCTCTACGACGTCGACAACCCGGCCCCCTACATCGAGGCGCCGCGCAAGCGGACCTCGAAGACCGGCAAGGGCAGCCGCGGCAACTTCGAGATGGCCGCCTGGCTGTTCATGCGCCTGTCGGGCATCGTCCTGGTCGTCCTGGTCCTCGGTCACCTGCTGATCCAGCTCGTGCTCGACGGCGGCGTCTCCAAGATCGGCTTCGCGTTCGTCGCGGGCCGCTGGGCGTCCCCGTTCTGGCAGGGCTGGGACCTGCTGATGCTGTGGCTCGCGATGCTGCACGGCGCCAACGGCCTGCGTACCGTCATCAACGACTACGCCGAGCGCCCCCAGACCCGCCTGTGGCTGAAGGGCCTGCTGTACGCCGCGACGGTCTTCACCGTCCTGCTGGGCACGCTGGTGATCTTCACCTTCGACCCGAACATCCGTTAAAGCCGAGGCGAGCACTGTGTCCACCCGGGGGGCGACCCCCGGACCCCCGGCCGGCAAGGGCGGAGAGGCGACACAGCATGCAGGGTCCGCAAGGAGAACCCGAGTGAAGATTCACAAGTACGACACCGTCATCGTCGGCGCCGGCGGCGCCGGCATGCGCGCCGCCATCGAGGCGACGAAGCGCAGCCGCACCGCCGTGCTGACCAAGCTGTACCCCACCCGCTCCCACACGGGCGCCGCGCAGGGCGGCATGGCCGCCGCGCTCGCCAACGTGGAGGAGGACAACTGGGAGTGGCACACCTTCGACACGATCAAGGGCGGCGACTACCTGGTCGACCAGGACGCCGCCGAGATCCTGGCGAAGGAGGCCATCGACTCCGTCCTCGACCTGGAGAAGATGGGCCTGCCGTTCAACCGCACCCCGGACGGCACGATCGACCAGCGCCGCTTCGGCGGTCACAGCCGCAACCACGGTGAGGCGCCCGTGCGCCGCTCCTGCTACGCGGCCGACCGCACCGGCCACATGATCCTCCAGACGCTGTACCAGAACTGCGTCAAGGAGGGCGTGGAGTTCTTCAACGAGTTCTACGTCCTCGACCAGCTCATCGTCGAGGTCGACGGCGTCAAGAAGTCCGCCGGCGTCGTCGCCTACGAGCTGGCCACCGGCGAGATCCACGTCTTCCAGGCGAAGTCGGTCATCTACGCGTCCGGCGGCACCGGCAAGTTCTTCAAGGTGACGTCCAACGCGCACACCCTGACCGGTGACGGCCAGGCCGCCTGCTACCGCCGGGGCATCCCGCTGGAGGACATGGAGTTCTTCCAGTTCCACCCGACCGGCATCTGGCGCATGGGCATCCTGCTGACGGAGGGCGCCCGCGGTGAGGGCGGCATCCTGCGCAACAAGGACGGCGAGCGCTTCATGGAGAAGTACGCGCCGGTCATGAAGGACCTCGCGTCCCGTGACGTCGTCTCGCGCTCCATCTACACGGAGATCCGCGAGGGCCGCGGCTGCGGTCCCGAGGGCGACCACGTCTACCTCGACCTCACGCACCTGCCGCCGGAGCAGCTCGACGCGAAGCTCCCGGACATCACCGAGTTCGCGCGCACCTACCTCGGCATCGAGCCGTACACGGACCCGATCCCGATCCAGCCGACCGCGCACTACGCCATGGGCGGCATCCCGACCAACGTCGAGGGTGAGGTCCTCGCGGACAACACCACCGTCGTCCCGGGCCTGTACGCCGCCGGTGAGGTCGCCTGTGTCTCCGTGCACGGCGCCAACCGCCTCGGCACCAACTCGCTGCTCGACATCAACGTGTTCGGGCGCCGCGCGGGCATCGCCGCCGCCGAGTACTCCCACAAGGCCGACTTCGTCGAGCTGCCCGAGGACCCGGCCTCGCTCGTCGAGGCGCAGGTCGAGCGGCTGCGCAACTCCACGGGCACCGAGCGCGTCTCGGTCATCCGCAACGAGCTGCAGGAGTGCATGGACGCCAACGTGATGGTGTTCCGCACCGAGCAGACGATCAAGACGGCCGTCGAGAAGATCGCCGAGCTGCGCGAGCGCTACAAGAACGTGGCGATCCAGGACAAGGGCAAGCGGTTCAACACCGACCTCCTGGAGGCCATCGAGCTGGGCAACCTGCTCGACCTGGCCGAGGTCATGGCGACCAGTGCCCTCGCCCGCAAGGAGTCGCGCGGCGGTCACTACCGCGAGGACTTCCCGACCCGCGACGACGTCAACTTCATGCGCCACACCATGGCGTACCGCGAGGTCGCCGACGACGGCACCGAGTCCATCCGTCTCGACTACAAGCCGGTCGTCCAGACCCGCTACCAGCCGATGGAGCGTAAGTACTGATGGCTACTCCGACCATGGAGAAGACGGCGGCGCCCGAGCCCGGCTTCGCCGACTCCCCGTACATCACGATCACCCTGCGCGTGCGCCGGTTCAACCCGGAGGTCTCGGCGGAGTCGACGTGGCAGGACTTCCAGCTGGAGATGGACCCCAAGGAGCGGGTCCTCGACGCCCTGCACAAGATCAAGTGGGAGCAGGACGGTTCGCTGACCTTCCGCCGCTCCTGCGCGCACGGCATCTGCGGCTCCGACGCGATGCGGATCAACGGCAAGAACCGGCTCGCCTGCAAGACGCTCCTGAAGGACATCAACCCCGAGAAGCCGATCACGGTCGAGGCCATCAAGGGCCTGACCGTGCTCAAGGACCTCGTGGTCGACATGGAGCCGTTCTTCCAGGCGTACCGCGACGTCATGCCGTTCCTCGTCACGACGGGCAACGAGCCGACGCGTGAGCGTCTGCAGTCCGCCGAGGACCGCGAGCGCTTCGACGACACCACCAAGTGCATCCTGTGCGCCGCGTGCACGTCCTCGTGCCCGGTGTTCTGGAACGACGGCCAGTACTTCGGTCCGGCCGCGATCGTCAACGCCCACCGGTTCATCTTCGACTCGCGCGACGAGGCCGGCGAGCAGCGCCTGGAGATCCTCAACGACCGTGACGGCGTGTGGCGTTGCCGCACCACGTTCAACTGCACGGACGCCTGCCCGCGTGGCATCGAGGTCACCAAGGCGATCCAGGAGGTCAAGCGCGCGCTGATCACGCGCCGCTACTGACCTTCCGCCGCGGCGCACCGCCGAAGGCCCCGCTCCCCGCCCGGGAGCGGGGCCTTCGCGTATGCGGGCGCACGCGCTACCCGTACGGCCCAGCCGCGCGGGCGCCCGCCGGGCCCGCCCGCTCGCTAGCCTGACGGGATGTCAACTGACGCTGGACCTGGACCGGGGATTCTCGGGTTCGACAACGTGCTCCTCCCCGTGGGCGAGCTGGGCGAGGCCGTGGGCTTCTACGAGCGCTGCGGGTTCACCGTGACGCTGCGGCTCGACGAGGCCGGGATCGCGCTGCTCGGGGTGGGCGCGGAGACGCCGGGGCTGCTGCTGCGCCTGGAGGAGGGGTTCGGGCACCGGCCGCCGCCGTGGCCCGCGCCCCGGCTGTGGCTGGAGGTGCCGGACGCCCGCGCGATGGCCCGGCGGCTCGCGGAGGCGGGCGTCGAGCCGCTCGATCCGCCGTTCTCCACGTCCACCGGGTACGTCGTCGAGGTCGCCGACCCCTGGGGGAACGTGCTGGGGTTCACCGACTACCTCAAGCGCCCCGAACTCGCCCGCGGCTGACCGCGCGGGCGGCGGCTGTGCGCGGGCTGTGGGACCGCTGTGGGGCGGGCCCGCGGACCCGGACCCCGATGTCTTTACCGGCCCTTTGGCCTGTACGTTCACCAGATGCCCGGTACGACCTCGTCCCCCCACCTCAGTCGCCGCGCGGCCCTCGGCCTCGGGCTCTCGACGGCCGCCGCGCTCGCCCTGCCCGCGCCGCGCGCCGCCGCGGCCCCCGGCGCGCCCCGGCTGCCGAAGCTGAACGCGCGGTCCTGGCTGGTCGCCGACGCGGCGAGCGGGGACATCCTCGCCGCCCATGACGCGCACCGGCGGCTGCCGCCCGCCTCGACGCTGAAGATGCTGTTCGCGGACACCGTGCTGCCCGCGTTCGACCGGAATCTGCGCCACCGCGTCACCGCGGCGGACCTCGCCGGCATCCCGGCGGGCTCCAGCCTCGTCGGCATCCAGGCCGGAACGACGTACACCGTCCATCAGTTGTGGCAGGGCGTGTTCCTGCGGTCGGGGAACGACGCGGTGCATGTGCTGGCGTCGATGTACGGCGGGGTGCCCAAGACGGTCGCCGCGATGCAGGCCCGCGCCACCGCGCTCGGCGCCCGCGACACGCATGTGGTCAGCCCCGACGGCTTCGACCACCCGGGGCAGGTGTCGTCCGCGCACGATCTGACGGTGTTCGCGCGGGCGGGCCTGAAGAACGAGGACTTCCGGGGCTACTGCGCCACGAAGGCCGCCGACTTCCCGGCGGGCGGCGGCAAGTCGTTCCAGATCCAGAACACCGACCGGCTGCTGACCGGGCAGGGCGTCGCCGCGTACCCGGGCCTGATCGGCGTGAAGAACGGCTACACCTCGCACGCGGGCAACACGTTCACCGGCGCGGCCACCCGGGGCGGGCGCACGCTGCTCGTCACCGTCATGCATCCGCGCTCCGGGTACGAGGCGGTGTACGAGGAGACGGCCGCGCTGTTCGACTGGGGGTTCGCGGCGGCCGGGAAGGTGGCGCCCGTGGACCGGCTGGCGTCGGCGCCGGGCGAGCGGCCGCGCCGGGCGCCCGCCGCGAGGCCCGCCGGGGGCGCGGGCCCGGCACCGGCGGGCGCGGCGGGGTCCTCCTCGCCGTCGGCGGACGAGGGCTGGGCGCTCGGCTCGGCGGCCGTCGCGGCGCTCGCGGGCGGCGGTCTGTTCGCCCTGCGCCGCCGCGCCCGCCCCAAGGGCCGCCGCCGGGCCTGACCCGGCCCGCCGGACCTGCCCCCGGCCCCCGCGTCAGATCCGGTCGAGGGCCCAGAGCCGGAAGACGCCGGTGCCGTCCGAGAGGTACTGGCCGCCGGTGATGTCGACGGTGCTCAGGACGTACTCCTTGCGCTGCCACAGCGGCACGATCGGCACGTCCTGCGCGACCAGTTGCTGCACGCGGCGGAAGTCGCGCAGGGTGCGGCTGCGGTCCTCGTACTGCTGGCTGGAGGTGATGAGGTCGTCCACGGCCTTGTTGCTGTAGCCGTTGTGCATGCCGGAGCCGGTGCGTACGAGCTGCGCGGTGAAGGTGTCCGGGTCGGGGAAGTCGGGCAGCCAGCCCACCGCGTACGCGTCGAGCTTCCCGGCCGTGTACCGCTTCTGGAACGCGTCCCAGTCGTAGTAGCGCGTCGTCACCCGGAACAGGCCGGACGCCTCCAGCTGGCGCTTGACCTCCTTCGCCTCGGCCCTGGCCGCGGAGCCGCGCGAGTACGCGTACTCGAAACGGACCGGCGTCGTCACGCCCGCCGCCCGCAGCAGCGCGCGGGCGCGGGCCCGGTCGGGCTTCGGGTAGGCGTCGAAGAACGCGGTGGTGTGGCCGGTGATGCCGCGCGGGACGACCGAGTACAGCGGGTCGACCGTGCCCCGGTACGCGGACTCCACGAGGGCGTCGCGGTCGAGGAGCGCGGCGATGGCCTGGCGGGCGGCGCGGTCGTGCAGGGGGCGGCCCGCGCGGACGTTGAGGACGAGGTTGCGGGTCTCGGCGCTGTCGACGGCGGTGAGCCGCTGGTCGGGGTCGGTCGTCGACAGGCGGGTCAGCAGCGACGGCGGGAGCTGGCGGCTCGCCACGTCCACGGTGTGCCGCTCCCAGGCCGCCTGGAGGGCCGCGGAGTCCTTGAAGTAGCGCAGCACGGTCGGGTGGGCGGGGACCTTCGCCGGGCCCTCGTAGCGGGGGTTGGGCACGAGGGTGGCGCGGGTGCCGGGCCGGTACGACTTCAGGGAGTACGGGCCTGTGCCGTCCACCTCGTCGCCGGAGCGCAGGGACGCCTTCGGGTAGACGTCCCGGTCGACGATGGCGCCGGCGCCGGTGGCGGCCTTGAACGGGAAGGTGGCGTCCGGCGACGACAGATGGAAGGTGACCGTGCGCCCGCGCGCCTCGACACTGCCGAGGGTGTCGAGCAGGGAGGCCGGGCCGACCGGGTCGGCGATCTTGCGGACGCGGTCGAAGGAGAACTTCACGTCGAGCGCGGTCATCGCCCGCCCGCTCGGGAAGCGCAGGCCCGTCTTGAGTTCGCAGCGGTACGTGCGCAGGCCGCCGCCGGTGAAGCCGCAGTGCCGGGCCGCGTCCGGGACCGGGGTCGTGCCGCCGGGGGTGAAGGTGAGCAGCGACTGGAAGACGTTGCTGTACAGCGCCCAGGACCCGGCGTCGTAGGCGCCGGCCGGGTCGAGGGAGGTGATGGAGTCGGTCGTGCCGACGGTGACCGCCTTGCCGGCGTCGGTGTCCTTCGGCAGCAGTTGCCAGCCGCCGACACCGGCCGCGCCGAGCACCACCAGTGACGCGAGGATCCGCAGTCGGACCGAGCCGCGCAGCGTGCGCATGAGAGCCCCCCTCCCCAGTCACTCCCCAGTGACGGAGGTCACTGAATCACAGGAGTTTGAGTTGAGGGAAGGGGGGTTGGTGAGGTGTCCGAGGCGTGAGACGTCGCAGCGCAGGACGGTGCGGGGAACCCGGCCGGGTCCGCCTCCGGCGTTCTATGACGTTCGGCGCAGAGCCCGCACTCCGCGCAACCCGATGACCCCGACGACCGTCCCCAACACAAAGGAGACGACGGCGAGCGTCAGGTGCACCCAGAAGTACGCGGTCGGATCCCCGGCGTCGTCGAAGGCGAGGCCGCTCCCGTCCTTCCAGAGGTTCTTGACGAAAGTGATCCAGATGACCCAGCTCCACACCCCGAAGGCGAGCAGGAACCAGGAGACGGGGCGGCTGAGCTTCATGCCTTCAGTATCGCCAGTCGCCGCCGCGCGCCGCCGCCGGGGTGGGGGCGGCGAGACACAGGTCACCTCGGCGGCGGGCGCCGGGGACGCTGCCTGTACGTTCTCGTCCGTGTCCGCCTCTCCCACGCCCTCCCGCCCGCCGCAGCCCGCCGCCGTCAGGCGCGTCGCACGGCGCTCCCTCGGCGCCGCCTGCGCCCTCCTGCTGGCCGGCTCGGGCCTCGCGCTCGGCGCCGCCGTCCCCGCCTCGGCCGCGTCCGGTGCGTCCGGTGCCGACAAGCCGCCCGCCGACAAGCCCCCGGCGCACATGTCGACCCTCGGCGGCGACCGGCTCGGCCGGCCCGGCACGCAGGTGGAGCTGGGCGCGGGCGCGCCGGTGCTGCCCAAGGACGTGACGGCGAAGTCGTGGCTGGTGTCGGACGCGGAGTCGGGCGAGATTCTCGCCGCGCACAACGCGCACTGGCGGCTGCCTCCCGCGAGCACCCTGAAGATGCTGTTCGCGGACACGGTCCTGCCGAAGTTCCCGAAGTCGCAGAAGCACACGGTCGTGAACGACGACCTGAAGGGCATGGGCGCCGGCTCCAGCGTCGCGGGCATCAAGGAGGGCTACACGTACTCCGTGCACGACCTGTGGCTCGGCGTGTTCCTGCGCTCGGGCAACGACGCGGTCCATGTGCTGTCCGCGCTGAACGGCGGCGTCCCGCAGACCGTACGGGACATGCAGCAGCACGCCGACGAACTGCGCGCCGAGGACACCCATGTGGCCAGCCCCGACGGCTACGACGCGCCGGGGCAGGTCTCGTCCGCGTACGACCTGACGCTGTTCGCGCGCTCCGGGCTGCAGAAGAGCGACTTCCGGGAGTACTGCTCGACGGTGACGGCGAAGCTGCCGAAGGAGCAGAAGAAGGGGCGTACGACGGAGACGTTCGAGATCCAGAACACCAACCGGCTGCTGCGCGGCGAGGGCGACCTGCCCGCGTACCAGGGCATCGCGGGTGTGAAGAACGGCAACACGACGCACGCGGGCGCGACCTTCACCGGGGTCGCCGAGCGCGGCGGGCGGGTGCTGCTCGTGACGGTGATGAACCCGCGCGGCCGCGAGTCGCACGCCGTCTACAAGGAGACCGCGCGGCTGCTGGACTGGGGGTTCGCGGCGGCCGGGAAGGTGACGCCGGTGGGCCGGCTCGTCGGGCCGAAGGGCACCGACCCCGAGCCGTCGGGGACGGCGAGCCTGCGGGCGGGCGCGGGGAAGACGGGCCCGGCCCGGCCGGTCGCGCACGCGCAGGTGGCGTCGGGGTCCTCCAGCGGCATGGGTGTCGCGCTCGCGGTGGCGGGCGGGGCGGTGGTGGTGCTGGCGGGCGTGGTGTTCGTGGTGCGCAAGCGGTTCCCGGTGCGGCCCAGGGGCTGAGCGGGCGGGTCCCTGCGCGCGCGTCAGGCCGCGAAGGGGCCCGTCGCCTCCTCGGGCCGCTCCCTGCGGGTGGCGGTCCAGGCGGCGCAGAACAGCAGGAGCTTCGCCGTGAAGTTGATCCACAGCAGCAGGGCGACGGGCGTCCCGAACGCGCCGTACATGCTCTTGCCGGCGACGCCCTTGATGTAGCCGCCGAGCAGCAGCTTGAGCAGTTCGAAGCCGGCCGCGCCGATCAGCGCCGCGTTGATCAGGTCCTTGCGGCGCGGGTGGACGCCGGGCAGCAGGGTGAGGACGTACAGGAGCAGAAGGAAGTCGGCGAGGACCGCGATGGCGAAGGCGATGCCCTGGAGCAGGGCGCCGCCCCAGCCGGCGCGGTCGATGCCGAGCTGGTCCGCGCTCCAGCCGACGGCGGTGGAGGCGACGGTGGAGGCGAGCAGCGAGGCGAGGCCCGCGCCGCCGAGGCCGACGAGGATGCCGGCGTCCTTGAGCTTGCGCAGCAGGGGGTTCTCCTCGCGGTCCGGCTCCTCCCAGACCACGCGCAGGCACTCCCGCATGGAGCCGACCCAGCCGACACCCGTGAACAGCAGCAGCGCGCCCGCGACGAGCCCGACGGTCCCGGCGTTGTCGACGAGGGCGCCGATGTCGAGCTGGTCGGAGATGCCGGGGATCTGCTTGCTGATCTGCGACTCCAGGTGGCGCTGCTGGCCGGGGCCGAGGGTGCCGGCGGCGATGGCGGCGGCGACCGTGAGCAGCGGGAACAGCGCGAGGAAGCTGATGAACGTCATGGCGGCGGCGAGGCGGGCCCACTTGACCTCGTCGAGGCGTTCGTAGGCCTGCCAGGCGTGGGTGCGCATCAGCCGGGCGACGAGCGGCCCGATCACGGGCAGGTTCTTCAGCCAGTCCATGAGCCCAGCCTGCCCGCTCCGCGCGGTTTCACCGGGGAGGAGCGGAATACGAGCGTCCGGGTGCCCCAGAACCGCAGCAGGGTCGCAAGCGCCATGCCGACGCCCGAGCCCGAGACCGTGTCGGCGCGCGCCGAGGTGAGGCCGAGGCCGTAGTGCGAGAAGGCCAGGCACAGGAGCTGGACGAGGGCGCCCGCGATGTTGACGGCGAAGAAGACTCCGTACTGGCGCAGCCGTGAGACCCCCTCGGCCCGCCCCCGGTAGGTGCCGAGCGCGTTGCCCGCGTAGGCGACCGTGCAGCCGGCGAGGAACGACACGCACTTGGCGGTGATCGGGCCGGTGCCGACGCTGCCGCGCAGCCAGACGAAGAGGCCGAGGTCGGCGGCGTACGCGCACAGGCCGACGGCGGCGAACGCGCCGATCTCGGGCCCGGCCGCACGCAGCCTGTCCAGCGGCACGGCCCTCACCAGTCCACGACGGCGAGCCCGTACATGGCCAGCCAGACCAGGCCGATGACGGCGAGCGCCCGGTCGCGCAGCACCACGTCCTCGGGTTCGCCGGCCGAGCCCCGGTCGGCGAAGACGGCGTAGCGCAGCACGGCGAGGATGAAGGCGACCATGGACAACTGCCGCCACGGGAGCAGGCTGGAGCGGGCGACACCGCCCTCCTCCATGGCCCACAGGCAGTAGGCGAGGACGGCGACCCCGGCGGCGAGCTGCCACACGAAGCGCAGATAGCCGGTGGTGTACTCGCTGAGCAGGGCGCGGGTCGCCCCGCCCTTCCCGGCCATCTGGACGGCTTCGGAGTACCGCTTGGCGGAGACCATGAACAGGGCGCCGAACCCGGTCGTGATGAGGAACCAGCGCGAGAGCGGGATGCCGAGCGCGAGCCCGCCGATCATCGCCCGCATGAGGAAGCCGGTGGAGACGACGACGAGGTCGACGACGAGGACGTGCTTGAGGCTGACGCAGTAGGCGAGTTGCATGACGACGTACGCGGTGAGCAGCGCGGCGGTGGCCGGGTTGCACAGGGCGGCGGCGACGGCCGGGGCGAGCACGGCGAGGACGGCGCCCACCGCGTAGGCGACGGGTACGGGGACCTGGCCGGCGGCGACCGGACGGTGCCGCTTGACGGGGTGGGCGCGGTCGGCTTCGGCGTCGCGGGCGTCGTTGATGAGGTAGACGGCCGACGCGGCGGCGGTGAACAGGGCGAAGACGAGGGCGAGCCGGGGCAGCGCCGTGCGGGTGAAGAGGTCGCCCGCGGCGGCCGGGGCGGCGACGACCAGCACGTTCTTGACCCACTGGCGGGGGCGTGCGGTGCGCAGGAGCCCGGCGGGCAGGGCGAGCGGCGAGGCGCGGGGCCCCGGCGCCGGGGCCGGCGCGGGCCGGTCGAGGACGGCGACGCGGTCGCCGCCGCCGGAGCGGGCGGGGCGGGCTGTGGGGTCGGCGGAGTCGGTCACCGGGCGGCACCTCCGGTCGTCCAGCGGGTTCCGATGCGGGCGGTGAGGGCGCCGAGGGCGGCGCCCGCGGCGACGTCGGAGGGGTAGTGCACGCCGACGACGAGCCGGGAGACGCACATGGCGGCGGCGACGGGCGGCACGAGGTGCCGGCCGACGGGTGACAGGGCGCCGTAGGCGACGGCGGCCGCGGCGGCGGACGTGGCGTGCGAACTGGGGAAGGAGTGCCGGCCCGCGGTGCGCACCAGCGGGGTGACGCCGGCGCCCGACGCGGGGCGGGGGCGGCGCACCACGCGTTTGACGCCCATGCTGGTGAGGTGGGCGGCGGCGGTGACGGCGGTGGCGCGCAGCCAGGCGGAGCGGCGGTCGCGGTCGAGGGCCGCTCCGGTGAGGCCGGCGGCCAGCCACAGCGCGCCGTGTTCCCCGGCCCAGGACAGGGCGCGGGCGCCGGCGGCCACGCGCGGGTCGTGGCCGCAGTCGCGCAGGGCCGACAGCAGTCGGCGGTCCAGGTCGTCCATGCGGCTCACTGTGCGGGCCGTGACCGCGTCGGCCGCGTCAATCTACGCTGACACCCCATCAATCACCCATTTCGGTGAGGATCAGCACGGTTCAGAGCAAACCGCACCTTTATGGGCGATACGGTCGCGGGCATGGCTGCCGACCCCCTCACCACGCCCGGCTTCGACGCCGTCCCGGTCACCGGCTGGGGCCGTACCGCCCCGACCTCCGCGCACCTCGTCCGGCCCCGCTCCTACGAGGAGACCGTCTCGGCCGTGAAGGAGTGCGCCGCGCCCGGCCGGCGCGGCGGCATCCCGCGCGGTCTCGGCCGCGCCTACGGCGACGCCGCGCAGAACGCGGGCGGCGCCGTCCTCGACATGACCGCCCTCGACCGCATCCACGCCATCGACGCCGACGCGGGCACGGTCCTGTGCGACGCGGGCGTCTCCCTGCACCGGCTGATGGAGGTGCTGCTGCCGCTCGGCTGGTTCGTGCCGGTGACCCCCGGCACCCGGTACGTGACGGTCGGCGGGGCGATCGGCGCCGACATCCACGGCAAGAACCACCACGTCAGCGGCTCCTTCGCCCGGCATGTGCAGGCGCTGGAACTGCTCACGGCCGACGGTGAGGTGCGGGTCGTCGAGCGCGGCACGGAACTCTTCGACGCGACCGCCGGGGGCATGGGCCTGACCGGGGTCATCCTCACCGCCACGGTCAGCCTCCAGCCGGTCGCCACCTCGTACATGTCGGTGGACACCGAGCGGGCCGCCGACCTCGACGACCTGATGGCCCGGCTGACCGCGACCGACCACCGCTACCGCTACTCCGTCGCCTGGATCGACCTGCTCGCGCGCGGCGCCGCGACCGGCCGCTCGGTGCTGACCCGCGGCGAGCACGCCCCGCTGGACGCGCTGCCCGCCCGCGCCCGCCGCGACCCGCTCGCCTTCCGCCCCGGCCGGCTGCCCGCCGCGCCCTCGTTCCTGCCGGAGGGGCTGCTGGGGCGCACGACGGTCGGCGCGTTCAACGAGCTGTGGTACCGCAAGGCGCCCCGCGCGCGCACCGGCCAGATCCAGAAGCTGTCGACGTTCTTCCACCCCCTCGACGGCGTCCCGCACTGGAACCGCGTCTACGGCCGCGGCGGCTTCGTGCAGTACCAGTTCGTCGTCGGGTACGGGAAGGAGGACGCCCTGCGCGAGATCGTGCGGCGGATCTCGCGGCGCGGCTGCCCGTCCTTCCTCGCCGTGCTCAAGCGGTTCGGGGAGGGCGACCCGGGCTGGCTGTCGTTCCCGATGCCGGGCTGGACGCTCGCCCTGGACATCCCGGCGAACCTGCCGGGGCTCGGCGCGTTCCTCGACGAGCTGGACGAGGAGGTCGCCGCGGCGGGCGGCCGTGTCTATCTCGCCAAGGACTCCCGGCTGCGGCCCGAGCTGCTGCCCGGCATGTATCCGCGCCTCGCCGACTTCCGCGCGCTGCGCGCCCGCCTGGATCCGGCGGGCGTGTTCCGCTCCGACCTCTCGCGCCGCCTCGGCCTGTGAGCCGCCCCGGCACCCCGCGAAGCAAAGCCCGCCAGGACCGCAAGGACCGCCCGCACCTCTTCCCAAGGAGCCCCCGTTGAAAGACGCCTTCGGCGCCCCCCAGTCCCTGCTCGTCCTCGGCGGCACCTCCGAGATCGCCCTCGCCACGGCCCGCCGCCTGATCGCCCGCCGCACCCGTACCGTCTGGCTCGCGGGCCGCCCCTCCCCCGGCCTCGAGCAGGCCGCCGAGCAGTTGCGCGCCCTCGGCGCGGACGCCCGTACGGTCGCCTTCGACGCGCTGGACGCCGAGTCGCACGAGGTGGCGCTCGGCAAGGTGTTCGCCGAGGGCGACATCGACATGGTGCTGCTGGCGTTCGGCGTCCTCGGCGACCAGGCCCGCGACGAGGGCGACCCGATGGCCGCGGTGCGGGTCGCGCAGACCAACTACACCGGCGCGGTCTCGGCGGGCCTGGTGTGCGCGCGGGCCCTCCAGTCGCAGGGGCACGGCTCGCTGGTCGTGCTGTCGTCGGTCGCGGGCGAGCGGGCCCGCCGCGCCAACTTCATCTACGGCTCCAGCAAGGCGGGCCTCGACGCGTTCGCCCAGGGCCTCGGGGACGCGCTGCACGGCACGGGCGTGCACGTCATGGTCGTACGGCCCGGCTTCGTACGGTCGAAGATGACGGCGGGGATGGACGAGGCGCCGCTCGCCACGACGCCGGACGCGGTGGCCCGTGCCGTCGAGGCGGGGCTGCGGCGCCGCTCGGAGACGGTGTGGGTGCCGGGGACGCTGCGCGTGGTGATGTCGGCGCTGCGCCACGTCCCGCGCCCGCTCTTCCGCCGCCTGCCGCTGTGAGCCTCTACGGGCGGCGGCTGCGGCCCCGGGGCTGGACGGGCAGGGCGGGGCCGGGGAAGGTGAAGTCGCGCAGACGGCGCCAGACGCCGTCCTCGCCCTGCTCGTACAGGGCGAACCCGGTGCACGGCCAGGCCGCCTCGTAGTCCGCCAGCTCCTCGTACGCGCGGTCCATCGCGTCCTCGGCGATGCCGTGCGCGACCGTCACATGCGGGTGGTACGGGAACTGCAGCTCCCGCGCGACCGGGCCCGAGGCGTCCCTGACCTGCTTCTGCAGGCCGGCGCACGCCTCGGCGCCCTCGACGACCTGGATGAACACCACCGGCGACAGCGGCCGGAAGGTGCCCGTGCCGGACAGCCGCAGGGTGAACGGGCGGCCCGCCGCCGCGACCTCCGACAGATGGGTCTCGATGGCCGGCAGGTCACCGGCCTCGACCTCGGTCGGCGGCAGCAGCGTGATGTGCGTGGGGATGCCGTGCGCCGCGGGGTCGCCGAAGCCCGCACGCCGCTCCTGGAGCAGGCTGCCGTGTGGCTCCGGGACCGCGATCGAGACGCCGATCGTTACGGTCCCCACGTCGTACTCCTGTCGTCGAGTGGCGGGCGGGCGGGCACAGCGGTTCGAAGCCGCCGGGTCAGTGCTTGGCAGGCAGGAAGCCGACCTTGTCGTACGCCTGGGAGAGCGTCTCGGCGGCGACGGCGCGTGCCTTCTCCGCGCCCTTGGCGAGGATCGAGTCGAGCGTCTCCGGGTCGTCCAGGTACTCCTGCGTACGGGCCCGGAACGGGGTCACGAACTCCACCATGACCTCGGCCAGGTCCGTCTTGAGCGCACCGTACATCTTGCCCTCGTACTTCTGCTCCAGTTCCGGGATACCGGCGCCGGTGAGGGTGGAGTAGATGGTCAGGAGGTTGCTGACGCCGGGCTTCTTCTCGGCGTCGTAGCGGATGACCGTGTCGGTGTCGGTGACCGCGCTCTTGACCTTCTTCGCGGTGGTCTTCGGCTCGTCCAGGAGGTTGATGAGGCCCTTCGGCGTGGACGCCGACTTGCTCATCTTGACCGTGGGGTCCTGGAGGTCGTAGATCTTCGCCGTCTCCTTGAGGATGTACGGCGCCGGGATCGTGAAGGTGTCGCCGAACCGGCCGTTGAACCGGGTGGCCAGGTCGCGGGTCAGCTCGATGTGCTGGCGCTGGTCCTCACCGACCGGCACCTGGTCGGCCTGGTACAGCAGGATGTCGGCGACCTGGAGGATCGGGTACGTGAACAGGCCGACGGAGGCCCGGTCGGAGCCCTGCTTCGCGGACTTGTCCTTGAACTGGGTCATCCGGCCGGCCTCGCCGAAGCCGGTCAGGCAGTTCATCACCCAGGCGAGCTGCGCGTGCTCGGGGACATGGCTCTGGACGAACAGCGTGCAGCGCTCGGGGTCGAGGCCCGCGGCGAGGAGCTGGGCGGCGGCGAGGCGGGTGTTGGCCCGCAGCTCCTTCGGGTCCTGCGGAATGGTGATCGCATGCAGGTCCACGACCATGTAGAAGGCGTCGTGGGACTCCTGCAGGGCGACCCACTGGCGCACGGCGCCGAGGTAGTTGCCGAGGTGGAACGAGCCCGCGGTGGGCTGGATTCCGGAGAGCACGCGAGGACTGTCAGAGGCCATGCCCCTCATTCTCTCAGGTGCCGCTCGTTGCTCGGGCCCAGGTACGCGCGCGCGTGCCGCGCCCCGGACCGCGCCGGGCGCCCGGGGTCGGGCCCGCGCCACTCGCGGGCCCCGGCGCCGGGGTGTCCGACATCACCCGCGGCGGGGCGTGCGGCGGACCGGACGGCGCCGGGGGGCGGGGCCTCGCTCCCCGGGGCGCGGGGCCTTCGGCCCGGGTCAGCCCAGGTCGATCGTCGGGTAGAGCGGGAAGCCGGCGAGGAGGTCGGAGGCGCGGCGGGCGACCTCGTCGGCGACCTTCGCGTCCAGCACGTGGCTCGCCTTGGAGCGGGCGCCGGACTTCGTGGTGCCGGGCTCGGCGGCGGCCAGGACCCGGTCGATCAGCGCGGCGATCTCGTCCATCTCGCCCGTGCCGAGGCCGCGGGTGGTCAGGGCGGGCGTGCCGATGCGGATGCCGGAGGTGTACCAGGCGCCGTTGGGGTCGGCGGGGATGGCGTTGCGGTTGGTGACGACACCCGCGTCGAGCAGCGCGGACTCGGCCTGGCGGCCGGTGAGCCCGTACGAGCCCGCCACGTCGATCAGGTTCAGGTGGTTGTCGGTGCCGCCGGTGACGAGGGTGGCGCCGCGCCGGGTCAGGCCGTCGGCGAGGGCGCGGGCGTTGTCGACGATGCGCTGGGCGTAGTCCTGGAACTCGGGCCTGCGGGCCTCGGCGAGCGCGACGGCCTTCGCGGCCATGACGTGCGGCAGCGGGCCGCCGAGGACCATCGGGCAGCCCCGGTCGACCTGGTCCCTGAGCGAGTCGTCGCACAGGACCATGCCGCCGCGCGGGCCGCGCAGCGACTTGTGGGTGGTCGTCGTCACGATCTGCGCGTGCGGTACGGGGTCGAAGTCGCCGGTGAGGACCTTGCCGGCGACGAGGCCCGCGAAGTGCGCCATGTCGACCATGAGCGTGGCGCCGGCCTCGTCGGCGATCTCCCGCATGATCCGGAAGTTCACCAGGCGCGGGTACGCGGAGTACCCGGCGACAATGATCAGCGGCTTGAACTCCCGGGCCTGCGCGCGCAGCGCCTCGTAGTCGATGAGGCCGGTGGCGGGGTCGGTGCCGTACGAGCGCTGGTCGAACATCTTGCCGGAGATGTTGGGCCGGAAGCCGTGGGTGAGGTGACCGCCCGCGTCCAGGGACATGCCGAGCATCCGCTGGTTGCCGAAGGCCTGCCGCAGCTCGGCCCAGTCGGCGTCGCTCAGGTCGTTGATCTGGCGGACGCCGGTGCGCTCCAGGAAGGGGGCCTCGACGCGGTCGGCGAGGACGGCCCAGAAGGCGACGAGGTTGGCGTCGATGCCGGAGTGCGGCTGCACGTAGGCGTGGCGGGCGCCGAACAGCTCGCGGGCGTGCTCGGCGGCGAGCGACTCGACGGTGTCGACGTTGCGGCAGCCCGCGTAGAAGCGGCGGCCGACGGTGCCTTCGGCGTACTTGTCGCTGAACCAGTTGCCCATGGTGAGCAGGGTCGCCGGGGAGGCGTAGTTCTCGGACGCGATCAGCTTCAGCATCTCGCGCTGGTCGGTCAGCTCCTGCGCGATGGCGTCGGCGACGCGCGGCTCCACGGCCCGTACGACGTCGAGCGCGCTGCGGTACGCGGTCGACTCGGGGCTCAGGGGCGCGGCGGGCGCGGGGGATGCGGGGGTCTCGGACATGGGGGCTGCCTCCGGACACGGTCGGTACGCGGTCGGTTCACGGGTCGGCCCAGGCGCACGGCACACGGTTCACGAGCCGCTCCCCGATGGTCGGTCCCATCCCAGCGCGCCAGTCACGGCTCCCCCGTCACATTACCGGGCGCGTCGCGCAGCGAGGTTTCCGCGTCCACGATCCGAGCGACGATAGGAAGGGGCCAAAGGCTCCTCCCGCGCCCAGCGCTTCGAGCCGTACGAACGGAGATCCCGTGACTTCTGTGACTCCCGGTGCTTCTGGAACTCAAGGTGCTGCTGTGACTCCCGGTGCCTCCGGCACCCCCGGTCGGGCCACGCAGGACCACATCGCCGCCGCCGACGCCCACAGCGCGCACAACTACCATCCGCTGCCCGTCGTCGTGGCGAGCGCCGAGGGCGCGTGGATGACGGACGTCGAGGGCCGCCGCTACCTGGACATGCTGGCGGGCTACTCGGCGCTCAACTTCGGGCACGGCAACCGGCGCCTGATCGACGCGGCGAAGGCGCAGCTGGAGCGGGTGACGCTGACGTCGAGGGCGTTCCACCACGACCGGTTCGCCGCGTTCTGCACGCAGCTCGCCGAGCTGTGCGGCATGGAGACGGTGCTGCCGATGAACACCGGCGCGGAGGCGGTGGAGACGGCGGTCAAGACGGCCCGCAAGTGGGGCTACCGCGTCAAGGGCGTCCCCGAGGGCCGGGCCAGGATCGTCGTCGCGCGGGACAACTTCCACGGCCGTACGACGACCATCGTCAGCTTCTCCACGGACCCCGAGGCCCGCGCGGACTACGGCCCGTACACGCCGGGCTTCGACATCGTGCCGTACGGGGACCTGGACGCCCTGCGCGCGGCGGTCACCGACGACACGGTGGCCGTGCTCCTGGAGCCGATCCAGGGCGAGGCGGGCGTCCTCGTACCGCCGCCCGGCTATCTGGCGGGCGTACGGGAGCTGACGCGCGAGCGGAACGTGCTGTTCGTCGCCGACGAGATCCAGTCGGGGCTCGGCCGCACCGGGCGGACGTTCGCGTGCGAGCACGAGGGCGTCGTCCCGGACATGTACGTGCTGGGCAAGGCGCTCGGCGGCGGTGTCGTACCGGTGTCGGCGGTGGTCTCCGGGGCGGACGTGCTCGGTGTGTTCAAGCCGGGCGAGCACGGCTCGACGTTCGGCGGGAACCCGCTGGCCTGCGCGGTCGCCCTTGAGGTCATCGCCATGCTGCGCACCGGCGAGTACCAGGCGCGGGCGGCGGAACTGGGCGAGCACCTGCACGCGGAGCTGGGCCTGCTGGCCGGCTCCGGCAAGGTCACCGGGGTGCGCGGGCGCGGGCTGTGGGCGGGCGTCGACATCGACCCGGCGCTCGGTACGGGACGGCAGATCTCGGAGCGGCTGATGGCGCGGGGCGTGCTCGTCAAGGACACGCACGGCTCGACGATCCGGCTCGCGCCGCCGCTGGTGATCTCCAAGGAGGACCTGGACTGGGGGCTCACCCAGCTCCGCGAGGTCCTCGGCTGAGCCTCCCGGGACCGTCCGGGCACGGTCCGCGGCGCCGGGATCGTCCCCCTGCGTCGCATAGAGTCGCGTCGTGCCTTGGGGAATGTTGTGTGCGCTGGGAGCGGCGCTCTGTTTCGGTACCGCGTCGGTGCTCCAGGCGGTGGCCACGCGGGCGGCGGAGCCCGGTACGGGGTCGGGCGTGGACCCGGCGCTGCTCGTACGGGCCGCGCGCCAGTGGCGGTACGCCGCCGGACTCGCCCTGGACGGGCTCGGGTTCGTGCTCCAGGTCGTCGCGCTGCGCTCGCTGCCGATCTACGCGGTGGGCGCGGCGCTCGCGGCGAGCCTCGCGGTGACGGCGGTGGTCGCGGCCCGGCTGCTCGGGGTGCGGCTGCGGGGCGCCGAGTGGGGCGCCGTCGCGGGCGTCTGCGCGGGCCTCGGCATGCTGGCGCTCGCGTCCGGCGCGGAAGGCGGGCGGACCGGCTCGGACGCCCTGCGGTACACGATGCTCGGGGTGGCGGCGGCCGTGCTGCTCCTCGGCCTGCTGGGCGGGCGGCTCCCGGAGCGCTGGCGGGCCCTGGTCCTCGGCCTCGGCTCGGGGTTCGGCTTCGGGGTCGTCGAGGTCAGCGTCCGCCTGATCGACGACCTGAGCCCGGGGCGCCTGCTGACGAACCCGGCGACGTACGCGCTGCTCCTCGGCGGCGGGGCGGCTTTCCTGCTGCTGACGTCGGCGCTCCAGCGCGGGTCGGTGACGGCGGCGACGGCCGGCATGGTCATCGGCGAGACGGTCGGCCCGGCCCTCGTCGGCGTCCTCTGCCTCGGCGACCGCACCCGCCCCGGCCTCACCTGGCTGGCCGTCACGGGCTTCACGGTGGCGGTCGCGGCGGCCCTGGCCCTGGCCCGCTTCGGCGAGGCACCGGTGGAGGCGGAGGCGTCGGCAGCGGAGGGCGCGGGGCGGGTGGCGTAGCGAGGGGTTCGTACGGCGGGGGTTCGCCGGGGGGTCTTCTGCTACGCCGGAACGAGTTCGGGCCGGACGACGGCTCGGGCGCGCTGGTACAGCGCCTGTGCGTCGGGGTTACGGAGGTGGGGGCCGATCAGCCGGAACATGTCGGCCATGCGCTTGTCGATGCGACCGGAGTCGACCAAGGGGTAGTCGTCGAGCGCGAGCCCCCATGTGCGGCAGGCCGCTTCGAGGTGACCGACGGACAGCTGACGTTCCGCGAGGATCGCGCGTTCTTTGACTCGGGTCCGCCGGTACACGCTGTGCCGAAGCCGGTCCGACTCCCGCATGGCGGCGACCGCGCCGTGAACGTCGCCCATCTCGAACCGTACTTGGCTGGTGTGGTAGTTGAGCGAGGCCGGATCGTAGGAGCCGAACACCTTCCCTCGTGCCTCCGCCTTCTCCATGGCGACCTCGGCCTCTCGCAGGTACATCAGCGCTGCGCGACGGTCGCCGGTCTGTGCGGCGGCGTGCGCCTGTTGACCGGTGAGAAAGGCGCGCATCCGGGGGCCGGCTTGCGGTGCGGCTGCCGCGGCGGAGTCGGCGAGTCGCCGGGCCACGGGCCCCTGCCCGAGGTCAACGGCTTGCACGCTCATGCCTCTGAGGGTGGTGCAGTACGTCAGATGGTCCTCGGCCGCTCCCGCGAACTCCAGGGCCTTCAGGTAGTAACGCTGCGCGAGTCCGTGCAGACCTTCGTCGACCGCCATGTATCCGGTGAGGTAGCAGAGGTCGGAGGCGGCCGACATCATCGCCCTGCGTACGTCCTCGGGGCCGGGGGTGCGCAGCAGGGGCGCCACGGTGTTCACCAGGAAAGTCGCAGCCAGGGGACGAGCGGTCCGACCCCCGAACTGATCGTCCATGGACGACAACTGCTCGGTCATCGCCGACACCGTGGCCACATCGGACATGCCGACGCGCGTCCGGCTCCCCTGCCCGACCGCCTCCATACGCCCCACGACGTCCGGCCACTCGGGCACGGCCACGGCGACGGAGAACAGGGCGGCCCCAAGAACACTCCGCCGAGAGGGATCCATGTCCTGCCTCCCCAGTTCGAGAATTCCGTCAACGGTGCTGAGCGACGTCGCTTCCCACCCGCTCTCATTGACCGGAAACCCGGTTTCCGCAGCCGTGACAGGCCGCCCCAGCTTCCGGGCGAACGCTTCCAAGACCAGCGACCGAGTGTCTTCGCGCGGAACACTGCCCTTCATCCACTGGTGAACGGAAGGGGCCCGGTACTGCTTGGGGGTGCCGCGCTCGGTGCCTACGCGGTTGACCGCCTGGGCACACTGCCGCAACGTCCAGCCGGTCTCGCGGAACAGTCGCTCCAACGCTCGGTTCGGCTCGTTGCTTTCCACGGCCCCTCAACTCCCCCTGCGTGGCGGCGTCGACCGCTTAACGCTCTTAATCGTCTCGCCCCACCCAACGGTACCGCCAGGCGTGACCGCGCGGTTACCTAGAGCAAACAAGGGTGACAAGTCCCTCCCAATCCCAACTACGCACTACACCCGACCGAAGCGACAACGCAGGAGGCAGCGTATGAACAGCACCACGGCCATTCCGTTCGGAGTCCGGCATCTGGTCTCCCCGCCTCCGGCTGCGGGCGAGGCTCCCGTCATCACGTACAGCGACCAGCTTCAGCTCAACGTCTCGGCCGAGGGCAACCCGTGGCACGCGCTCACGGCTGAGATGCCCGAGACGCAGACCGAGACCAGCAACGGCGACGGCTCGGCCCCCGGCTCCGACTCCGGAACCGACCTGTACTGATATGCGATCGATCCTCGTACTGACGGGCCGGGACGATCTCACGGCCGACGCAGTTGTCGAGGAACTGGCTGAGCGGGGCGAACAGGTCGTCAGGTTCGACACTGCAGACTTCCCCACCGCCTCCCGTCTGGCCGTGTCCCTCACCGGGAACGGCTGGACGGGGCCGCTCGCCGGCTCCCGCACGGTCCATCTGGAAACGGTCAAGTCGGTGTGGTGGCGACGCCCCCACGAGTTCCGCACCCCGGACGACTGGCCGGGGCACGCTCGTGCTCTCGCGGTCTCAGAAGCTCGCTCCGGCCTGCTCGGGGTCCTCGGCTCACTCCCCGTCCGGTGGGTCAACCACCCGAGTAGGGACGCCGCCGCGAATTACAAGCCGGTGCAGCTCGCGGTCGCCGCGCGCTGCGGGTTGAACGTACCCCGGTCCGTGATCACCTCGGACCCGGAGCACGCCCGCGCGTTCATCGGCGAGGAGGCGGTGGTCTACAAGGGACTTGGCGGAGGCGTGCTCGGCCCCGACGGGAAGCGGCAGTTCCTTCCCGTGGCGCTTGTCTCCGCGAGTCAGGTGGACGACGGCGTGTGCGGCACCGCCCACCTTTTCCAGGAGCGTGTCGACAAGGCGTACGAAGTGCGCTTGACCGTGATCGGGAGGCGCATGTTCCCGGTCGCCATCCGCACCGAGAGCGAGGACGCACTGCTCGACTGGCGAACGAACTACGGGTCTCACAAGTACGAGGTCGTGGACCTGCCCTCAGAGGTGGGGCAAGGGGTCCGCCGATTGATGGACGAGTTCGGCCTGTTCTTCGGCGCTCTGGACTTCGCCGTCACACCGGACGGACGCTGGGTGTTCTTCGAGGTGAACCCCAACGGCCAGTGGCACTGGCTCGCGGTCAGAGCGGAGGTTCCCTTGGTGGGAGCCATGGCCGACGCCTTGCAAGGAGACCCAGCATGAACGCAACACCCGCGTGGGCCGTCGCCGCCCAATCGCTTGCCGACAAGGTGACCGCCTCCGCTCCCGGATGGCATGACGCCGTGAGCAACACCCCCCGACACCGGCTCGTCCCTCGCTGGTGGCAGCGCATCCCGGACAGCCCGACACAGGAATGGTCGCTGGTGGACCTCCCCGAGGATGCCCCCGAACACCTGCGCGCGGCCTACTCGGACGAGACGCTTGTCACCCGCGTAGGCCCTAGGCACGCCGACCACGCCACACCAGGGGAACGCGGCAAGGGCGATCCCACGTCGTCCAGCACCCTGCCGGGGCTCATCGTGTCCATGGCGCATCGGCTGGATGTGCAGCGCGGCCACAAGGTCTTGGACGTGGGTACCGGCTCCGGGTATTCGGCCGGCCTCTTCGCCCGCCGTTTCGGAGACGAGAACGTGACGAGCGTGGACGTGGACCCTTATCTGGTGGAGGCGGCCCGGGCCCGCCTCTCCGAGATTGGGCACACCCCTCGGGTGGAGGTTGTCGATGCCACGGAGAAGCTGCCTGAGCCGCAGTACGACCGGATCATGGCGACCGTCTCCGTCCGGCCCGTGCCCTCGTCCTGGCTCCACGCGCTGCGTCCTGGCGGGCGGGTGGTGACGACGATCGCCAGTACCGCGCTTCTGATCACGGCGGACATGGAAAGGGATGGCGTCGCGCGCGGTGCGGTCCAGCCGGACCCGGCCACCTTCATGGAGACCCGGCGTGAGGCGGACTACCCCGAGAAGCTGAACGAGCTGTTCCTGCATGCCCGCGTACGCGAGGGCGAGGTTGTGCGACCCCCCGAGGGAGCGATTCCCGATCTGTGGCAGGAATGGCCACTGCGGTGGCTGTACGAATTGGACACACCCGGTGTCGAAACACGCGCTGCCGCCTTGCCCCACGAGGGGCGGCGCACGGTGTGGCTGCTCGCCGCTGACGGTTCATGGGCGCGCGCCGAGGGCGGCACGCCTCCTGCCGTGCACCAGGGCGGCCCCCGTCGACTGTGGGATCGCCTGGAACGTGTACGCGACAAGTGGGAGGAGAGGAACAGGTTCGCACTCCACACGATGCGCGCGGAACTCACGCCTTCAGGCAGTCACCTGCTGTCCCCGGAGGGCACCTGGCGTTTCCCGATCTGAGCACGCCTCGCAGGCGCGCCGCTTCCTCGGAAGCGGAGAGAGTGCCCCGGCTCGCCCCGCCCGTGTGCCGCCTCCGTAGCGCAGGAGCGGGGCTCCCCCTTCCACGTACGCGCAGGAGTCCTCGGTGAAGCAATGTGCCGCTTTCTCACCCGTGTTGGCGCTCGACGCCCTCGCCGGACCGTCTCTCGACCCCGCGGCCGACCTGCGTTGCGAACTCGGTGACGGGCACCATCCGCAGGCACACGCGCGATGCGTCTGGTACGAGGACCCGCACGGGGCGGTGTGGCTCCGCTGGGACCAACAAGCGGATCTACAGGTGGAGTTGGCGGCCTGGTGCCCGGGGGTGCAGAACAAAACCGGGGACGCGTGCGGCTTCTTCGGCGGGCATCCCGGCGCGCACGCGTGGGACGTGGCGGACCCCGAGGTGGAGGTGCTGGTGGCCCGAGCGATGCGGGAGCTGGGGTGGCCGACCGCCAAGTGAGCCGCACGGGCCTCCGTCAGGGCAGGACCCGGCACAGGGCGTCGAGGGCGCCGTGCCAGGCGTGGTCGGGCGGGGTGCCGTAGCCGACGACCAGGGCGTCCGCGGGGGCCGGGGGCGGGGGCGCGGACTCGTGGCGGAAGCCGGAGAGGCCGGGGACGCCGAGGTGCTGCCAGGCGGCGGCTTGGACGACGGAGCGTTCGGTGCCGGGCGGCAGCCGCAGGACGGCGTGCAGGCCGGCGGCGATGCCGGTGGCGTGGACGTCGGGCGCGCGCTCGGCGAGGGCGGCGACGAGATGGTCGCGGCGGCGCCGGTAGCGCAGGCGGGCGGCGCGCAGATGACGGTCGTAGGCGCCGGAGGCCAGGAACCGGGCGAGGGTGAGCTGGTCGAGGACGCCGCAGGCCCAGTCGCTGGTCCCCTTGACGGCGGTCACCTCGGGGACGAGGGGCGCGGGCAGCACCATCCAGCCGAGCCGCAGGCCGGGCGCGAGGGACTTGCTGGCGGTGCCGAGGTAGACGACGTGGTCGGGGTCGAGGCCCTGGAGGGCGCCGACGGCCTGCCGGTCGTAGCGGAACTCGCCGTCGTAGTCGTCCTCCAGGACCAGGCCGCCGGTGCGCCGGGCCCAGTCGACGGCGGCGGCCCTGCGGTCGGCGTGCAGCGGCGCGCCCAGCGGGAACTGGTGGGCCGGCGTCACGAGCAGCGCCCCGGCCGCCCCGCGCTCCAACGGGCCGGTGTCGGTGCCGAGTTCGTCGAAGGGCAGCGGACGGGTGGCGAGTCCGGCGCGGTGCAGGACGCCCCAGTGGTGGTCGAGCCCGTACGTCTCCACGGCGACCTCCGCGACACCGCGCCGGCGCAGCACCTCGCCGAGCAGCATCAGGCCGTGCACGAACCCGGAGCAGACGACGACCCGTTCGGGGTCGGCGCGCACGCCACGGGCGCGGGCGAGGTACTCGGCGAGCGCGGCGCGCAGTTCGGGCCGGCCGCGCGGATCGCCGTACCCGAGCGCGTCGTTGGGCGCCTCGGTGAGCGCGCGCTTGGCCGCTTTCAGCCAGGCGGCGCGGGGGAAGGAGGCGAGGTCGGGCGTGCCGGGGTGGAGGTTGTGCAGGGGGTTGCCGCTCAGCCGCCGGGCCGGGGCGGGCGCGGGCCCGGGGGCGGGGACGGCGCGGGCAGCGACGCGGGTGCCTGAGCCCTGGCGCGCGGTGAGCCAGCCCTCGGCGACGAGGTCGCCGTAGGCGTCGGCGACGGTGTTGCGGGAGATGCCGAGGTCGGCGGCGAGGGTGCGGGAGGACGGCAGTCGCGTACCGGGGGCGAGGCGGCCGCCGCGTACGGCCTCGCGCAGCGCGTCGGTGAGGCCGCGCCGCAGCCCCGCCCCGGCGGGTTCGATGTGCAGGTCGATGCCGAGTGCCTGCCCGGACGGCGAAGTGGCCCAGTTTTCTGCCATGGGAATGGACCATACCGGTGGGCTACTGCGCGCGTACGGTCGAAGCCATGACGACGAACGACACCAGGGAACACCGCACCGACGACAGCGGGCGGGAGTACGTGCCCGAGCACGCGCCCCGCCTGGACTGGGCGCGCCACGCGCCCGAGGTCTACAAGGCCATGATCCGCCTGGACGCGGCGGCACGGCAGGGCCTCGACCCGGTGACGTGCGAGCTGGTGAAGATCCGCGCCTCGCAGCTCAACCGCTGTGCGCGCTGCCTGGACATGCACTCCAAGGAGGCGCTGGCGGCGGGCGAGAGCCCGGAGCGGATCATCCAGCTCAGCGCGTGGGAGGAGTCGCAGCACTTCTACACCGAGCGTGAGGTGGCCGCGCTCGCGCTCACCGACGCGGTCACGGTCCTGACCGACGGCTTCGTCCCGGACGAGGTGTACGAGCGGGCGGCGAAGGTGTACGACGAGCGGGAGCTGTCCCAGCTCATCGCGGCGATCACGACGATCAACGCGTGGAACCGGTTCGGCGTGACCTGCCGGGGCGCCGCCGGGCACTACACGCCGGGCAGCCTCAAGTGACCGCGAGAACCACGGTGTTGGACCCGGCGGTGCGCGACGCGCTCCAGGCGACGGGCGCGGCGGCCAAGCGCGGCCTGGGCGACCCGGGGCTCGCGGAGCTGGTCATGATCCGCGCCTCGCAGCTCAACGCGTGCGCGTTCTGCCTGGACATGCATGTCGGGATCGCCGTGGAGAAGAACGGCGAGACGGCGAAGCGGATCGCGCTGCTCGACGCCTGGCGTGAGGCCGGGGACCTGTTCAGCGAGCGGGAGCGGGCCGCGCTCGCGCTGACCGAGGCCGTCACCGTCCTCACCGAAGGCTTCGTGCCGGACGCGGTGTACGAGGAGGCGGCGAAGGTCTACGACGAGGGCCGACTCGCCCATCTGTTGGGCGTGATCGCGGTCATCAACGCCTGGAACCGGCTGATGGTCGCGCGCCGCGTCGAGCCCGGCGGCCCGGCGTGGTGAGCGCCGCGCACGCCCTGCGCGCCCTGCACCACGGCCGCGTACCGGACGATCCGCTGGTGCTGCCCGGGCCGTGGGACGCGGCGAGCGCGCGGGCCTTCGAGGAGGCCGGCTTCCCGGCCCTGGCGACGCCGAGCGCGGGGGTCGCGGCGTCGCTCGGGTACGAGGACGGGAAGACGCCCGCCGACGAGATGTTCGCGGCGGTCACGCGGATCGTCCGGGCGGTGTCGGTGCCGGTCAGCGCCGACATCGAGGCCGGGTACGGGCTTGACGCGAAGGAGTTGGTGGAGCGGCTGCTCGCCACGGGCGCGGTCGGCTGCAATCTGGAGGACAGCGGCCCGGACGGCACACTCGTCGAACCGTCCCGGCAGGCGGACCGGCTGGCCGCCGTGCGCGAGGCGGCGGGCGCCGGGGTCGTGCTGAACGCGCGCGTCGACTCGTTCCTGCGGGGCGCCGCCGACCCGGTCGCGGACGCGATCGAGCGGGCCCGCGCCTATGTCGCGGCGGGCGCCGACTGCGTGTACCCCATCGGGGCGCCGCCCGAGGCGCTGCCCGCCCTGCGCGCCGGTATCGAGGGCCCGCTCAACGTGGGCGCCCGCGTCACCGGCTCCCTCACCCCGGCCGAGTGGGGCCGCCTCGGCGCGACCCGCGTGACGTTCGGCCCCGGCCTCCAGCGGCGGGCGGCGGAGGCGGTACGGGAGATCGCGGCGGGGCTGCGCTGAGCTCCCTCCGGGAAAACGCCGGGGAACGCGCCCGGGGCCCCGCGCGAACGTGTCGCGTGGGGCCCCGGGCGGGCGAACCACCGTAAAAGCACAGCTACTTGGGCAGCCATGCCTTCCAGGTGGAGCGGTGTCCGTCGATCCACTTCTTGGCGGCCTGGTCCGGGGTGAGCTTCTGGTCGGCGATCATCAGGGAGACCTCGTTCTGGTCCTCCGTCGTCCACCGGAAGTTCTTCAGGAGCGCCGCCGCCTTGCCGCCGGTCCTGGCGAAGTCGGCGTTGAGGTACTTCTGCAACGGCGTCTTCGGGTACGCGCAGGCGACCTTCTTCGGGTCGGCGTCGCAGCCCTCCTTGTACGGCGGCAGCTTCACCTCCGTCATCGGCACCTTCTTGAACAGCCACTGCGGCTGGTACCAGTACGTCAGGAACGGCTTCTTCTGCTTGGCGAACTGCTTCATCTGGGTGATCTGCGCCGCCTCGGACCCGGCGAAGACCACCGAGTAGTCCAGCTTCAGATTCTCCACCAGCGCCTTGTCGTTGGTGACGTACGAGGGTGAACCGTCGAGGAGTTGGCCCTTGCCGCCGCTCTCGGCGGTCTTCAGCAGGTGCGCGTACTTGTTGAGGTTCTTCCAGTCCGTGACGTCCGGATGCTGCTTGGCGAAGTACGTGGGAACGAACCAGCCGATGTGCCCGGTGACGCCGTTGCCGCCGCCGGGAACGATCGTCTTCTTGTCCTCGACGTACCGCTTCTCCTGGTCGGGGTGGCCCCAGTCCTCCATGATCGCGTCGACGCGGCCCTGGCTGAGCGCGTCCCACGCGGGCACCTCGTCGACCTGGACGGTGTCGACGCGGTAGCCGAGTTCATGCTCCAACAGGTACTGGGCGACCGCGACGTTGGCCTGCGCGCCGACCCAGGACTGTACGGACAGCGTGACCGTCTTCGCGCCCTGCGCGTGGGCGAACGGCGACGCCTGCTTCGTCATGTCGGCGGCGCCGCAGCCGGTGACGGCGAGCAGCGCACCGGCTCCCGCGAGCGCGCCGACGAGGTTACGGGTACGCATGTCAGACCCCCTTTCCGGAGCGGACGCGGCGCTGCGTCGGCTGCGTCACCCGGTCCAGCATCAGGCCGAGGCAGACGATGGCGGCGCCCGCGACGAGGCCGGTGGCCAGGTCGCCCTGGGCGAGCCCGAAGACGACGGAGTAGCCGAGCGCTCCCCCGCCGACCAGGCCGCCGATGATGACGACGGCGAGGACGAGGACGACGCCCTGGTTCACGGCGAGCAGCAACGCGGGCCGTGCCAGCGGGAGTTGGACCTGACGCAACTGCTGCCAGGCGGTGGCGCCCATCGACCGGGACGACTCCATCGCGGCGGCGTCCACTTCCTGGAGCCCCTGCGTGGTGATGCGGACGACGGCCGGCAGCGCGTAGACGACGGCGGCGGCGACGGCCGGGGCGCGGCCGACGCCGAACAGGGCGACGACCGGGATCAGGTACACGAACTGCGGCATCGTCTGGAACACGTCCAGGACCGGCCGCAGCCAGCGTTCGAGGCGGGCGCTGCGCGCGGCGGCGATGCCGATGGCGACGCCGAGCACGAGGGTGACGGCGACGGCCGCGAGGACCTGCGAGAGCGTGTCCAGGGACGGCTTCCACACGCCGAGCACGCCGATCGCGGCCATGGCGAGGACGGCGGTCAGCGCGGTGCGCCAGGTGCCGATCAGCCAGGCGAGCGCGGCGACGATCAGCAGCACGCCCCACCACGGCAGCCAGGTCAGGCCCGAGCGCACCGGGTCGAGGACCCAGGTCGTGAAGTGCCCGGCCCAGTCGGCGGTGCCGCCGATGTAGGGCACGCCGGTGTAGAGGTGGTCGGTCATCCAGTCGACGGCGTCGTTGACGGGAGCGGCGATCTGTACGACCCAACTCCCGGGCCAGTCCAGGCGGTTCAGGAGGCGGGCGGCTACGGCGACGAGGGCCGTGCCACCCAGGACGACGGCCGCGTCCAGCTTCCAGCGCCCCTGGCCGGCGCTGTCCGCGTCCCGGTCGCCGGCGGCGCCGGTCACCCGGTCGAGGACGACGGCGAGCAGCACGATCGGGATGCCGGCGGCGAGGGCCGCGCCCACGTCCACGGAGGCGAGCGCCTGGTAGACGCGGTCACCGAGACCGCCCGCGCCGATGACGGACGCGATCACGGCCATGGACAGCGCCATCATGATCGTCTGGTTGAGGCCGAGCAGCAACTGCCGCCGGGCGAGCGGCAGTCGGGCGGTGACGAGGCGCTGGCGGGCGGTGGCGCCGAGCGACGCGACGGCCTCCATCACCCCGGCGTCCGCCGAGCGCAGGCCGAGCGCGGTCAGGCGGGCCATGGGCGGGGCCGCGTAGACGACGGTGGCGAGGACGGCGGCCGGTACGCCCATGCCGAACACGAGGACGACGGGCAGCAGATACGCGTACGCGGGCAGCACCTGCATGGTGTCGAGGACCGGGCGCAGCACCCGGTGCATGGTCTCGCTGAGCCCGCCCGCGAGCCCGAGCAGCGCGCCCAGCACGACGGACGCGAACACGGCGACAACCATCAGCGCCAGCGTCTGCATGGTCGGCACCCACATGCCGAGCGCGCCGCAGAGCAGGAACGCGGCGACGGCGGCGACCGCGAGGCGCACGCCCGCGACCCGCCAGGCGATCAGCCCGGCCGCGACCGTGACGCCCGCCCATCCGGCGGCGAGCAGCACGAGGTACACGGCGTGTACGGAGACGATGACCGCGTTGCTGACGTGGCCGAGGAAGTACAGGAACAGCGGGTGGCTGTCCCGGTTGTCGATGATCCAGTCGCTGGTGCGGCCGAGCGGCCCCGACAGGTCGACGGTGAGCGCGGCGGGCCAGCTCGTGCCGGGCCAGTGCGCGGTGATCAGCGGTACGAGGACCGCCGCGGCGACGGCGAGCAGCAGGAGCTTGCCGAGGGCGCGGTGGCGGCGCAGCGCGGAGAGGTTGAGCCTGCCGGCGGAGGCGGAGTCGGCGGCGACGACAGCCATCAGACCCCCTCCTGATCCCCGGCCCCGGCACCCTGAACACCGGTCCCGGCCTCAGCGCCGGGGGCCTGGGCGGCGGGCGCGGGGGTGGAGTCAGCGCCGGACGCCTGGTCGGCGGGCGTGGCGGTGGGCTCGGCGCCGGGGGCCTTCGCGGCGGGGGCCTTGTCGTCGGCGGGGCGGGCCGGCGCCGGGATGCCGGAGGCGGCCTTGGCTGCGGCGCCGGGGGCGGCTGCCGCGTCAGCGCCCGTACGGGCTTGGGCATCGGCCCCCGTACGAACTTCAGCGGCACCCTCCGTACGGGATTCACCGTCAGCCCCCGCACGGGACTGAGCGTCAGCCCCCGCAGGGGACTCACCCGCAGCCCCCGCACGAGCCTCGTCGGCATCCCCCGCACGGGGGTCACCGTCAGCTCCGGCACGGGGATCACCGTCAGCCCCCGCAAGGGACTCCGCGTCACCCGTACGGGCCTCGGGGGCGGTCCCCGCACGGGAATCACCGTCACCCCCGGCTCGGGGCTCCGCGTCAGCCCCCGCACGGGAATCACCGTCACCCCCGGCTCGGGGCTCCGCGTCAGCCCCCGCAGGGGACTCACCGTCAGCCCCCGTACGGGAGTCCACGGCACCCCCCGCAGGAGACTCAGCGTCAGCGACCCCGCCGGCGACCACGTCGATGAGGCGTTCGTGGTCGACGACGCCCACGCAGCGGCCGTCGTCGACGACCCGTACGGCGAACCCGCTGCGGGCCACCGCCTCGATCGCCTCGGAGACCGTCGCGTCCGGCGCGATCTCCGGCCCGCGCTCACGCTCGTCCGCGTCGGCGGGCCGCATCGCGCGGCGCACGGTCATGACCTGCTCGCGCGGCACGTCACGGACGAATTCGCGCACGTAGTCGTCGGCGGGCGAGCCGACGATCTCCTCGGGCGTGCCGAGCTGCACGATCCGCCCGTCGCGCATGAGCGCGATCCGGTCGCCGAGGCGCAGCGCCTCGGTCAGATCGTGCGTGATGAAGACCATCGTGCGGCCCTCTTCGCGGTGCAGCCGGATGACCTCTTCCTGCATGTCCCGCCGGATGAGCGGGTCCAGCGCGCTGAACGGCTCGTCGAACAGCAGGACTTCGGGATCGACGGCCAACGCCCGCGCGAGGCCCACGCGTTGCTGCTGCCCGCCCGACAACTGCCCGGGGCGGCGCGACTCCAGACCTTCGAGGCCGACCTTGGCGACGACCTCGGCGGCCTTGGCGCGCCGTTCGGCCCGCCCGACGCCCTGGATCTCAAGACCGTAGGCGACGTTGTCGAGGACCGTGCGGTGCGGCAGCAGGCCGAAGTGCTGGAAGACCATCGCGGCGCGGTGCCGGCGCAGCTCCCGCAGCCGCCCGCGGTCCATGCCGAGGACGTCCTCGCCGTCGATCTCCAGCGTGCCGGAGGTCGGTTCGATGAGCCGCGTCAGGCAGCGTACGAGGGTGGACTTTCCGGAGCCGGACAGGCCCATGACGACGAAGACCTCGCCGCGCCTGACGTCGAAGGAGACGTCGCGGACGGCGGCGGTGCAGCCGGTGCGCTCGCGCAGCTCGGCGGCGGAAAGCTCGGCCAACGAGGTGTCCTGGGGCACCCGTTCGGCCTTGGGCCCGAACACCTTCCACAGGTTGCGGACGGCGAACACGGACTCGTTCTCCACGGTGTCGGCGGCCTCCGGCCGCGCGGCAGTGGTCGTACTCATCACGCGTCACCACCCATCAACTCGGCACACTTCTCCCCGACCATGAGCACCCCGATCATCGGGTTGACCGCGGGCATCGTCGGGAAGACGGACGCGTCCGCGATACGGATGTTCTTCAGGCCCCGGATCCTCAACTGCGGGTCCACTACCGCGAGTTCATCACTCTCGGCGCCGATGCGACAGGTCCCGGCGGGGTGGTAGACGGTGTGCGCGACCTTGCGGGCGTACTCGCTGAGGTCCTCGTCGCTCGTCACGTCGGGTCCGGGGCACACCTCGCGCTTGAGCCAGCCGGCGAGCGGCTCGGTCCTGGCGATCTCGCGGGCGATCTTGATGCCGTCGACGAGGGTGCGGCCGTCGTAGTCGTCCTCGTCGGTGAAGTACCGGAAGTCGAGGGCGGGCTTGTCCTCGGGGTCGGCGCTGGTCAGATAGACCCGGCCGCGACTGCGGGGCTTGGGGATGTTGGGCGTCATCGACACCCCGTGCTCGGGCTTCTCGTAGCCGAGCCGCTCGGGGTTGTCCGTGAACGGGATCTGGTAGAAGTGGAACATCAGATCGGGCCCGGACGCCTCGGGGTCGCGCTGGATGAACAGGCCGGCGTCGCTGTCCATGGCGCTGTTGTCGGGGATCGGCCCGTCCGTCTCCCAGACGATGACCGACTCCGGGTGGTCGAGCAGATTCTCGCCGACGCCGGGCAGGTCGTGCAGGACCGGGATGCCGAGCTTCTCCAGGTCGCCCTTGGGGCCGATGCCGGAGTGCAGCAGCAGGCGGGGCGTGTCCACCGCGCCGGCGCACACGACGACTTCGCGGCGCGCGGATATCAGGCGCTCCTCGCCGCCCTTGGCCCGTACGCGCACGCCCTTGGCGCGCACACCGTCGACGAACTCCAGCTTGTACGCCCACGTCTCCAGGAGCAGCGTCAGGTTGGGCCGGTCGCCCGCCTCCATGTGGGGGTGCAGATACGCGACCGAGGCGCTGGAGCGCTTGTTGTTCTCGGGGTGGTACGCGAGGTCGAAGAAGCCCACACCGTCCTTGAACGGCGCCTTGTTGAAGCCCTCGACGCGCGGCACGCCGGTCGCCGTCCGCGCGGCCTCGACGAAGTCGCGGGCGATGGCGTTACGGTCCTTCTCGTCGACGGGGACGATGTTGTTCTTCAGCTTGCCGAAGTACGGGTCCATCGACCGGTGGTCCCAGCCCTCGGCGCCGGCCGCCGCCCACTCGTCCCAGTCGCCGGGCAGCGGCTTGAACGAGATCAGGGTGTTGTGCGAGGAGCAGCCGCCGAGCACCTTGGCGCGGCTGTGCAGGATGTGCGAGTTGCCGCGCGGCTGCTCGGTCGTGGTGTAGCCGTAGTCGAGGTCGCCGCCGAGCAGGCCGAGCCAGCGGCGCAGGGTCAGCACGTCGTCGCGGTCGATGTCGCTGGGGCCGCCCTCGATGACGGCGACGGTGACGTCCGGGTTCTCGGTGAGCCGGGAGGCGATCACCGAACCGGCGGTGCCACCGCCGACGATGACGTAGTCGTACGTGGTCTCGGGCAGGTCGTGCTGCTCAGGCATGGGTCAACTCCAAGGCGTCGCAAGGTACTTCGCGTAATGAGCGGGAGGTTCGCTGACGAGTACGGTCCGGGTGTCCGAAGTGATCCGGCGATCAGGTGTCCGGGCCGCCCGGCGGGTTCCGGGCGGCCTGCGGGAATGCGGTGGCGGCGGGTGGGTCAGCCGGCGAACCAGCGGACCGGCTTCGGGGCCAGGTTCTGGTACACGTGCTTGGTCTCGCGGTACTCGGCGAGCCCGGCGGGGCCCAGTTCCCGTCCCACGCCGCTCTTTCCGAAGCCGCCCCACTCGGCCTGCGGCAGATAGGGGTGGAAGTCGTTGATCCAGACGGTGCCGTGCCGCAGCTTGGCGGCGACGCGGCGGGCGCGGCCCGCGTCGGTGGTCCACACGGCGCCGGCGAGACCGTACTCGGTGTCGTTGGCGAGGGCGATCGCCTCGTCCTCGGTGCGGAACGTCTCCACGGTCAGGATCGGGCCGAAGGTCTCCTCGCGCACGACCCGCATCTCGCGGTGGCAGTGGTCGAGGATCGTCGGCTCGTAGAAGTAGCCGTCGGCGGGCCGGACTTCGCTCGGCTCGGGGCGCTTGCCGCCGCAGCGCAGGACGGCGCCCTCGGCGAGCGCGGAGGCCACGAAGTCCTCGGTCTTCTCCCGCTGCTGCGCGGAGACGAGCGGGCCGCACTCGACGCCCTTCTCGGTGCCCCGGCCCAGCTTGATCAGGCGGGCGCGGCGGGCGAGTTCGGCGACGAAGCGGTCCCGTACGGACTCCTCGACGATGAGCCGGGAGCCGGCCGAACAGACCTGCCCGGAGTGGATGAACGCGGCGTTCAGCGCCTGGTCGACGGCCGTGTCGAAGTCCTCGTCGCTCGAACAGGCGTCGGCGAAGACGACGTTGGGGTTCTTGCCGCCGAGTTCGAGGGCGACCTTCTTGACGCCCGCGGCGGCGGCCTGCGCGACCTTCGTGCCGCTGACCAGGCCGCCGGTGAAGGAGACGAGGTCGACGTCCGGGTGATCGGCGAGACGGGCGCCCACGGTGGCGCCGGGTCCGGTGACGAGGTTGGCGACGCCCGCCGGGAGGCCCGCCTCCGCCAGCAGCTCGATCAGCGCGATCGTGGTGAGCGGGGTGATCTCGCTCGGCTTGATGACGAAGGTGTTGCCCGCCGCGAGGGCCGGGGCGATCTTCCAACTGGCCTGGAGCAGCGGGTAGTTCCACGGCGTGATCATCGTGCAGACGCCGACCGGCTCGTGCACGACGACGCTGTGGATCTCGTCGGAGCCGGCGTCCACGACGCGGCCCGCGCCTTCGCCGACGACGAGGTCGGCGAAGTAACGGAAGGCGTCGGCGACGCAGTCCACGTCGACGCGGCCCTCCTCGACGGTCTTGCCCGCGTCGCGGCTCTCCAGCAGGCCGATCTTCTCGCGGTCGCGGACGAGGAGGTCGGCGACGCGGCGGAGCAGGGCGGCGCGCTCGGCGACGGGCGTTCCCGGCCACGGGCCCTCGTCGAAGGCGCGGCGGGCCGCGGCGATCGCCGCGTCCGCGTCCTCCTGGGCGCCCTCCGCGACCACCGCGAACGTCGTGGCGTCCGCCGGGTCGAGGATCTCTCGGGTGGCTCCGGAGGCGGCGGGGTGCCACTCTCCGCCGACATGAATGCTTCGTTGTGCTGACACGTCCTGCTTTGCCTTCCGTCTGGTGACGTCGTCAGCCCCTGCCCTACGTTGGCCAAAACATGCGCCCCCCGTAACCAAAAGTGCCCCGCCTCACTCCCACCCCCCGCTCCTCAAGCGCCGGAGAGGCTGGAAGTATGCGCTGAAATCAGCCCCGTAAGGGGCGCGGGGAACTGCGCGACCAGCCACGACGCACCCGGCACTCTGGGGCTCCGCCCCAGCCCCCGCTCCTCAAGCGCCGGAGGGGCTGGAAATTGGCGCTCAGGCCAGCCCCGTCAGGGGCGCGGGGAACTGCGCGAGAAGCCCCACCGGGGCTGCACCCGAGGCACAACCTTCACGCACCCGGCGCTGGGGTGCCGCCTTGCCCACCCGTGCCGCCCCAGGCGGCAGACTGCCCAAGGCGGGGGCGGGGGACGCCTGAGAAGTGCCGGGGCTGGCAGCCCCGTCAGGGGCGCGGGGAACTGCGCGAGAGGGGGCCTAAAACACGAACGCCCGCGGGGACGCGCGTGGGGCGCTGTCGCCGCGGGCGGACGGGAGGAGAAAGGGTCAGATGAGGCCGAGGGCGCGGACCGCCTCCCGCTCCTCCTCCAGCTCCTTGACGGACGCGTCGATCCGCCCCCGCGAGAACTCGTTGACATCCAGCCCCTGCACGATCTCGTACACCCCGTCCTTCGTCGTGACGGGGAACGAGGAGATGAGCCCCTCGGGCACACCGTAGGAGCCGTCCGACGGGATACCCATGGAGGTCCAGTCACCGTCGGCCGTGCCGTTGACCCACGTGTGGACGTGGTCGATCGCGGCGTTGGCGGCGGACGCGGCCGAGGACGCGCCCCGGGCCTCGATGATCGCGGCCCCGCGCTTGGCGACGGTCGGGATGAAGTCCTCGGCGAGCCACTTCTCGTCGTTGCCGATGGCTTCGATGGCGGGCTTCCCGGCGACCGTGGCCTGGAAGATGTCCGGGTACTGGGTGGCCGAGTGGTTGCCCCAGATCGTCAGCCGCTTGATGTCGGCGACCGTCGACCCGGTCTTCTTGGCGAGCTGCGTCAGCGCGCGGTTGTGGTCCAGGCGCGTCATCGCGGTGAAGCGGTCGGCGGGTACGTCCGGCGCGGCGGCCTGGGCGATCAGCGCGTTCGTGTTCGCCGGGTTGCCGACGACGAGGATCTTGACGTCGTTCGCGGCGTGGTCGTTGATGGCCTTGCCCTGGGGCTTGAAGATGCCGCCGTTGGCCTCCAGGAGGTCACCGCGCTCCATGCCCTTGGTGCGGGGGCGGGCGCCGACGAGCAGGCCGACGTTGGTGCCGTCGAAGGCCACGTTCGGGTCGTCGGTGATGTCGATGCCCTGGAGGAGCGGGAAGGCGCAGTCGTCCAGCTCCATGGCGGTGCCCTCGGCGGCCTTGAGCGCCGGGGTGATCTCCAGGAGGCGCAGCTTGACCGGCACGTCCGCGCCGAGCAACTGGCCGGAGGCGATGCGGAAGAGCAGTGCGTAGCCGATCTGGCCGGCTGCGCCGGTGACGGTGACGTTCACGGGAGTGCGGGTCATGGCGTTCTCCGTAGGACAGCGGGTCTTTTGATCGATCTCTCGGCATCAAGAGATCCGCTCGTCAGGCTATCGCGCCCCACCCCCACCGCACCCGCCGGTCCGTGTGGCTCACCCCACAGAGTCGGCACGGACCGAACACGTGACGCCCGACGGGGGGCGGCCGCCGACTCGGGAGGGGGGAGCGCGACGGCCGCCGTGGGGGTGTCACCGAGTGACCGTTCCCGTGGGGGTGTTCACGCGCCTTCCCCGTCCCACGCGGGACATGCGTACCCCGTACGGACCTCCCCGCGCGGGACACGCGTACGCCGTACGAACCACCCCGCGCGGGACATGCGAACGCCGTACGGACCACCCCCGCGCGGAGTCAGTCCGTGCAGCCCTTGACGCCGGAGGCGAGCGTCGCGCACGCCTTGGCGTCGGCCGCGGCGCCGACCTCGACCATCGGCGTGTACGCGTCCGTGTCGGCCTCGCCCACCGCGCCCTTACGGGAGGACTTCGCGCCGGCGTCCAGGACGACGCTGTCGCCGGGCGCCGCGCCCTGGATGCGGGCCCAGGCGGCCTTGCAGGTCTTGCTGTAGCGGACCTGGACGGTGGCCGTGCCGACCGTCGCTGTGGCGGGGCTGTCCGCGAGGTCGCCGCCGCAGCCCATCTTCTCGGGGTCCTTGCCGGTGCACTGCGCGCCGACGCACCGCACGCCGTCGGGGAGCTTCGGCGCGCTCGTCGTCGGCGTCGGGGGCGGCTCGGCCGCGTTCTTCTTGCCGCCCAGGCCGCTCGTCACCACGTACGCCACGACCGCGAGCAGCACCGCGCCGACCGCCGCCGCGACGACCGTCACGACGGTCTTGCCGCGCCGCCCGCCGGAGTTCGGGGAGGGGGAGGGCGCGGGGGCGGGCGGCGGGCCGAAGCCACCGCCGTCCGGGGCGCTCTGGACGCCCGGCGCCCGCGGGGCGGCCACGCTGCCCGCGCCGAGCGGCCCGGTGCCGGGCTCGCCGAGCGCGGCCCGCGCCTGCGATATGCGTATCGCTTCCATGGTCATGTCATGGCGCATCTCGGAGCGGCTCCACGCGCGCTCGGCCAGCTCCCACAGGGTGGTGAGGTGCACCGGGTTGGTCCCGGTCACCTCGGCGAGCGCGACGACGGCGCCCTTGGGCGCGAGCAGCCGCCCGTTCAGATACCTCTCCCACGAGGTCTTGCTGTAGCCCGTGCGGTCCGCCAGGGCCGCGATCCCGAGTCCGCCGCGGTCGACCAGCCGACGCAGTTGGCCGGTGAACTCCTTGACCTCCGGGTCGAGTTCATCCGGTAGCGCCCTCCAACGAGGCATTGCCTTCCCCCTATTCCCCCCATACGTGCCTGAGGTCCCCCCGCGCCGCGAGCGTGCCCGGGCCTCCACCGGCTGTCCAGTGGGATGCGAACAGCCAGGATGTCAGTTCCCCCGCGAGGGGCACACGGGGGTATGCCCCGGCGCTCAGCGCAGCGTGAAGCCGCTCAGCGCAGCGTGAAGTGCAGCGTGTCCTGGAGGAACGGGATCTTCAGCCACGGGTTGGGCTGCGCCATCATCGCCAGCAGCACGATGATCAGGCCGAGCAGCCCGTACGTGATCATGTCGGTGAAGCGGGAGCGGACGGCGAGCATGCCGACGCTCGGCAGCACCCAGCGCATCACCGCGCCGCCGATCAGGGCGAGGCCGATGAGGATCGTGCCGACGCGGAACTGGTCGAGCGCCGTCACCAGCAGGCCCACCCCGGTCACCGTGAGGACCGCGATCAGCGGCCACTGGCGCGCGGGCGCGGGCGCGTCACCCGGCGCGGCCCGGCCGCCGCCCTCGGGACGCGCGGTGTCGCGCGTCCACAGCGGGAAGCGGCGCGTGCCGCGCTTGCGGCCTGCGGCGCCGCGCGTCTCAGCGGACACCGGCGTTCCGTTCGGCGGCCTCGACCACGTTGACGAGGAGCTGGGCGCGGGTCATCGGGCCGACACCGCCCGGGTTGGGCGAGATCCAGCCGGCGACCTCGGCGACGCCCGGGTGCACATCGCCGACGATCTTGCCCTCGGCGTTGCGCGAGACACCGACGTCGAGGACGGCGGCGCCCGGCTTGATGTCCTCGGGCTTGATCAGGTGCGGGACACCCGCGGCGGCGACGACGATGTCGGCGCGGCGCAGGTGGGAGGAGAGGTCGCGGGTGCCGGTGTGGCACTGGGTGACCGTCGCGTTCTCCGACTTGCGGGTCAGCAGCAGCGGCATCGGGCGCCCGATGGTGACGCCCCGGCCGACGACGACGACCTCGGCGCCCTTGATCTCCACGCCGTGCCGGCGCAGCAGCGTGATGATGCCGAAGGGGGTGCAGGGCAGCGGGGCCGGCTCGTTGAGCACGAGGCGGCCGAGGTTCATCGGGTGCAGGCCATCAGCGTCCTTGGCCGGGTCCATCAGCTCCAGGATGCGGTTCTCGTCGATGCCCTTGGGCAGCGGGAGCTGCACGATGTAGCCGGTGCAGGCCGGGTCGTCGTTCAGCTCGCGCACGACCGCCTCGATCTCCTCCTGGGAGGCCGTCGCGGGCAGTTCGCGCTGGATGGACGCGAGGCCCACCTGCGCGCAGTCGCGGTGCTTGCCCGCCACGTACTTCTGGCTGCCGGGGTCCTCCCCGACGAGGATCGTGCCGAGGCCCGGCGTGACCCCCTTCTCCTTGAGGGCCGCCACGCGGGCGGTCAGGTCGGACTTGATCGCGGCTGCGGTGGCCTTGCCATCGAGAATCTGGGCGGTCATGGACCCATTGTTTCAGGGCGGCCCCGCTTCACCCAAGTTGCACTTGCACAACGGCCTTCGACCCGTACTGGACAGGACACCGTCCGAAATCAGATGATCGGCGCCGCTCGTCTCACCGTCCCCGGAGGAGCCCATCATGAGTTTCGGCGATCAGAACAACCCGTACGGCCAGCAGCCGCCGCCCGGCCAGCCCGGCCAGCCCTACGGCGGCCAGCCCTACGGCCAGCAGACGCCCCAGGGCGTGCCGCAGCAGGGTTACGGCTACCCGCAGCAGCAGCCGGGCCAGCCCTACGGCGGCTACCCGCAGCAGGGCATGCCCCCGGCCGGCCACGGCGCCCCGCCGATCGCCTCCATGGGCCGCAGGCTCGGCGCGCGCCTCATCGACGGTGTCGTCTTCGGCATCATCTACATGATCTTCCTGGCGCCGAAGTTCACCGACCTGCTCGACGCCCTGAACAAGTGCGACGCGGGCTCCTCCACGTACGACACCTGTGTGAACAACGCGACCTCGGACTTCCAGAGCGGGGTGCTGCCGGTCGGCGCGCTGTTCATGGTGATCGTGCTGCTCTACGAGGTCCTGATGGTCGCCTTCGTCGGCGCGACGCTCGGCAAGCTCGCCGTAGGCATCCGCGCCCTGAAGGCCGACTCGGGGGCCAAGCCCGGCATCGGCGGCAGCTTCCTGCGCTGGGTCATCCCGGCGGTCGGCGCGCTGGTCTGCGGCATCGGCCAGCTCATCGTGTACCTGTCCCCGTTCTGGGACAAGTCGGGCCGCCGGCAGGGCTGGCACGACAAGGTGGCCGGCACAGTCGTCGTCCACACCAAGGGCTGACCCCTCCCCGTACAGGGCCTCCCCGTACAGGGCTGCTCCCCTGCTGAGGACTCCCCGCCGAGGGCCGGTTCAGGCCCTCGTCCTCGGGACGACACGCGAAGGGCCCGCCGGTCATCGACCGGCGGGCCCTCCTGCCGTCAGTGGAAGAAGTGGCGCGTGCCCGTGAGGTACATCGTCACGCCGGCCTTCTTCGCCGCCTCGACGACCAGTTCGTCGCGGATCGAGCCGCCCGGCTGCACGATGGCCCGTACGCCCGCGTCGATGAGGATCTGCGGCCCGTCCGGGAACGGGAAGAAGGCGTCCGAGGCCGCGTACGCGCCGCGCGCCCGCTCCTCGCCCGCCCGCTCGACGGCCAGCTTGCAGGAGTCGACGCGGTTGACCTGGCCCATGCCGACGCCGACCGACGCGCCGTCCTTGGCGAGCAGGATGGCGTTGGACTTGACGGCCCGGCAGGCCCGCCAGGCGAACGCCAGCTCGTCCAACTCGCCCTGCGACAGCGCCTCTCCGGTCGCCAGCGTCCACGTCGAGGGGTCGTCGCCCGCGGCCTGGAGCCGGTCGGTGACCTGGAGGAGGGCGCCGCCGTCGATCTGCTTCATCTCGACGCGCGGGGCCGGCCCGTGCGGAGCGCGCAGCACGCGGATGTTCTTCTTCTTGGTGAGGGCTTCGAGCGCGCCGTCCTCGTAGTCGGGCGCGATGATGACCTCGGTGAAGATCTCGGCGACCTGCTCCGCCATCTCCTTGGTGACCGGCCGGTTGACCGCGATGACCCCGCCGAACGCGGAGAGCGGGTCGCAGGCGTGCGCCTTGCGGTGGGCCTCCGCCACGTTCGAGGCGACGGCGATGCCGCACGGGTTGGCGTGCTTGATGATCGCCACGCACGGGTCGTCGTGGTCGTACGCGGCACGGCGCGCGGCGTCCGTGTCCGTGAAGTTGTTGTACGACATCTCCTTGCCGTGCAACTGCTCCGCCTCGGCGAGACCGCCGCCCGCCGCGGAGCCGCCGCCGGACACGGTGTCGACGTAGAGAGCGGCGCCCTGGTGCGGGTTCTCGCCGTAGCGCAGCACGTTCTTGCGCGCGTAGGTGGCGCCGAGGAAGTCGGGGAAGCCGGAGGAGTCGGCGGCCGCGTAGTCGTCCGCGAACCAGGCGGCGACGGCCACGTCGTACGCGGCGGTGTGCTGGAACGCCTCGGCGGCCAGCCGCTTGCGGGTCGTGAGGTCGAAACCGCCGTCCCCGGCCGCCGCGAGGACGTCCGCGTACCGGGCGGGGCTGGTGACGACGGCCACCGACGGGTGGTTCTTCGCGGCGGCGCGGACCATGGACGGGCCGCCGATGTCGATCTGCTCGACGCACTCGTCGGGGCTCGCGCCCGAGGCGACGGTCTCCTTGAACGGGTACAGGTTCACGACCACCAGGTCGAACGGCTCGACGCCCAGCTCCTGGAGCTGCGCGCGGTGGTCCGCGAGGCGCAGGTCGGCGAGGATGCCGGCGTGCACCTTCGGGTGCAGGGTCTTGACCCGGCCGTCGAGGCACTCGGGGAACCCGGTCAGCTCCTCGACCTTGGTGACCGGCACCCCGGCGGCGGCGATCCGTCCGGCGGTGGAGCCCGTCGACACGAGCTGGACGCCCGCCTCGTGCAGCCCGCGCGCCAGCTCCTCCAGACCGGTCTTGTCGTAGACGCTGACCAGCGCCCGTCGGATGGGCCGCTTGGTGCTCTCGGCGGTGGTTTCCGCGGTCACGGGATGACTACCTTTCGTCCCTCGATGCTGAAGCCGTTACGGGCGATCCGCCCCACGACATCGACGAGCAGCGTGCGCTCGACTTCCTTGATGCGCTCGTGCAGAGCGCTCTCGTCGTCCTCGTCCCGGATCTCGACCACGCCCTGGGCGATGATCGGGCCGGTGTCGACGCCGTCGTCGACGAAGTGGACGGTGCAGCCGGTGACCTTGGCGCCGTACGCGAGTGCGTCCCGCACACCGTGCGCACCGGGAAAACTGGGCAGGAGGGCCGGGTGCGTGTTGACGACCCGCCCGCCGAAGCGGGCCAGGAACTCCTTGCCGACGATCTTCATGAACCCGGCCGAGATCACGAGGTCCGGCTCGTGGGCCGCCGTCGCCTCGGCCAGCGCCCGGTCCCACTCCTCGCGCGTCGCGTGGTCCTTGACCCGGCACACGAAGGTGGGCAGCCCGGCCCGCTCGGCCCGCTCCAGGCCGGCGATCCCGTCCCGGTCCGCGCCGACGGCGACGATCCGCGCGCCGTAGGCGTCCTCCCCGTGCTCGGCCACGGCGTCGAGGAGTGCCTGCAAGTTCGTACCTGATCCGGAGACCAGCACGACGAGGCGCTTGGCCTTGGCCACGAGGAGGCCCTTTCTCGGGAGCTGAGCATCTTGCGACGTGCGACTTGCGTCTTTGTGCGGTCGTACGAAAGCAACGCGCTCCGCCATACGGGGGAGTCTACGAAGCCGCCGACCGTCAGCAACGATACCGGCACACCGGACCGCCCCCATGGGACGGGGGCGGCCTCGGGAGGTAGCGTCGGCGGCACGGAACGCCGGACGGCCGTCGGACGTTGACGAGACGAACGAACCGGGCCTCGACGCGAGGCACGGCCCGCCGACCGACGACCTGCCCGACGACCTAGGGGAAGACGCACACCTGATGCCGGACCGAAGCCTTCGCCACACGCTGCCCGTCGGCGCCGTCATGCCGCGCGAAGGCCGACCCACGCCGCCGTCGCCGTCCCAGGAGCCCGGTGAGGACTCCACCGGGAAGCCCGCCGGCAAGCCGCGCTCCGCCGACACCGACAATCCGTTCGCGCCGCCGCCCGAGGACGCCCCCGACCGCCCCTGGCAGCCGCGGGCGCCCGAGGGCTCCTCAGATTCCGAGGGCTCCGGCGGCTCCGGCTCCGACTCCGACGGCTCCTCCGGCCGGGGCGACTCGCCCTGGGGCAGCCAGTGGAGCGACCGGCAGCCCGGCCGCGCGCAGGGCGGCGGCCGGTTCGGCGACCGGCTCGGCGGCGGAGGCGGGGGCGGCGGACAGGGCGGCCCCGAGGGCCAGGGGCAGGGCCCCGGGCCCGGCCCCGGCGGCATGCGCTGGGACCCCACCGACCCCTCCCAGCGCCACGCTCGCTACGCGCTCCTGTCCGGCATGTGGGGCTTCTTCTTCGCCCTGTTCAACTGGCCTTACGTGGCCCTGCTGCTCGGCGTCCTCGCCCTGTACTGGGGCGTCAGCGCCCTGCGCGCCAAGCCCCGCTCCGCCACCGACCCGGACAAGCCGGCGCCGCCCGCGGAGAGCACCAGACCCCAGACCACGGCGGCGATCAGCGGCCTGGTGACGGGCGTCCTCGCGGTGGCGTGGGTGGCGCTGGCGTTCACCGCGCAGTTCGCGTACCGGGACTACTACGAGTGCCGGCAGGACGCGCTGACGCACACCGCGGAAAAGTCCTGCGAGAACCTCCTGCCGTCGCAGATCCGTCCCTTGCTCGGCGAACACTGAGACTGAGCCGCCCGCTTCTACGGCCGGGGCCGCCCGGGGTCGGCTCGGGGGCCCGGGTCGGCTAGGGCCTGTCGTCAAAGTGTCACGTCCACATGAGGAGTGAGGCCAGGGTGAGGGCGGCGGCGTATGACTCGGCGGTCTTGTCGTATCGGGTGG